>DASYOY010000069.1:0-8834 GCA_036007245.1 Actinomycetota bacterium | reverse complement strand
TTCGACAACCAGGACTCGGGCGTGCCGCACGACATCGCGATCTTCCCGGATGCCTCGGCGACGAACCCCTTGTTCACGGGCGCGATCGTGATCGGGGTGAATACGACCCAGTATCACATCCCTGCGCTCAAACCCGGGTCGTATTACTTCCACTGTGACGTGCACCCGGATATGAACGGCACGGTCACCGTCGGCTGATCCGCGGCCGTTGAGTACCGTGGTCCGTATGCGCCGAGCTCACTGGATCGCCGTTCTCATCGCGGTGTTCGCGCTGGCGGCGTGTACCGGGACGACCGACCAGTCCTCGTCGGACGCGAGCACGACCGTCCGCACGATGGACAAGCCGTTGCCGACGCTGAGCGGTCCGTCGCTGGACGGCAACGACCTGTCGACCGCCGACTTCGCCGGCAAGGTCCTCGTGATCAACGCCTGGGCGTCTTGGTGCACCCCGTGCCAGATGGAACAGCCCGAGCTCGTTGCCGTCGCGAAGCGCTACGCGAGCCAAGGGGTGCGGTTCCTAGGGATCGACCACATGGACCAGGACGCCGCGGCCAACGCGTGGGTCCAGAGCTACCACGTGCCCTATCCGAGCATCGCCGACCCCACGGGGAAGTTCGCGGCGTCGCTCGACTACGTGGGCCTGCCCGACACGTACGTGGTCGACAAGACGGGGACGATCCGCTACATGATCGGTCCGGGGGCGACGAGTGCCGCCCAGCTCTCAGGGGTGCTCGACCAGGTGCTCGCGGGTCAGACCAGCGCGTCGAGCGCTACTGCGACGAACAGCCCCGCCAAGTAGAGCAGCGAGAACTTGAAGACCCGCCAGGCCTGGTCGTCGGTGGGCTCCCGCCACAGCTGCAGGCAGCGGTAGACGAACACGCCGCCCAAGACCACCGCCGTCGCGGTGTAGACCGGCCCCATCGAGGCGATCGGGATCAGCACAAGCGTCACCCCGAACAGGACCAGCGAGTAGAGGAAGATCTGCCGGCGGGTTTCGTCGTCGCCGCGGACCACCGGCATCATCGGGACGCCGGCCGCCGCGTAGTCGTCCCGCATCCGCAGCGCGAGGGCCCAGAAGTGCGGCGGCGTCCACAGGAACACGACGCTGAACAGCACGATCGCGGGCATGGCGACCGAACCGGTGACCGCCGCCCATCCGACCAGGACGGGCACGGCGCCGGCGGCCCCGCCGATCACGATGTTCTGGTCGGTCGAGCGCTTCAGCCACATCGTGTAGACGAAGACGTAGAACGCGATCGCGCTCAGCGCCAGGGCAGCAGCAAGCACGTTCACGGTGATCGCGAGGAACGCGTACGCGATCGCGGCGAGCACGAACCCGAAGCGGAGCGCGGCCTCGGGCTCGATCTTGTGCTTCGGCAACGGCCGCTGACGGGTCCGGCGCATCACCTGGTCGATGTCGCGATCCAGGTACATGTTCATCGCGTTCGCGGCGCCCGCGGCCAGGGTGCCGCCGATCAGCGTCACCAGGATCAGCGCGAGCGAGGGGATCGCGCCGGCCGCGAGCACCATCGCGGGCACGGTGATGATCAGCAGCAGGACGATGATCCGCGGCTTGGTGAGCGCGACGTAGGCGCGGATCGTGTCACCCATCGTCGGTGGCTTGACGTCTTCGGTCTCCGGAGCGGTCTCCCGATCGGGCGATCGGTCTCCCGACGGCTCGACGCGGGCCGCGACCGTGAGCGCGACGACGGTCGCCCAGATCAGGGCGGAGATGGCCACGTGGGACGCCCGCGCCCAGGTCGCGAGCTCCGTGAGCACGTTGGCGCCTCCGACCAACACCTGCAAGATCAGCAGGATCAGCGCCGCGGTCGACAGCCGGACGAGCAACGGCGACCGCGGCGTCATCGTGCGGGCGCGGATCATCGTCCAGGCGACCAAGGCGACGACGACGATCGCGAGCATCCGGTGGGCGAACATCGCGACGGCGCCGGGGAGCGACAGGTCGGGCACGAGGCTCTGGCCCATCAGGGGCCATTCGCGGAAGGCGAGGCCGGCGTTCTCGGCCCGCACATAGGTCCCGACCAGCAGCAAGGCGTACGTGGCGGCCGCCGTGATGAGCGTCAGGCGGGCGTAGCTCCGGTCACCGCCCGCGCCGGTGTCCAGGCGGGTCCGGGCCGCGATCACCACGACCAGGCCGAGCACGATGAACGCGACGGCGAAGTGCAGCGTCACCACGCTCGGGTTCTCCCCGGAGTGGATGATCCAACCGCCGATCAGCGCCTGGACGATGAACAGCGGGAGCAGCGCCACCGCGAGCCAGGCAGTGAGCCGCTCGACCGGTCCCCGCTTGATCAGCGACCACCCCCCGACGGCGGCCAGGGCAAGTGACGCGACGCCCGCGAGGAACGCGAGGAGGCGGTGCGTGTACTCGATCAGCGTGTGGTACTCGGCCCGCGGGATCCACCGGCCGAAGCAGGTGGGCCAGTCCGGACACCCGTCACCCGACCCCGTGGTTCGCACGATGCCGCCCCACGCGATCAGCAGCAGCGTCAGCACCGCGGTGGTGGTCGCGAGGGAACGGAACGTCCGCTTCATGGGCTGACCCACATGATAGGGAGACGTTCCCTCGGCCGCTCGACCCACACTTGGGATACTGCCGCCGTGTCCGCCGCGGCAACCGCCTCCGTCCTCGAGCCCGTCGTCCGTCGGGTCGACGCGATCTTGGAGGCCTTCCTCGCGGAACGGCGCGAGGAGGCGAACGCCGTGGATCACCGAACGGCGGAGCCTGTCGAGGAGATCCAGCGCCTCGTCCGCGCCGGGGGGAAGCGCCTTCGCCCCGCCTGTACCTACTGGGGCTATCGGGCCGCGGGTGGCGCCGACGGGCCGGAGATCTGGCAGGCCGCCGCCGCCGTCGAACTCCTGCACACGATGGCTCTCCTGCACGACGACGTGATGGATGCCGACGACGAACGGCGGGGGGAACCGTCCGCGCGCGCTCGGCAGATCGCGGCGGCGAAGGACCGCGGCCAGGCAGACCCGGAGCGGGTCGGGATCGCCGTGGCGATCGTGGCGGGCGACCTCGCCGCCGCCTTCGCCGAGGAGCTGTTCTCGACGGCCGGATTCCCGCCAGACCGGCAGTTGGCGGGCACGGCACGCCTGGCGCGGATGCGCCTGGAGCTCGCACTCGGGGCGTACCTGTCTGTGGCGAACCTCGACGTCGACCCCGCGACGGTCGCGTATCTCAAGGGTGGCGCGTACACCGTGGAGGGGCCTGTGCTGCTCGGTGCGGCGCTGGCCGGTGCCGGCCCCGATGTCGAGGAGGCGCTCCGCGCCTTCGCACGCCCGCTCGGTGCGGCCTTCCAGCTGTTGGACGACCTCGCCGACGGCGACGCCGCGCCCGGCGCCTCGCGCGCGGAGGCGGCGGCCCTCGTCGAGAGCTCCCGGGCAGCGCTCGTTGATCCGAGCCTCGATCGGACCGCGGCCGACACCCTCGATGCCCTCGCGACCCTGGTGGGGTCGCTGTGACCGAAGACGTCAGCGCGATCCGCCGGATGTTCCGCGACATCCCGATGTGCCGCGTCGCGACCGTGCGGCCCGACGGCGGCCCGCACGTCGCGCCGCGGTGGTTCGTCTGGCTCGAGGACGCGATCTGGGTCGCCACGCGCGTCGGCGACACCACCTGGGAGGACGCCCTTCGCGACCCGCGGGTCTCGGTGCTGATCGACCGCGGACGCGACTGGACCGAGCTGACCGGCGCCCGGGTCGAAGGGGTCGCCGAGCTGATGCCGGCCGAGCATCCGGACCTTCGTGCGCCGATGAGCGCGTGGCACGACAAGTACCGGACGCTGCTGGCGGGCGAGGGCTTCGAGCAGCTCGCCGACGCCGTCCCGATCCTTGGGTTCCTGCGGGTGGTTCCGGCCGTGGTGGCCACGTGGGACCACCGGCCACAGGGCTAGACTGCCGCGGTCGCTCGCCTGTGGCGGCGGTAGGCTGAGCTTGTGAAACTTTTCACAAGCTCCCGCCGTCACTGCGCGGCTGGGTCTGAGGGGGCGTGAGGGTGGAGTCGTTCGAGACCGACGTGCTCGTGGTCGGCGCCGGGCCGGGCGGGTCTGCGACCGCCTACCACCTCGCACGGCACGGGATCGACGTGACCGTCGTCGAGAAGGCCGCGTTCCCGAGAGAGAAGGTGTGCGGCGACGGCCTCACGCCGCGGTCGGTCAAGGCGATCGAGGACATGGGGGTCGACACCTCCGATCCCGGTTTCGAGAAGGTCATCGGCCTGCGCACGCATTCGCGCCGGACGACGATCTCGCTTCCCTGGCCCGACCTCACGTCGTTCCCGCCGTACGGCCTCGTGATGCCGCGCGAAGGGTTCGATCATCTGTTGGCGCAGCGTGCCGTGAAGGCCGGCGCGCGGCTGATGGAACAGACGGAGGCGATCGGCCCGCGGTTCGTCGACGGATACGTCGCCGGCGCGACCGTGCGGCCGCCGACGGAGCGCGACGCCGAGCCTGCCGAGATCCGCGCGCGCTTCGTGATCGCTGCAGACGGTGCGGCGAGCCGGTTCGGCAAGCCCGCGGGCGTTACGCGGGATCCCAAGAAGCCGCTGGGGATCGCGGCGCGCCGCTACTACCGCATCGACTATCACCCGGGACCGTGGATCGAGTCGTGGCTCGACCTATGGGACGGCGACCTCTTGCTGCCCGGCTACGGCTGGCTGTTCCCGGTCGCGGGCGGGCGGATCAACCTCGGCGCGGGGCTGCTCAATACCTTCGCGAACTTCAAGGACGTCTCGGCGCAGCATCTGTTCGACGCGTTCGCGCGGATGCTGCCGCCGGAGTGGGGCATCGGGGAAGAGACGGCCGAAGGGCGCGTGCTTTCCGGACCGCTGCCGATGGGGCTGAACCGAACCCCGCAGGCGGTGCCGGGCCTGCTGTTGGTGGGCGATGCGGCGGGCGCGGTCAACCCGTTCAACGGCGAGGGCATCGCCTACGCGATCGAGACCGGGCAGATCGCCGCCGAGCTGGTCCACGAGGCGCTGATCACCGACCGCCCGGCGGTCACGATGCAGTACCCGCGGCTGCTCGAGGACACGTACGGCGCCTACTTCATGGTCGGCCGGTGGTTCGCCTCGGTGATCGGTAAGCCGGCGATCATGGGCCGCGCGACCAACGCGCTGTTGCCGCGACGGGGGATCATGTCGTTCGCGCTCCGCGCGATGGCGAACCTGTCCGACGGCCGCGACGGCGACCTGCAGGACCGGATGCTCGACCTGGCGCTCCGATTGGCGAAGGCGGCATGAACCATGCCTCGTAGGATGGCGCGATGCTGACCGAGTACCTGCCGATCGTGGTGATGGGCGGGCTCGCGGCGATCTTCGCGGTCGGCTCCATCGTCGCGTCGTCGCTGCTGCGTCCGAACCACCCGAACCCGGTCAAGAGCTCGGCGTATGAGTGCGGCAACGACCCCGTCCGGCTGCCGCGTGGTGAGCGCTTCAGCGTCAAGTTCTACGTCGTCGCGATGCTGTTCATCATCTTCGACATCGAGACGATCTTCCTGTTCCCCTGGGCCGTGTCGTTCCGGCGCCTCGGGCTCTTCGGTCTCGTGGAGATGGCCGTGTTCGTGGGGCTCGTGTTCGTCGCCTACGCCTACATCTGGCGCAAGGGCGGGTTCGACTGGGCCCACCAGGACGTGACGCCGAGCGAGCCCGATGAGGTCGTCGCGCTGGAGCGCGCGAAGGAGGAGGAGCGGGAGCGCGCGCTGGAGGAGGCCGCGCATGCCGGTTGAGCGCTATGAGGGCGTGCATCTCGGCACCACCCCGGAGGAGATCGAGGACGAGGTCGAGCGCGGCGTCCTGCTGACCACGCTGGACCGCGCGATCGGGTGGGCGCGCAAGCAATCGATGTGGCCCGCGACCTTCGGGCTCGCATGCTGCGCGATCGAGATGATGGCGACCGGCGCCGGTCAGTACGACCTGTCGCGCTGGGGGATGGAGGTCTTCCGCGCGTCGCCGCGCCAGGCCGACCTGATGATCGTGTCGGGCCGTGTCTCGCAGAAGATGGCGCCGGCGCTCCGCCGGATCTACGACCAGATGGCCGATCCGAAGTGGGTCATCTCGATGGGCGTGTGCGCGTCGGCCGGCGGGATGTTCACCAACTACGCCGTGGTGCAGGGCGTCGACACGATCGTCCCCGTGGACGTCTACGTGCCGGGCTGCCCGCCGAAGCCCGAGATGCTGATGTACGGGATCCTCACGCTCCAGAAGAAGGTGCGGACGGAGGAACCGTTCAAGTGATCGTCGCCGAGCTCGCGGCGGCGGTTGAGGCTCGCTATCCCGACGTCGTCGTCGCACGTGGTGAAGCGACCGTCGTGATCGATCGTGACGAGCTGCTCGACGCGCTCGCGTGGCTCCGCGACGAGCGCGGTATCGAGCTGGACGCGCTGTCGTCGGTGACCGCGACGCATTGGCCGGACCGCGACCCCGCGTTCTGGGTCGTGTACGAGCTGCGGTCGACCGCGCTCGTGCAGCGACTGCGCGTGAAGGTGCCGGTGCGCGAGGACGACCAGCACGTGCCGAGCGTGACGGAGCTGTTTCCCACGGCGAACTGGCACGAGCGCGAGACGTTCGACCTGTACGGGATCGAGTTCGACGGACATCCGGACCTGACGCGGATCCTGTTGCCGGCGGGCTGGGAGGGGCATCCGCTGCGGAAGGACGAGCCGCTCGGCGGGGTGCCGACGTGGTTCAAGGGCGCGACGATGCCGCCGATCGACGAGCGAGGCATGGCGTGAGCACCAGCCGCCACGACCTCCCCGTCGCGCCGTTCGATCCGTCCGGCGACGTCACCGACGGCTTCCGCGATCCGTCGACCGGCGACTACCGCCAGGAAACCATGATCATCAACATGGGGCCGCAGCACCCCTCGACCCACGGGGTGCTCCGCCTGCTGTTGGAGCTGGATGGCGAGACGATCATCCGCGTCAAGCCGGTGATCGGCTACCTGCACACCGGCATCGAGAAGAACACCGAGTACCGCTCGTGGGTGCAGGGCGTGACCTACGTGACGCGCGCCGACTACGTCGCGCCGTTCTTCAACGAGCTCGCGTACTGCATGGCCGTCGAGCGGCTGCTCGGCGTGGAGGTTCCGCCGCGGGCGCAGGTGATCCGGGTGCTCGTCTGCGAGCTGAACCGCATCACGTCGCACCTGGTGGCGCTCGCGACCGGCGGCCTCGAGCTGGGCGCCTCGTCCGTGATGCTCTACGGCCTGCGCGAACGCGAGCTGATCATGGAGATCTTCGAGGTGATCACCGGTCTGCGCATGAACCACGCGTACATCCGTCCCGGCGGCGTGGTGATGGACCTGCCCGAGGAGGCGCCGCGCCAGCTCCGCGACCTGATCGACCTGCTGCCGCACCGCATCGACGAGTACGAGACGCTGCTGAACGACAACCCGATCTGGCGCGAGCGGAACACCGACGTCGCGGTCATGTCGGCCGAGCGCTGCATGCAGCTCGGCATCACCGGCCCGCCGCTCCGAAGCGCCGGCGTCGCGCTCGACCTCCGCAAGGACGAGCCGTACTGCGGCTACGAGACCTACGACTTCGACGTGGTCACGCGCACAGAGGGCGACGCGTACGCGCGCTACCGCGTGCGGATCGACGAGATGCGCGAGTCGCTGAAGATCGTCGAGCAGGCGTTCTCGCGGCTCGCCGACATGCCGGGCCCGGTGATGATCGACGACCCCAAGGTTGGCTGGCAGGCCAAGCTCTCCGTCGGCCCGGACGGGATCGGCAACGACCCCGCGTACCTCGCGCACATCATGGAGGAGTCGATGGAGGCCCTGATCCATCACTTCAAGATGGTGACGCAGGGCGTGGAGGTGCCGCCGGGCGAGGTCTACATGGCGGTCGAGGCGCCGCGCGGCGAGCTCGGGATGTACGTGGTCTCCGACGGTGGGAACCGGCCGTACCGGGTCAAGATCCGCGACCCCTCGTTCGTGAACCTGCAGGCGGTGCCCGACCTGATCGAGGGCGCGCTGATCGCCGACATCATCCCGGCGATCGCCTCGCTCGATCCGGTGATGGGCGGGGTCGATCGCTGATGCAGGAGGGTGGGGCCAAGAAGGTGTTCGAGGCAGGGGCGCTGGACGACGCGCGGGCGATCATGGCCCGCTACCCGGCATCGCGCGAGCGTTCCGCGATCATGCCGCTGCTCTACCTCGCGCAGTCGATCGACGGGATGGTCTCGCAGGACGCGCTCCGTGAGATCGGTGAGCTGCTCGGCATCACGACCGCCGAGGTTGAGGCGGTCGCGACGTTCTATTCGATGTACCGGCTGCGGCCCACGGGCGAGCACGTCGTGAACGTCTGCACCAACCTCGCGTGCAAGCTACGCGGCGCGAACGCGGTATACGAGGCCGCGCACGAAGCAGCGGGCGTGACGCACGGCATGGAACGGTCCGACGACGGGCTGTTCACGGTCCATGAAGAGGAGTGCCTCGGCGTGTGCGATCACGCGCCGGCGGTGCAGGTCGACTTCTGCAACCACGACGAGGTCACGCCCGAACGGATGCGCGAGCTGATCGCGTCGCTGCGGGGCGGCGATGTGCCGGCGCCTGCGCGCGGTCCCGTGTTCGCGAACTTCAAGGCCGCGTCGCGCGCGCTGGCCGGTCTCGAGGAGGTGCCGGCCTCGTGACGTTCGAGCCGCGTCTCACCCGCAACTGGTCGAACGCCGACGTGATCGGGCTCGACGGCTACGTCGCAGCCGGTGGCTACGCGGCGCTGAAGAAGGCGGTCGCGATGAGCGACGCCGACATCGTCGAGGTCGTGAAGGCGAGCGGGCTGCGCGGGCGCGGCGGCGCCGGGTTCCCCAC
>DASYOY010000068.1:0-9813 GCA_036007245.1 Actinomycetota bacterium | reverse complement strand
CATCCGCTGGAGCTTGCCGCGGATCTCGTCGCTCTGCGCCTTGAGCACGAACGTGCCCAGGCGGTCGGCGACCGCCTCCGCGTACGCGGGCGTGGGTTCGCCCTCGAGCGGTTCGACGATCAACGCAGCGACCTTCGCGGCGAGATCGCCGTCTTCGCCGCCGACGATCGTGCCCGAGTCCCACTTCACATCGCGGAGCGCTGCGAACAGCGCGCGTTGTTTCGGCGTCGAGAAGTCGGACTCGTCGATGGTCGCGGCGAGGTCCGGTCCAAGATCGCCGCGCGCGATGAGCTTGACCACTTCGCGCTCGAGGCGTTCGCGCGCGGTGCCGCGTTTCATCGTCGACGCGACCTCGGCGGGCTTGCCGCTGAGATCGCGCGCGAGCGACTGGGCGACGCTCGCGTGCGAGACGCCGGCGAGATCGGCGAGCAAGCCCTCGTACTCGGACCGGCGGATCGGGTCGTTGAGGCGCTCGAGGATCGGCAGGGCATCGGCCACCGCAGCAGACCGGCCCTCGATCGTGCCCAGGTCGTGCCGCTCGACCGTGCGCCGGACCATGTACTCGACGAGCGGCCTCGCCGAGGCCGCGGCCGCGCTGACGGCATCGGCGCCGTGCTTGGCCACGAAGTCGGCGGGGTCCAAGCCGTCGGGCATGATCAGCACGACCGCGGTGATCGGGTACCGCTCCTGGAAGCCGAACGCCCGCTCGGCCGCCCGGGCACCGGCCTCGTCGGAGTCGAACGACAGGATCGCGCGGGTCGCGAAACGCGAGAGCTGCTCGAAGTGGCGCTCTCCCAGCGCCGTGCCACATGTCGCGACGACGTTGGCGATGCCGGCCTGTGCCAGCCCGATCACGTCGGTGTAGCCCTCGACGACGAACACGTCGCCGGTCTTCGCGACCGCCTGCCGGGCGCGATGCATGTTGTAGAGGACCTCGTGCTTGCGGTAGATCGGCGTCTCGGCGGTGTTGAGGTACTTCGCCTGCTCCCCCGCGCGGGCGTCGGACGGGAGCACACGGGCGCCGAAGCCGATGTGACGGCCCTGGAGGTCTTGGATAGGGAACGTGAGCCGGCCACGGAACCGATCGCGCACGGTCCCGTCTTCACCTCGGCTCGCGAGGCCCGCCTCGAGCAGGATCTCGGACGAGAGATCGCGGTTGCCGGCCAGCCGCCGGAGCAGAAAGTCCGAGTAACCCGGCGCGTACCCGATCTCGAAGGTCTCGATCGACTCGGGCGTGATGCCGCGTTCGGTCACGTACGCCCGGGCGTCGGTGGCCTCCTTGCCCGACCTCAGCATCGTCGAGAACAGCGACGCTGCCTGCTCGTTCGCCCGGAACAGCGCCTTGCGGCGCTCGGCCGCTCGTCGTTCGATCGCCGAGTCGCCCTCGTAGCGGAGGGTGACGCCGGCGGTCGACGCCAGCCGCTCGATCGCCTCCACATACGAGAGGTGTTCGAGCTCGCGCAGGAACGTGATCGCGTCGCCGCCCTTGCCGCACCCGAAGCAATAGAAGACCTGCTTGGCCGGCGACACGCTGAACGAGCCGGTCTTCTCCTGATGGAACGGGCATAGGCCGGTCAGGGAGTCGTGGCCGGACTTCTTGAGCGTGAGGTACTGGCCAACGAGCTGGACGATGTCCGTCCGTTCCTTGACTGCCTCGACGTCTTCTTGGCGGATGCGGGCCACAGGTCCCCCGGTTACAGGAGCCAACCCCGGGGAAGGAAGAGCTGCTCGTAGGTTCGGACTGCGTATCGGTCGGTCATGCCGGCGATGAAGTCTGCCACGCGGGTGGCGAGGTCGCCCGGAACCCGGTGGTACTCGGGGGGAAGCTCGTCGGGATGGTCGTGGTAGTAGGCGAACAGCTCGCGAAGGAGCTTGATCGCCCGGTCGTGCTCGTCCCCCGCCGCGGTGCGTAAGTAGACCTCGGCGAACAGGAAGTCGCGGAGCCTATCGAGGGCTCGGAAGACCTGCGGCGACAGGCGGACCTCGGCCGCATCGGTGCTGGTCGCGACCAGGTCGGTGACCAACATGTTGATCCGCTCGGCGTGAGTCTCGCCGAGGACCTCGATCGCCTGCGCCGGGAGCTCCTTCGGATCGAGCACGCCGGCTCGCATCGCGTCGTCCACATCGTGGTTGACGTAGGCGATCCGGTCCGCGAACCGAACGACCTGCGCCTCGAGGGTCGAAGGCTCCGGCATCGACCACGGGTGGTGCAAGATGCCGTCGCGCACCTCCCAGCTGAGGTTGAGGCCCTCGCCCTCGTTCTCGAGGTAGTCCACAACCCGCAGCGACTGCTCGGAATGGCGGAACGGTCGCTCGAGCATCGGCGTGAGGGCCTGCTCGCCGAGATGGCCGAACGGGGTGTGACCGAGGTCATGGCCGAGGGAGATCGCTTCGGTCAGGTCCTCGTTGAGCCCGATCGCACGCGCCGCCGTTCGGGCGATCTGGCTGACGTCGAGCGTGTGGGTCAAGCGGACGCGGTAGTGATCGCCTTCGGGGGCGAGGAAGACCTGCGTCTTGTGCTTGAGGCGTCGGAACGCCTTGGCGTGGACGATCCGATCGCGGTCGCGCTGGAAGCACGTGCGCAGCGGATCGAGCGCCTCGGTGTGCTCGCGGCCTTTCGACTCCGCGGAACGCACGGCGAACGGCGACAACGTGTCGCGCTCGATGCCTTCGGTGCGTTCACGGGGGGCTTCCACTAAGCCATGGTACCGGCGCCCTCCGACGCAGCTCAGCTGCCGCCGAAGAGCCGGTAATAGAGGTATGCGAACGTCTCTCTCGCGTACTCCTTGCCGCGCGTGATCACCGAGGTGTCCGCCGAGGTCCACGTCGCCGATGGATACGCCTCGATGCCGAGGTCGCTTCCCATCGCGTCGAGCCGTGCGTTGTGCCATGGATCCGAGACGAGGAACGCCGAGTCGAGGCCACGGTGCGCCATCTCGTTCGTCGCCGCCTGCAAGCTCTGATACGTGGTGTGTCCGATGGGGATCGCCACGATCTTGTCGGCGGGAACGCCGTGTTGCTCCAGATACGCGGCACCCGAACCGGCCTCGGTGTAACGGTCGCCGGGCTGCTTCGATCCCACGGTGATCACGAGATCGGCTCGTCCCTGGTTCCATAGCAGCACGGCGTGGTCGAGTCGACCCTGGAACACCGGCGACGGGACGCCGTTGTATTGCGCGGCGCCGAGCACGACGATCGCGTCCGCACGCTGGACGTCGGCAGCACCATCGTGATGCGCGGCTCGCCAGACCGTGACCGCCGACCCACCGACCAGAACGGATGCGACGAAGGCGATGAGGAAGACAACGGTCCAGACCGGGTGTCTGCGGAACCAGCCCACGGAGGGATGCTACGGGGGCGGCGCGAAGCGCCGCCCCCATGCGAAGCGCCTACGTCAATCTGAGCACACGATCGTGACATCACCCATGAACGCCGGTTCCTGAGACAGCAACGACACCAGAGCACGCACGTCCTCTCGGCTCTCGCGCTGGATCGCGAGGACATACCCGTCGGTGAACTCATCGGGAAGTCCCTGTAGACACGCACCCGGCGAGATCACGACGGAACCCTCGAGCACGTTGCCGAGCTCATGCAGGACGTTGTTCCGAGCATCGTTCAATCGTCCGGGGTCCTCGGCCGTGTCGAGCACAGCGACCCACGTCCGCATCGGGGCTCCGACCACCGGAGTACTCACCGATGGGGCCGACGACGCTGGAGACGACGCACCGGACGGACCCGTCGGGGTCGTGCCGGAGGCACACGCGGTCAAGGCGACAAGGGCCGCGACCGCGCTCAACCTCAGGAGCGACGAGCTGTGCGGGGTCATGGGACGACCACCCACATGTGGTCAGCGTAGTCGGGCAGTCTCGTCTGCAGTGCGACGAGTTCGGCGCTTCCGTCCGTCGTCGCGGGCAGCCGAACCACGACCGCCCAACGGTCGGGCTTCACGATCGTCGACCCACGGCCGCCCTGGACGACATCGACGGGCAGGCTGCCGGCATAGGTCGCCGTGACCTGCTGTGCCACGACGTCGGCCGCGACCTGGGTCGGGAAATCGCCGATCAACAACGCCACCTCCATCGGATCGCCCGGGTCGGTCGACTCGGTCCGCTCGATCGACCGCACCCGCGGTGCGGGCGCAGCGTGTCCGATGTGGTCTGGGTCGGGCACGTCCATGGGATCGACGGCAACCGCTCCACAGCCCACCGTCAGCAGACCGTTCGGCGTGTCGCGCTGGATCAGCCACGTCTCGGTCGCCCGGTCCGGGACGTTCCACAGACGAGCACCGTCGGGTGAGTATCCGGCCAGGTACCGCTCCCCGCCGAGGGCCACCACCCGATGCGCGCTCGTACCTCGCAGCCGCCAGAGCGAGAACGCGGGGAGGGCGTCTTCAGATCCGCGTCCTTGGACGACCACGAACTCGACCGAGCCGTCCGAAGAGACGAACGGCGTGCGGATCGCCGTCCACCGGTCGGTTCCCGCCGCGAACGCCGTGAGTCGATGCCACCGCCCGCTCCGGAGCAGCCAGAGGTCATCGGACCACTCATCCTCCGGCACGGCATCCGTCGGTGCGGCCGAAACCGCGGCGACGATGTCGCGCCCGACATAGACCAGTGCGAACACGATGCCGCCCGGCTCGGGACCGGCGATCGTTCGCGTTCCGGACGTCGAGCGCACGACCAGCCGGTCGTCGAGGCCCCACGCGACGGAACCCCCGGCCGACCAGGTCGGGTGGTACGCCTCTCCGGATTGCGGCAGAACCCGCGACCCATCCGGCGTCGCGAGGACGATCGCGTCGGCGCCCCGACGGTCTTCGACATACGCGGCGCCCTCACCGTTCGTTGCGACCTGGCGTACGACCGCTTTCGATCCGAGCTGCCCTTCGGCGCCCAAGGCGGGAACACCGATGAGCTGCCCATCCTCTACGGCGGCGATGCCAGCGCTACGATCGGCCGCACCGACGTCTGCCGGACACTCGTGCGCAGCGACGGCCGGCTCAGAGCCGTGCCCCAACGCCCACCCGAGGATGGTCACACCGCACAGCGCGGCGACGATCAACGATCTCGTTCGCATCGAACCTCCCGCTCAGTAGCCGGTCGCGTACTGGAAGTGCATGGGGTCGGGCTTGTTGGGCCAGTTGAGGCCCCAGAAGAACTTGTGGCCCGGGTACGGTCCGGCCCAGACGTCGGGGAGATAGGTGCCGTACTTCTTGCCGTCGGAGCCGACGCCGTTCCAGTGATCTTGGCCGACGGGATTCGTCGCGCTGTTGGTGTCGATCGCGGCGCCCCACGCGTGCAGCGACCACTCGGTCGTCCCTGAGATGTACCGGCAGTTGTAGCCGCCCACCAGATACCGGACGGCGTCGTCCTTGTGATCGAACTGAACGTGTCCGCGGATGTTACCGCCCACGTTCTTGCCGATGTAGGGGTCGTAGTAGACGTAGCCGGGACCATCCGCGTCCTGCGACGGCCAGTAGGACCGAGCCCCGTTCGAGTTGTCGCCGCACACCGGCCCGAACGTCGCCTGGATCTCGGCGAGTCCGTCGGGACGTGGCTTGATCACATCACTCGAGTGGTCGTGCACCCAGATGTCGATGGGCGAGGCCGACGCCGCCCCTACGGCATGCGCGATCGCGAAGGCACAGATCGCGGCAACGAGCACCGCCCCCGCGCGTATCGGCCTCGGCGTTCCAAGGATCCGCATGACACCTCCTCACGGGGAGGAGGGAGGACCGCGCAGCCTACGGAGGCGTGAAACGCTCGGTCGTGCCTGACGTCACATCGGTTGGCTTGTGATCAAGCGCCTCGATGAACCAGTCGCATCTCGACCTCCTCGATCGATGGATCAGATGGAAGCGCCTGCCGCACTCCCGTCTCTCGGAAGCCGGAACGGAGATAGAGACGCCGGGCGGCCTCGTTCGTCACCGTGACCCACAGTTCGACGCTCTGTGCCCCGTGGTCACGCGACCACCTCAGAACAGCATCGATCAACGCCCTCGCGATGCGAGCTTTCCGACGCTCGGGTGAAACCCACATCGAGACGAGATGCGCGCGGGACCCATCGTCGGGTGTCAGGAACACCGCGACGATCCCGACGGCCACATCCTCATCGACGGCAAGGAACGTACCCGACGTGACGGACGAAAGCCGCTCCCGCCATGCGGACTCGGGCCGGTCGCGTTCGTCCTCGAGCCGCGCTGCGAACGCCGTCGGAGCGTCGGCGAGCGCACGCAGTCGCACATCCCGGACAAGCGACCAGTCGTCGGCGGTCATCTGCCGTATCGCGATCGGCATCGTCGGAAGATAGCGAGCGCACGGTGGAACGCCCCGAGGGGACCGAGCGACCCTCGTCAAAAGGGGTGCTCAGTCGGCGGGGCGATCGGGCGACAGCGTCGCAGCCCGCAACTGGTCGACCGCTCGCCATGCTTCCCATGACGAACCGAACACCAATCGCTGCGCCGCTGCGGCCCTAGCTGTGTCGCGCCACGTGATCACCAGGATCACCTCCGGCTCCGGATCGATCGGCTCGGAGGCCGGACGCGGGACGCTTCGACCGTCCAGATGGAACACCTCGACGTCTGCGATCGAGGCTCGGCCGATCGATCCGACCTCGACGGGGATGCCGCTGGATCCATCCGGACGATCGACGAGGAACACGACCGAGGTGTCGGTCACGACGGCGGTGACGAACACCTCGACCGTCACAACGCCGGTCTCCGTCGACGCCTCCCACCTCACGACGCCACACGAGAACGTTCGCTCCGCGTGGTGCTCATCCAACCATCGGGTCCGTGCGGCCCCGATCTTCGCGGCTTCCACCTGCTGCGCTCCGATGAGCAGACGCTCCCCGGACGTCACGTCGGGCGGGGCGTTGTCGAGATACCGGAAGACCTCTTCGATGATCCCCGTGAAGGGATCGCTCATGCGGTCGCCGAGGAGAACCCGCCGACCGCAGCCTGTCCCGCCGCGAGGCGAGCCGTCTCGACGCGGAACGGCGAACAGCTCACGTAGTCCAACCCGAGCTCGTGACAGAACCCCACGCTCGCCGGGTCGCCTCCGTGCTCGCCGCAGATACCCAGGTGCAGCGACGGGTTGGCCGCGCGGCCCTCGTCGCTCGCGATCTTCATCAGCCGACCGACCCCAGGCAGGTCGATCGTCACGAACGGGTTCGCGGGCACGAGCTTCCGCTCCTCGTACATCGCTACGAACTTGCCGATGTCGTCTCGGCTGAACCCGAACGCGGTTTGGGTCAGGTCGTTCGTCCCGAACGAGAAGAAGTCGGCGCTCTCGGCGATCTCGCCGGCGGTCACCGCCGCACGCGGCAGCTCGACCATGGTCCCCCACTCGAGGTGACTGAACGCGACGCCCTCACGCTGGAGGATCTCCTGCGCGACCGGCTCGAGCTCGTCGCGCGTCTGCTGCAGCTCGGGCCGTGTCGCGACCAGCGGGATCATGATCTCGACCCTCGGGTCGCCGCCCCCCTTGCGGACCTGGCACGCCGCCTCGATGATCGCGCGCACCTGCATCGCGTAGAGGCCCGGCTTGAGGATCCCGAGCCGCACGCCGCGCAGGCCGAGCATGGGGTTCATCTCGTGGAGCTGGCGCACCTTGCCCAGCACCTTCTCCTGCTCGGTCACGTCCTCGCCACGCTCGCGTCCGAGCGCGACCTCCACCGACAGCTCGGTCAGGTCGGGCAGGAACTCGTGCAGCGGCGGGTCGAGCAGCCGCACGGTGACCGGCAGCCCATCCATCGCTTGGAAGATCCCGACGAAGTCGCCCTTCTGCAGCGGCAGCAGCACATCGAACGCCGCCTTCTCCTCGTCGTCGGACTCCGCGAAGATCATCTGTTGCACGGCGGCCACGCGCTCCGGCCCGAGGAACATGTGCTCGGTTCGGCACAGCCCGATCCCCTCAGCGCCGCGCTCGCGCGCGTTGGTCGACTGCTCCGGTGTATCGGCATTCGCGCGAACGCGGAGCCGCCGGCGCTCGTCCGCCACGCGCATCAGCCGGTCGTACGCCTGCCAGATCGGCTGGCTCTGCGCCGTGGCGTCACCCTGCCGCGCCTTCTCGAGCACCGAATCGGTCAGTGGTAGCTCCCCCACGAACACGTTGCCGGTGAACCCGTCGATCGTGATCGTGTCGCCCTCCCGCACGGTCGTGCCGTTGGCGCTGAACGCGCGGGCTTCCAGGTCGATCTTGATCGCGTCGGCGCCGCAGACCGCCGGGATACCCTCGCCACGTGCGACCACTGCCGCGTGCGAGTTCGTGCCACCCGCGCTGGTCAGGATCCCCTGCGACGCGATCATGCCGTGGTAGTCGTCCGGCGTCGTCTCCCGCCGCACCAGGATCACCTTCGTGCCGTCGTTCTTCGCCCAGCGCTCCGCCTCGTCGGCGCTGAACACGACCGCGCCGGTCGCGGCGCCGGGAGACGCGTTGAGGCCCGTCGCGATCGCGCCCGCACCATCGGCCTCGACCCGACGCTTGAACAGCTCCTCCAACCGGTTGGCGTCGACCCGCAGCAACGCGGTGTCCTCGTCGATCAGGCCCTCGGTCAGCATGTCGTTGGCCATCACCCACTCGCCGAACGCGGTGCGCTTGCCCACGCGCGTCTGCAGGATCCACAGACGCCCCTTCTCGATCGTGAACTCGATGTCGCACATATCGCGGTAGTGGTTCTCGAGGGTGTCCATCACATCGCGCAAGCCCTTGTACGAGGCAGCATCGATCTCCTCGAGCTTCGCGAGCGGCAGGGTGTTTCGGATCCCAGCGACCACGTCCTCTCCCTGCGCGTTGGCCAGGTAGTCGCCGTACGGGACGTGTTCGCCGGTCGATGGGTCCCGCGTGAACGCGACGCCGGTGCCCGAGTCGTCGCCGCGGTTCCCGAACACCATCGCGACCACGTTCACGGCGGTGCCGAGGTCGTCGCTGATCTTGTTCTGCCGGCGGTAGTCGCGTGCGCGCTTGCCGTTCCAGCTCTTGAAGACCGCCTCGATCGATAGGCGCAGCTGCTCCTTCGGGTCGGTCGGGAAGTCCGAGCCCGTGTGCTCGCGGTAGATCGCGAGGAACCGCTCGGTCAACGCCGACAGATCGTCGGCGGACAGATCGGTGTCTTGCGCATCCGGGCCCTTCGTCGCCTTCGCCTCGTCGAGCGCGTGCTCGAACGCGTCGGCCGGCACGTCCATCACGATCTTGCCGAACATCTGGATGAACCGGCGGTACGCATCGCGCGCGAACCGCAGGTCGTTCCCGGTCTGGGCGGCGAGCCCGGCGACCGAGTCCTCGTTCAGCCCGAGATTCAGGACCGTGTCCATCATCCCCGGCATCGAGAACTTGGCGCCCGAGCGCACGCTCACCAGCAACGGATCGCCCGCGTCGCCGAGCTTCTTGTCCATAGAGGACTCCAGCGCCGCGAGGTGCTCGTCCACCTCATCCATCAGGCCGGCGGGATGGCCGCCCTCGGCGAGGTAGGTCAGGCAGGCCTCGGTCGTGATCGTGAACCCGTGGGGTACCGGCAGCCCCATGTTGGTCATCTCCGCGAGGTTGGCCCCCTTGCCGCCGAGGAGGTCCTTCATGTCCTTGTTCCCCTCGGAGAAGTCGTACACGTACTTGGTCACCGCATGCCTCCGGAAACGTCGATCGGTCGGAACCTCCAGTCTATGCGCAGGCCGGTTGCGCGCCGGGCAGCCCGTCTGCTCGGGGTAGGCTTGGGCCGACGAACCGGTTCCCCGAAGCCCAAGGAGGCATCCGTGGCGCACGCGAAGGACAAGGGCGCAGGCAAGAACGTTAAGAAGAAGGCCCAGAAGAGCGTCAAGGA
>DASYOY010000067.1:0-2524 GCA_036007245.1 Actinomycetota bacterium | reverse complement strand
AAGAGCCCGTTCGAAGAGCGGGTCATCTCGATCAACCGGGTCGCCAAGGTGGTCAAGGGCGGACGCCGGTTCTCGTTCGCCGCGCTCGTCGTCGTGGGCGACGGCGCCGGCCGGGTCGGCGTCGGCTACGGCAAGGCGAAGGAGGTGCCCTCGGCGATCGCCAAGGGCGTCGAGGCCGCCCGCCGCTCGATGTTCGAGGTCTCGATGATGGGCTCGACGATCCCCCACGAGGTGATCGGGGTAGCCGGCGCCGGCGAGGTGCTGTTGAAGCCCGCCGCCCCGGGGACCGGTGTGATCGCCGGCGGCCCGGTGCGCGCGTTGGTCGAGTGCGCCGGGATCAAGGACATCCTGTCCAAGTCGATGGGCTCGTCAAACCAGATCAACATCCTCAAGGCGGCGGTGAACGGCCTGCAGTCGCTCCGCACGCCGCAGATGGTTGCGACCGTGCGTGGCCGCGAGCTGCATGAGGTCGCGCCCCGGCCGATGGTCGAGGCGGTCGCGGCGGCGCAGGACCGTGTCAACGCGGCACGGGCCGAGGCGCTGAGCGAGCAGTACGGGGTCGAGGGCGGCGAGTGATGGCCAAGCTCAAGGTCACGCAGGTCCGCAGCGCCATCGGGCGCCCGAAGGACCAGAAGGCGACGATCCGCCGCCTCGGGATCCATCGCATGCACGACACCGTGGTCAAGGACGACCGTCCCGAGATCCGCGGCATGATCGCGAAGGTCCGCCACCTCGTCACGGTGGAGGAGGTCTAAGAGGTATGAAGCTCCATCATCTGCATCCCGCCGACGGCGCCAAGACCGAGCGCACGCGTGTCGGTCGTGGGCGGTCCGGCAGGCGGGGCAAGACCGCGGGCCGCGGCACGAAGGGCACCGGCGCGCGCAAGAACGTCCCCGCCTACTTCGAGGGCGGCCAGATGCCCTACCAGCGGCGGGTCCCCAAGCTGAAGGGGTTCTCCAACCCGACGCGGGTCGAGTACGCCCCGGTCAACGTCGAGGTGCTCGCCGCCTACTTCGACGGCGAGGTGTCGCCCGCCCAGCTGTACGCACATGGGTTGGCGCACAAGGGGGCAAAGGTCAAGGTGCTCGGGCGCGGCGAGATCGACAAGGCGCTCACCGTGAAGGCGCACGCGTTCTCCGCGACCGCGAAGGCCAAGATCGAGGCGGCCGGCGGCACCACGGAGACCGTGCGGTAGACGGGCGAGGCCAAGAGTGCAGGTAGGCTAGCCGGACGTGCTGAAGGCGTTCCTCAACTCGTTCCGGGTCCCGGACCTCCGCAACAAGATCCTCTTCACGCTGTTCATCATCGTCATCTTCCGGCTGGGGAACCACGTCCCCGTGCCGGTCGTCGACACCAGCGTCCTGGAGAACCAGGCGCACGGCGGCTTCCTCGATCTGCTGTCGCTGTTCTCCGGCGGCGGCATCGGGCACTTCTCGGTGTTCTCGCTCGGGATCATGCCCTACATCACCAGCTCGATCATCATCCAGCTGATGACGGTGGTCATCCCCAAGCTCGCCCAGTGGCAGGACCAGGGCGAGGCGGGCACCAAGAAGATCAACCAGACCACCCGCTACGTCACCGTCGCGCTGGCGTTCCTGCAGTCGGCCGGCCTCGTGTTCTTGTTCCACAACGGCGCGAGCCAGAACATCCCCGACCTGTTCGCGACCCACCCCGGGTCGTTCAAGCCGACGAACGTGTTGCTGATCGTGCTGACGATGACCGCCGGCACCGCGCTGATCATGTGGCTCGGCGAGCTGATCACGCAACGAGGCGTGGGCAACGGCATGTCGATCTTGATCTTCACCGCCGTGATCAGCCGTCTCCCGTTCGAGGGCTCGGCGATCCTGCGAAGCGGCGGCCCGGGCAAGTTCGTCGTCGTCTTGCTGATCGGCATCGCGATCATCGTGGCCGTCGTCTACATGGACCAGGGGCAGCGGCGGATCCCGATCCAGTACGCCAAGCGCGTCGTCGGCCGGAAGCAGACGATGGGCGGATCGACCTACCTGCCGTTGAAGGTCAACCAGGCCGGCGTGATCCCGATCATCTTCGCGAACTCGATCCTGTACTTCCCGGTGCTGCTCGCGAGCGTGATCCACGCCCAATGGTTCCAGGACTTCGTCAACCGCTACATCTCGAACACGGCCAACTGGGTCTACATGGCGCTGCTCGCCGGGCTGATCGTGTTCTTCTCCTACTTCTACACGGCGATCCAGTTCGACCCGATCCGCACGGCCGACAACCTGCGGAAGAACGGTGGGTTCGTGCCGGGCATCCGGCCCGGGCCGCCGACCGCCGACTACCTGAACGCGATCTTGGTGCGCATCACGCTGCCCGGGTCGCTGTTCCTGGCCGCGATCGCGCTGATCCCGACGATCGTCCTCGCGTACTGGCATATCGATCAGTTCCCGTTCGGCGGCACGTCCATCCTGATCGCCGTCGGGGTCGCGCTCGAGACGATGAAACAGATCGAGTCGCAGCTGATGATGCGCCACTACGAGGGGTTCTTGAGCTAACGAAGGAGGCG
>DASYOY010000066.1:0-5076 GCA_036007245.1 Actinomycetota bacterium | reverse complement strand
GGTCGCAGCTGCAGCTGGTGACGGATACGCCGCCGCTAGGCCGAGCCGGTGGCCTCGCCCTGTAGCAGCGCGAGCGAGCACGAGCTGCAGTATCGGCCTCGGCCGCGCACCGGGCGGCCGCACCGGGCACAGGCGGTCGGTTCCTGGCGAGCCCAGGTCTGCGACGCGCCTCGGCCCTTCTTGTGCACGGCACCGTCCTGCTCGAGCTTCAGCAAATGCGCGGTGACCGTTCGCGCGGCGAGGTCGTGAACCTCGGGCGGATAGCTCGCGTAGATCCGGGCCACGAGCGCCTGCACGGTGCGGTCGCCGGTATCGAGGCCGGCGAGCACCTCCGCCTCGCGCTCCTCCCGATGCGCGATGTACTCGCGGAGCACGCGATCGGCGTCGGTGCGAACGGGACCGTGCCCGGGGTAGATCGTGCGCGGGTGCAGCTCGAGCATCCGATGGAGCGTGGTCAGGTAGCGCGCGAGGTCGCCTTCGGGTGGATCGATGAAGCTCGTCCCCCGTCCGACCACCGCGTCGCCGGTGAAGAGCGCTCGCTCGGTCGGCTCGAAGAAGGCGACGTGATCGGGGCTGTGTCCGGCGCCGTGCACGGCGACGAGCTCGACACCACCGCCGGCCGTGAACCTCGCGCCGTCGGTGAGGCGCGTCGCACCATCGAGCCGCCACGCGTACACGGGCGCACCGATGAGCTCGCCGAAGGCGACGGCACCCTCGGCGTGATCCTCGTGGTCGTGGGTGACGAGCACCGCCGCCACGTCGCCCGCGTCTCTGCGGATCTGCTCGACGTGCCCGGGATCCGGCGGGCCGGGGTCGATCACGATCGACGGATCCGCGCCGACCACCCACGTGTTGGTGCCGTCGAGCGTGTAGACGCTCGGGTTCGGCGCGAGCACACGGACGACCCGGAGCATCAGACCTGCTCCATCACGTGCAGCGGCATCGTGTCTTCTTCGTCCTGGGTCGGATCGCGCGACTCGAACGTCAGCGCCATCGCCTCTTCCGCGGTCGAGCAGGAGGCGACCTGGGTCACCGTGTACCAGCTGGGCCAGTACAGCTTGTGCTCGCCGCGCTCCCACTCCTCGAGGAGCGCGCGTGGGTCGACCCACCAGCTGCGCGCGATCTCGCCGCCGTCGGCGCGCGGTTCGACGCCGTTGCCCTCGATCGTGAAGTACTGGGCGTCGAAGCGAACCGGCACCTCCGGCGGCGCGATCCAGTGGCACAGGGGCCAGATCTGCTCGGCGAGCGGGGGCGCGGCATCGGCCGGCGCGAGATCGACCGCAGCGACGAGTCCCTCGGCCGTCAACGTCAGGCCGACCTCCTCGGTGAGCTCGCGCACGGCCGTCGCTCGCGGCGCCTGCTCGGGGTCGGCGAACCATCGGGCGGCGCGCGCCTCGTCTTCCGCGTCGACCGCGCCGCCCGGGAACGCGATGTAACCGGGGAGGAACCGACTCCCCTGGCTCCGCTGCACGACGAGCACCTCGAACCGTTCGGTCGCAGGTCTGACGCACACAGCCGAGGCGGCACGGCGGATCGGTCGCTCGTCCACGCGCGCCATCCTCGCAGG
The DNA here is from genome assembly GCA_036007245.1 of Actinomycetota bacterium. Taxonomy (GTDB): domain Bacteria; phylum Actinomycetota; class UBA4738; order UBA4738; family HRBIN12; genus AC-51. The sequence goes on along the minus strand of DASYOY010000066.1, from coordinate 3,509 downwards.
TCGCAGGCATACTGCGTCCGTGCAGACCGCCGCCGCCGACGCGATCCGGGCGCGGATCAAGGGAGAGGGCCCGATCGGGTTCGACGTCTTCATGGAGCTCGCGCTCTACGGACCGGGTGGGTTCTACGAGCGGCCGCCGGTGGGCGCGGACCGCGACTTCGTGACGAGTCCCCACGTCCACCCCGCGTTCGGCCGGTTCCTCGCGCGCGCGCTCGAGCCCCTCCGCGACGCGATCGCTCCGGGCGACGGCGTGCGGCTGACCGAAGTTGGCGCCGGCGACGGCACACTCGCGCGACAGCTCCTCGAGGCCATGCCGGCGATCCGCTACACCGCGGTGGACGTCAGCATTGGCGCACGCGCGGCGCTCGAGGCGATCGATGGGATCGAGGTCACGGATCGGCTCCAACGCCCCGTCGACGTCGTGCTCGCGCACGAACTGCTCGACAACCTGCCGTTCCGGATCGTGCGCGACGATGCGGAGGTGACCGTCGACGCGCGCGGCGACGCGCTCGTCGAAACGACGCGTCCGCTCGACCCGACCCTTGACGAGCTCGTCGACGGTCACCGATCGGACGGCGACGTCGTCGTGCCGACGGGAGCGCTGTCGTTCATCGATCGGGTGGCGACGATGCTCGACCGCGGGTACGCGCTCTTCATCGACTACGGCGGCGACGCATCGGGCCCGGTCCATGGCTACGCGCGTCACCAGCCGGTCCAGGACGTGCTCGGCGCGCCCGGCGCCGTCGACATCACGGCCGGCGTCGACTTCGGCTGGATCGCAGACGCGGCGCGTACGAACGGCCTCCAGGCCTTTCCGCTGGTGAACCAGGCCGACGTCCTGCTCGCGCTCGGCTTCGAGTCGTGGCTGCGCGATGAGCTCGCCACGCAGCACGAGCAACTCACGCGCGGCGCCGGCATCGACGCAGTCAGGACATGGTCGATGCGATCGCGCGCGACGATGCTCGTTGATCCCGCCGCGCTCGGGCGTATGCGTTGGCTCCTGATCGCCACGCAGGACTTGCCCGCGCCGCCGTGGCTCACCACAGCGACGGACCGAACGACCGATTGACCCGTCCGCGGGGCGAGGGCTAGCGTGTGCCGCCCGGTCCTGGGAGGGAGCCCGTGAAGCGTCGTTGGATCGCCGCGCTCGTCGCCGTGCTCGTGCTGCTCCTCGTCGTCGTACTGGCGAACCGACAGACGCCACCGCCATCGGCCTCTCCCGCCACCGAGAGCGCGACGACGCACGAGCCAAGCGCCGAGGGAACGGGCAAGGGCGGGCACCCCGAGGCCGCCGAGCAGGCCGAAACGACCGACCAGCGGCTCGCCGCCGCCGCGGCGGCCAGGGCGGCCGGCACCTTCAGCGTCGACACGGCTGCGCTGCAGTCCTCCCCGGCCCCCGGCTGGGCCGGCGAATACGTGGTTGATCCCAAGGCCGACGACTGGGAGCCCGCCGTCGCGACCGACCCGAACGCGCCCTGGGCGTACGTGGTAACCACCCGGTACGGCGTTCCGAAGCCGTGCAAGGGCAACTGCCCGACGCCATGGATGGCGCTCACACGCTCGAGCGATGGCGGGGCGACGTGGGGCAAGCAGGTGCCGCTCTGCGCATGCAAGGGCAGCGGCCAGTTCGACCCGCAGATCGAAGTCGTGCCGGACACCGGCGACGTCTACGCCGCCTTCATGAACGGCTACAACGTCGTGTTCATCCGCTCGCACGATCACGGCAAGACGTGGTCGACGCCGGTGAAGGTGTACGGGAACGTGAGTTGGAACGACAAGCCGCTCCTCGCGGACAGCGACAACGGCCGCGATGTCTACATCAGCTTCAACGGCCCGCAGGGCGGCGACCCATGGCTCGCGCAGTCGCACGACGGCGGGCGCACATGGACGCAGACGCGCGTCACGAAGAGCAAGCTCTACTACTACACGTTCGGCGGCGACGTGACGCCGAACGGTCGCGTCGTGTTCTCGGAGGCCGCGGTCGACTACTCCAACAGCATCGAACTGGCCGGAACGACGAAGGTCTTCGCCGTCGTCTCCGGCGATCGCGGAAAGACCTGGAAGCGCGTGCTGGTCGACTCGTTCCCTGTTGGGTTGCAGAGCCCCGAGCGCGCCGACTACTACGTGGGCCACACGGCGCTCGCATCCGACGGCCACGGCAACCTCGTCATCTCGTACGACGCACCCACCGTGGCGTACGGACTTCAGCGGATATACACGAGATGGTCGGACGACGGCGGGCTCACGTGGAGCGCTCGGACGGCGCAGTCGGTCAAGGGTGAGATGGCGACGGCCCCGGCCCTAGCCGCGCGCGGGAGCGGTGACGTCCGCATGTTCTATTTCCAGACCGCCGGCGGCGGGAACCTCGACGAGTGGAACGTCTTCTACCGCGCATCGAGCGACGGCGGACGAACGTGGACCGGCCCGGTGAAGATCTCCGACGCCTCCGGTGGCGCGGCCTACAAGTCCGCGAAGGGCTTCCAGGAGCCCTACGGGGACTACGGCGAGCTCGGCATCATGTCGAACGGAAAGACGCTGGCGGCGTGGGGCGAGGGACCGAGCTACATCGGCCCGGGCGGCGTCTGGGTCAACCGCCAGACCTGATCAGCCCTTCTTGAACGGTGGTCAGTTTGCGCGCGGCACAACGCCGCCGTACGTTCCGGTACGGACCTTCCCCCCGGCAGGAACGGAGGTATCGCATGCACCGTCGACGTGGCGTGCTCGCGCTCGTGCTCGTCCTCGCAAGCCTCGCGTTGGTGATCGGCCTGATGGTGACCGGCGGCTCGACGTCGTCGGCCCCGAGCTCCTCGACGCCCGCGACCGGACCGAACCAGGGAGGCGAGAGCGACGCCGGCGTTGAGAGCGACAGCGGCTCGACCGAGGCCGAGCGGGAAGCGGAAGGAACCGCCGCGCGGATCCAAGCGTGGCGCGACGCCAAGGCCGCCGGGACCCTCCGCGTGGACACCGCAGCCCCCGCAGCGCCGCCCAGCGGATGGGCCGGCGAGCACGTGGTGAGCCCAACTGCCGACGACTGGGAGCCCGCGATCGCGGCGGACCCGAACTCGCCGTACGTGTATCTGCTGACGACGCGGTACACCGGTCCGACGGCGTGTGGCAACAAGTGCCCGCTCCCCTACATCATGCTCAAGGTCTCGAGTGACGGCGGGGCAACGTGGGGGCCCGACCGCTACATCTGCACGTGCGCGGGCGTCGGTGCGCAGGCCGATCCGATCATCGAGGTCGTTCCGAACACGGGCGCCGTCTACTCCGTTTTCATGAACGGCTACAACGTGTTCTTCACGAAGTCGCCCGACCACGGCGCGACCTGGTCAACGCCCGTGAAGACCTACGGGAAGGTCTCCTGGAATGACAAGCCGATCCTCGCCACGAGCGATAACGGCCAGGACATCTACGTGAGTTTCAACGGCCCCACGAACGGCGATCCCTACGTCGCGCAATCACACGACGGCGGCGCGACGTGGACGCAGACGAAGATCGTCGACAGTTCC
>DASYOY010000065.1:0-19313 GCA_036007245.1 Actinomycetota bacterium | reverse complement strand
GTGCTCGCGCACCGTGATCCGCATCGGGTGCGTCACAGCTCGCTGGCCCGAGGCGAACGACACCGTTAAGGCGGCACCGATGATCACGAGCACGAGAGCAGCCACGAACAATGGCTTGCGCATGCTTCCCCTCCCTCCTCGCGGACCGTCGTCCGGCCCGCGAACGTCGACCGTAGCGCCTTTGGGCCAAGCGCGCTGCGCCGCAGGGTTGACACTCGGCTTCCCGGCCCCCACACTGTCGTGACCATGTCGAAAGCAGCTGTGTCCGGACGCAGCGTCCTCGTACTTATCACGTAGGCGCGGAGGCCCCCGTCGGGGCCAAGCCATCCGCGCCAGATGCCCTCCGCCAGCCGGGGGGCTTTTCATTTCCCCGATCCGCACTAGGCCCGGCCACCGGACCGGCCCGCACCGAGAGGAGTCACCCGAGATGCGTTACGAGTTCGAACGAGACGGCACCGTGGTCGCGAGCGTCTTGTGGGAGGGACCCGGCCAGGTCACCGTGGATGCGATCGACCACAGCACCCGCGCGACCGTCGACCGCTACCTGTCCTCCGACGTGCAGTACCTGGGCGGCGGGTTCGACGTCGCTGAGGAGCACATCGCCGACGTGCTGCAGATGCGGCGCCGCGACTGGACCCCGTGGGAGTTCGAGCGCGCGTGCCGCAACCTGGCGCACCGCCTGCAGGCGCAGGTCCGCCGGGTTGAGACCGGTCCGGTCGACGGCTGGCCGGCGGGCGAGGTCGCGATGGGGAGCCAAGGATGACGATGAAGGGCGCCGACGCGGTCCTCAAGGCCCTCGAGCAGGAGGGCGTCGAGGTCGTGTTCGGCATCCCTGGCGGGGCCAGCATGCCGATCTACGACCCGCTGGTCGACCGCTCGCCGATCCGCCACGTGCTTTGCCGGCACGAACAAGGCGCGGGCCACGCCGCCGAGGGCTACGCCTGGGCGACCGGCAAGGTCGGCGTCTGCATGGCGACGAGCGGGCCGGGCGCGACCAACCTGGTCACGCCACTGACGGACGCCAAGATGGACTCGGTCCCGATCGTAGCGATCACCGGCCAGGTCCCGACGCCTGTCGTCGGCAACGACGCGTTCCAGGAGGCAGACATCACCGGGATCACGATGCCGGTGACCAAGCACAACTTCCTCGTGAAGAACCCGGCGGACATCGTCGAGACCGTGCGCGAGGCGTTCCACATCGCGTCGACCGGCCGCCCCGGTCCGGTCCTGATCGACCTTCCCAAGGACGTGCTGCAGGCCGACGTCGAGTACACGTGGCCCGAGAAGATCTCGCTGCCCGGCTACCGTCCGACCACGAAAGGCAACAACCGCCAGGTCTCCGAGGCGGTCAAGCTGATCCTCGCGGCCAAGCGCCCCGTGCTCTACGTCGGCGGCGGGGTGATCAAGGCGAACGCGACCGACGAGCTGCGGCAGCTCGCCGAGCTGGGCAAGCTGCCGGTCGTCACCACGCTGATGGCCCGCGGTGCGTTCCCCGATTCGCACGAGCTCTGCCTCGGCATGCCGGGGATGCACGGCGTCTACACCGCGGTCACCGCCATGCAGCGCGCCGACCTGCTGGTCGCGCTCGGCGCTCGGTTCGATGACCGCGTGACGGGGAAGCTGTCCGCGTTCGCGCCCGACGCCAAGATCGTGCACGTCGACATCGATCCGGCCGAGATCGGGAAGAACCGCGTGGCGGACGTGCCGATCGTCGGCGACTGCCGCGACGTGATCGCCAAGATGGTCACCGAGCTCGGCAAGCGCCAGGGCGACGCCGGCGCGCCGGACCGCTCCGCGTGGCTCGACACCTTGAAGGAGTGGCAGGCCAAATACCCGCTGCGCTACGGGCAGAACGGCGACACCGTGAAGCCGCAGTACTGCGTCGAGCGCCTGCGTCACTTCGCCGACGACGACACGATCCTCGTGTCCGGGGTCGGGCAGCACCAGATGTACGCGTCGCAGTACTGGCGCTTCGAGCGGCCGCGCCACTGGATCAACTCCGGCGGGCTCGGCACGATGGGCTTCGCGGTGCCGGCGGCGATGGGCGCCAAGGTCGGTCAGCCCGACAAGCGCGTGGTCGCGATCGACGGCGACGGCTGTTTCCAGATGACCGCGCAGGAACTCGCGACGAGCAACACCGAGAAGATCCCGTTCATCACGGCGATCTTGAACAACGGCTACCTGGGCATGGTCCGCCAGTGGCAGGAGCTGTTCTTCGACGAGCGGTACTCGGGCGTGTACCTCGATCCCAACGTGCCCGACTACGTGAAGCTGGCCGAGGCATACGGCGCGGTCGGCCTGCGGGTGGAGAGCCCTGAGGAGGTCGACGCCACGATCGAGAAGGCGTACGCCGTCGAGGACCGCAGCGTCGTGATCGACTTCCGTGTCGACCCGCGCGAGGGCGTGTTCCCGATGGTCGCCGCGGGCACGTCCAACGACGACATCATCCTCGGCCCGGAGTTCGCGCCCCACGAGACCCCGGGGGAGGCTCCGATCGTATGAACGGCCACCTGCACACGATCTCGGTGCTCGTCGAGGACCGCCCCGGCGTGCTCACCCGCATCGCGGGGCTCTTCGCGGCGCGCGGGTTCAACATCGACTCGCTCGCGGTCGGCGCGACCGAGAGCCCAGGTGTCTCGCGGATGACGATCGTCGTCAACGTCGAGGAGAAGCCGCTCGAGCAGGTCACGAAGCAGCTGAACAAGCTGGTCAACGTGATCAAGATCCTCGAGCACGACCCGGGCTCCGCGGTCGAGCGCGAGCTGATGTTGGTCAAGGTGCGCTCCGACGGCGACAACCGCGCCCGCATCATGGAGATCGCCGACGTGTTCCGCGTGAACGTCGTCGACGTCACGCACGGCACGCTCACCCTCGAGGCGTCGGGCAAGCCCGAGAAGCTCGAGGCGTTGCTCGGCATGCTCCGCGACTTCGGCGTGGTCGAGCTGTCTCGGACCGGACGCGTGGCGCTCGCCCGGGGCGACCGCAGCATCAAGGATCGAACGCTCAAGGTTGCGAGCGACGCCTGACGGGCGATCTCGCGCACGACGGAAGGACGCCTGCACGATGGCCACGATCTACTACGAGAAGGACACCGACCCCGGCGTATTGAGCGATCAGAAGATCGCGATCCTCGGTTTCGGCTCGCAAGGACACGCCCACGCCGAGAACCTGCAGGACAGTGGCTACGACGTGCGCGTCGGGCTCCGGCCGGGGTCGGCCAGCCGTGCCAAGGCGGAAGAAGCCGGCTTGCGGGTGCTCGACACCGCCGACGCGGTGGCCGAGGCAGACGTCGTGATGTGCCTGCTGCCCGACACCTCGCACGGGGCGGTCTACACGAGCGATATCGCGCCGAACCTCAAGGACGGCGACATGCTCATGTTCGCGCACGGGTTCTCGATCCACTTCGGCACGGTCGTGCCGCCCGCGGGTGTCGACGTGACGATGATCGCGCCGAAGGGGCCGGGCCACCTGGTCCGCCGCACGTACGAGCAGGGGATCGGGACGCCGGCGCTGGTCGCCGTGCAGCAGGACGCGACCGGCAAGGCGAAGGCCCGCGCGCTCGCCTACGGCAACGGGATCGGCGGCGCCCGTGCCGGCATCATCGAGACCACCTTCAAAGAGGAGACCGAGACCGACCTCTTCGGCGAGCAGACCGTGCTGTGCGGCGGGATCTCCGAGCTGATCCGCAACGGGTTCGAGACGCTCGTCGCCGCCGGGTACCAGCCCGAGATCGCGTATTTCGAGTGCATGCACGAGCTCAAGCTGATCATCGACCTGATCTACGAGGGCGGCCTGTCGTGGATGCGCTACAGCGTGTCCGACACCGCCGAGTGGGGCGACTATCAGAGCGGCCCGCGCGTGATCGACGCACACGCGCGCCAGCAGATGGAAGAGGTCCTGGCCGAGATCCAAGACGGTTCGTTCGCGAGGAAGTGGATCGCCGAGGCCGACGCCGGCTTCCCGGAGTTCCTCCGACTTCGGCAGCAGGCGCAGACGTCCCAGCTCGAGCAGGTGGGCCGGCAGCTGCGCCAGATGATGCCCTGGTTGGAGTCCGAGCAGAAGGTGCCGAGCTGAGATGAGTGAACCTGGCGTAGTAGATGCCTCAAGTGGCGAAGCGGTAGGCAAGAACAACAACGACGTCCGGATCTTCGATACAACGCTGCGCGACGGGGAGCAGGCTCCCGGGATCGCGCTGACCAAGGCCGAGAAGGTCGAGATCGCCGAGCAGCTCGCCCGGCTGCAGGTCGACATCCTCGAAGCCGGCTTCCCGATCTCGTCCCAGGGCGAGTTCGAGGCCGTCCGCGAGATCGCCGATACCGTTCGCGGCCCGGTGATCGCGGCACTCGCCCGCACCGCGACCGGTGATATCGAGCGCGCGGCCGAGGCGCTGAAGGGCGCCGAGCGCTGGCGCATCCACACGTTCATCTCGACGTCGGACGTGCAGCGTGAGTCGATGCTGCGGATGAGCCACCAGCAGGTGCTCGACGCGATCGAGGCGAACGTCACGCTCGCGAAGGGCTACACGGAGGACGTGGAGTTCAGCGCGCAGGACGCGACGCGCACCGAGCTCGACTTCTTGCTCGAGTGCTTCCGTCTCGCGGTGCGCTGCGGCGCGACGACGATCAACGTGCCCGACACCGTGGGATACGCGACGCCGACCGAGTTCGGCGAGCTGGTTCGGATCGTCCGCGAGGACACGCCCGGCCACGTCGTGATCTCAACGCATTGCCACAACGACCTGGGCCTTGCGGTGGCGAACGCTCTGGCCGGCATCGAGAACGGCGCGCGCCAGATCGAGGTCGCGGTCAACGGGATCGGCGAGCGCGCGGGGAACTGTTCGCTCGAAGAGATCGCGATGATCGTGCGCACCCGCGGCGAACACCTCGGCGTGCAGCACGGCCTGAACATCAAGGAGATCACGCGCACGTCGCGGCTGGTCTCGATGACGACGGGCTACAGCGTTCAGCCGAACAAGGCGGTGGTCGGCGCGAGCGCGTTCGCCCACGAGAGCGGGATCCACCAGCACGGCGTGCTGGCCAACCGCGCGACCTACGAGATCATGGACCCGCTCGAGATCGGGCTCGAAGGCAACCAGCTCGTGCTCGGCAAGCACAGCGGCCGCCACGCGTTCGTCGACGCGCTCGGCAAGATGGGTATCACCCTCGACGACGGCGCGCTGAGCCGCGCGTTCACCCGGTTCAAGGATCTCGCCGACCGCAAGGTCCAGCTCACCGACCAAGACCTCTCGGCGATCGTCGCGGAGGAGCTCGGCGCAGCGGACGAAGACGTCTTCCTTCTCGAATCGGTGGTCGTCGGCGGCGGGACGCACCTGCAGCCGCGAGCCACCGTGCATCTGCGCAGGGGTGAGGAGACGATCGAGGAGTCGGCGATCGGCGACGGGCTGATCGACGCCGCGATGGGCGCGATCTCGCGTGCGGCCGGAGTGGAGGCGCGGCTCGCGAGCTTCCAGGTATCGGCCGTCACCGGCGGGACCGACGCGCTCGGCGACGTCGTCGTGCAGGTCGACGTCGACGGACGCCGTGTCACGGGCCGTGGGGTCGCCACCGACGTGGTCGAGGCGAGCGCGCGCGCCTACCTCGCGGCGGTGAACCGCGCGATCGCGGTCGCGGCCAAGGACGAGGAGCAGACCAACGAGGTCACGCCGTGACCCATCGGATCGGCGTGATCCGCGGGGACGGGACCGGTCCCGAAGTGGTCGGTGAGGGCCTCAAGGTGCTCGACGCCGTCCGCGACGGATTCGACGTGGAGCTCGTCGACTTCGACCTCGGGGCCGACCGGTACCTGCGGACCGGCGACGTGCTGCCCGACAAGGAGCTCGACGGGCTCGGCGCCTGCGACGCGATCTTCCTCGGCGCGGTCGGCGACCCGCGGGTCAGACCCGGGATCCTGGAGCGGGACCTCCTGCTCAAGATCCGGTTCGGGCTCGATCAGTGGGTGAACCTTCGGCCGGTCGTTCGCTATCCCGGCGTGCAGACGCTCGTGCCGAGCCACTCCGAGGAGGACGTCGACCTTGTGGTCGTGCGCGAGAACTCCGAGGGCCTCTACACGGGCGCGGGCGGCTTCCATCGCAAGGGCACCGAGCATGAGGTCGCGGTGCAGGAGTCGATCAACACGCGGCACGGCGTCGAGCGGATCGTGCGCTACGCGTTCGAGCTCGCGGCCTCGTCGGCGCGTCGCAACAAGCTCACCCTCGTGCATAAGACCAACGTGTTGACGTTCGCGGGCAACCTCTATCAGCGCGTCGTGGACGAGCTCAGCAGCGAGTTCCCCGGCGTCCAGACCGACTACGTGCATGTCGACGCGGCGTGCATCTACTTCCTGGACTCGCCGTCGCGGTTCGACGTGATCGTCACCGACAACATGTTCGGCGACATCATCACGGACCTCGGCGCGATGATCCAAGGGGGGATGGGCATCGCGGCCGGCGGCAACATCAACCCCGACGGGGTGTCGATGTTCGAGCCGATCGGCGGCACGGCGCCGAGCGAGACCGGTAAGGGCACGATCAACCCACTCGCGGCGATCGGCGCCATGGAGATGCTGCTTCGCCAGCTCGGCGAGACCGGGGCGGCCGAGCGCGTCGACCGAGGGATCCGTCACGCCACCGGCAGGATGAAGAGCATGCGCGCCGGCGAGATGGACTACACCACGACCGAGGTCGGCGACCTCGTGGTCGAGGGAGCGACGGCGTGAGCGACGCCGGCTCGGTGCGCGTCGAGCTCTACGACACGACGCTCCGTGACGGCGCCCAGCAGGCGGACCTCTCCTACACCGTCGAGGACCGTCTGCGGATCCTGCACCGGCTCGATCAGGTTGGGTTCCCCTACATCGAGGGCGGGTGGCCCGGCGCGAACCCGCGCGACACCGAGTTCTTCCGGCTCGCGACGAAGGAGACGCTCGAGCACGCGCAGCTGACGGCGTTCGGGATGACCAGACGGGCGGGCGAGCGTGCCGAGGATTCCCAGGTGCTCCGCGATCTGCTCGACGCCGGCACCGAGGTGGTCTGCCTGGTCGGCAAGGCGTGGGATCTGCATGTGACCGAGGCGCTGCGGACCGACCTGGACGAAGGCGTCGCGATGGTGCGCGACTCGGTCGCGTTCCTCCGGGCACAGGGGCGGCGCGTCTTCTTCGATGCGGAGCATTTCTTCGACGGCTATCGGAGTGACCCCACGTTCGCGATGGCGGTGATCGCCGCGGCGGAGGAAGCCGGCGCCGAGCGGCTGGTGCTCTGCGACACGAACGGCGGGATGTTGCCCTTCGACATCGCGCGGGTCGTGAAGGTCGTGCGCGACCAGGCGAGCGCGCCGCTGGGGATCCACGTCCACAACGATGCTGGGTGCGCGGTCGCGAACTCGCTCGTCGCGGTGGACGCCGGGGTGCTGCAGGTTCAGGGGACGGTGAACGGCTACGGCGAGCGCACGGGCAACGCCGACATCGTGCCGATCGCGGCGAACCTCGCGCTCAAGCTCGGCGTCGCCGACGCGCTGCCGGAGGGCTCGGTGGCGCACCTCACCGAGCTCGCGCACTACGTCGCGGAGATCGCGAACCTCTCGCCCGAGGCGCGGCAGCCCTACGCGGGCCGGTACGCGTTCACGCACAAGGCGGGGTTGCACACGAGCGGCGTCGCGCGCGTCTCGCGCGCCTACGAGCACGTCGAGCCCGACGCGGTCGGCAATCGGCGAAACGTCGTCGCGTCGGACTACAGCGGTGGCGCCTCGATCCGGATGAAGGCCGACGAGTTCGGGCTCGAGATCGACGACGGCGCGGTCGGTGCGGCGGTCCAGGAGCTGAAGGAGCGCGAGTCGCGGGGCTACACGTACGACCTGGCCGAGGCGTCGCTCGAGCTCCTGCTTCGCCGCGCAGAGGGGTGGGTGCAGCCGTGGTTCACGATCGAGAGTTACCGCGTCCACGTCGAGGAGCGATCAGGCGAGGACCCGCTCGCCGAGGCCACGGTCAAGGTGATCACCAGCGGCTCGCGGCACATCGAGAGCGCCGAGGGGCAGGGCCCGGTCGGGGCGTTGGACAACGCGTTACGCAAGGCGTTGTCGAACGACTACCCGGCGCTGGACGACATGGAGCTCGAAGACTTCCGTGTGCGTGTCTTGGATCGCAGCGTCGGCACGGGCGCGACCGTCCGCGTGTTGATCGACCTGTCTAACGGCGAGCGCGAATGGACCACGGTCGGCGTCAGCGAGAACATCATCGAGGCCTCGTGGGAAGCGCTCGTCGACGGCTACACCTACGGCCTGCTGCATCCGAGGGTGGCACCCGAGGAGTAGCACCGTGCCGCCGATGATCCGTCCCGCGACCGTGGACGACGTCGACGCGCTCGTCTCGATGAAGAACGACGCCTGGCGCTGGGCCTATGCCGACATCTTGCCCGCGGAGCATCTCGCATCTCTGTCGGTCGAGGGACAAGCGAGCGATTGGCGTGATGCGATCGGTTCGCCCGATCGCGTCGGTGAGGTCCTGCTGGCCTTCGACGAGGACCGCGTTGTCGGGATGGCGTCGTGGGGCGCATCCCGCGACGAGGATGCCAGCGCGTCAACTGGTGAGTTGGACGTGCTCTATGTCGCGGCCGACCATGTCGGAACGGGTCTTGGACGGCGACTGATGGACGACGCGCTCGACGGGCTGCGGCGAGGAGGCTTCCTACGCGCCACGCTGTGGGTTCTCGAGGCGAATGATCGCGGGCGGGGCTTCTACGACCACATGGGTTGGGAGCCGGACGGCGCGCGAGGCGACGAGATGGTCGAGTGCGCGAACCACCCGATGCTGCGCTACGCGATCACGCTCTAGGCCCGCGGCTTCGCGCGGTTCGCGAGCACCTGCGCGATCCGGTCCTCCAGGTCCTTTGCCGCGTACTCATCCATCCCGCTCGTGAGCATCGAGAAGGTGATCCAGCCGTCGGTGGGACCGTTCCAGACCCACCCCGACAGCGCCGAGACGTTGTCGAGCGTGCCGGTCTTGGCTCGGATCCGGATGCCGCCCAGCCGATGTCGCAATGTGCCCTGACCGGCGGCGGGCAGCGCCATCCGCAGCGCGCCGAGCCACGGCTGGTGATCGGCGTTCCAAAGCATGTGGAGGATGCCGATCGCCGTCTGACGGTTCCCGTAGGACAAGCCCGAGCTGTCGTGGCAGGTTGCGTGCACGCCGCTCGCCGCTTCGTACGCGCAGATCGCGGCCGCCCCGTTCGCGATCGTGCCGGCCTCACCGCCGGCGTACGCGAGCGCCTTGCCGAGCACTTCTGCGGAGAAGTTGATCGAGCGGTGGTCCATGCGCTCCATGATCGAACGCAGGGGCTTCGAGGATGCCGACGCGAGCAGCGTCATGCCGGTGACCCCCGGTCCCGCCGTCCCCTTCGACCCGATCGTGACCCCGAGGTGTCGGAGCGCATGCGTCAGGTACGTCGCCGCCAGCGCTTCCGGATACCGCACGTGTCGTCCGGATGGCGCGACGTTGCCCGCGAAGGTGAGCGCGGTGGGCAGGGCGATGTCCTCGGCGGGGAAGTAGCTCTTCCAGCCGGGCGCGAACCAGTCGCGACGGAACGGGCCGGTCACGCCGACGACGTGGCCGGTGAGGTGACGCAGGCCCGCGTCCCACAGCCGCGACGCGAGGACGCCCAACCGTGCGGCGCCCACCTCGGGGTCGCCCTGTCCCTTGATGTAGAGGTTGCCGTCAACCGTGCCGGTCCCATCGACGACGGGGCCGAGCGCCCGCACATCGAACGTCTGGTCGGCGCTGAACCGGTGGAGGAGCGCCATCGAAAGCAGCAACTTCTCGTTGGACGCCGGCGGCCTCGCGACGTCGGCGCGACGCCGGTACCAGACGGCCCCGTCGTCCCCGACCACGACCGACATCGGGTGACCCGCGACGATCCGCCCGATATGGCGCACCCATCGGGGTTCGGCCTGCGCCGGCCCCGCCGTGACCAGCCCAAGCACGACCACGGCCGCTACGACCAGGAACCTCCGCCGGACCACGGCCGCCCACGATACCCCCGGGATGCCCGCGTCCGCCTGCTCGTGTGGGATGAGGGGTTCCCCGGAAGGGGGGTTCACGGACTAGTTCGTCTTCGCTACCCTCAACCGTCTGGCGGAGGCCTGATCGACGTCACCTGATAGACGTCCAGTTGTCGAGGGATCGAGATGCATAGGGAGGGATGCGGGCGTGCACAAAGGCATCCGTCGTCGGGGACGGACCGCCGTCGCGGCGTGTCTGCTCGCGATCGCTGCAGTTATGACGCCTGCCATCGCCGGCATGCGGACGGCGACCTTTCACCTGACCCCCGAGCTTGCGCTCAAGAAGATCCGAGCTAGTAGGGGACCACAAGAGATCCGGGTGCTGACACTGGCGCCCGGCACGAACGTCCCCGACATCGCCCCCGCGACCCAGCAGTACCCGATGTGGTCGCGCACGAGCACGATGGCGGCCGGCGCGGGGGCGATCGCGGCCATCAACGGCGACTTCGGCGCAGAGGGGGGCCGGCCGAAGCACACCCTCATGATCGACGGTGAGCTCTGGACCACGGGGAAGACCGCCGGCGTCGACGTGGCGTGGTCCGCCGACGGCAAGACCGCATACGTCGGTCACCCGGAGCTGAAGATCCTCGCGACGGACCAGAGCCAGACGAAGGGGTTCTTCGTGCAGGGGTGGAACGAGGGCACGCCAACCGGGGACGCGATCCAGGGCTACACAGCTCGCGGTGGCACCGTCACGCGCCCGCCGGGCACCGTGAGCCCGCGATCGACCGACCCGCACTACTGCGCGGCGCGGCTGGTGCCCACGTCGGCGATCGGATGGAACGGCAAGAAGCGAACGTCGATCGTTCGCCGGTACACGGTGGCGGCGCAGCCGGAGCCTTGCCCACAGACCCCGCTCGGGCTCGGCGTCGCCACCGACGCCGTTGTCGTGGCCTCCCGGGAGCACTCGACGCTCGCCCACAAGATCGTCGGCCTGCAGCCCGGCGATACGGTGCGACTGAGCTTCACCTTCGCCGGGTGGCCGGGCGTGACCGATGTGATGGGCGGCTCGGAGCTCCTCGTGCGGAAGGGGGCCGACGTTGCTCCTCGCTACCAACCGGGTGACAACTACGTCTTCAACTACAACCCCCGCACCGCTGTGGGCATCACCCAGGGCTGCTCTGACGTCGACCCCGCGACCACCTGTCGGCTGATCTTCATGACGATCGACGGCCGCCAGACCAACTGGTCCTACGGCGTGCGCTTCCCGTACCTCGCCGACGCGTTGATCCGCGCCGGTGCGTACCGCGCCGTGAACCTCGACGGAGGCGGCTCGACCACGATGTGGGTCAAGAAGCGGAAGACCGCCTATTGCGAATCCATACCGGCGGTCGGCGGATGCCTGGTGCAGCGCCCGTCCGACTCGACCGGCGAGCGATCCAAGCAGAGCGCGATCGTGGTGTTGCCGTCCGCTGACGCGGGCACCCCGGCCGGTCTCCGATGAGTGTGGCGCTGATCAGGGTCGGGGCGATGCCTCAGCTCGCTCGGAGCCACAGCTGGCCGGTCAGTCCGCCTCGTTGCACGTCGATCCGCCAGCACCCTGCCTGAGGGAAGGTCGTGGTTCCGGTCCACGGTGTCCCTGCGCCGGGCCAGTCGAACGGTGGAAGCCCCGGCCGGAACCCGAGGAGGCGGCGGACGCTGCCGGCTCTGTCGCCGATGCTGATCTGCAATGCGCGGACGCCGCCGACCCGCACGTAGGTGGTGAGCGCCTTGCCCGACGGGATCGTGCGGTGGGTGCCGGCGAACAGGACGACCAGCGGCTCGTGATCGGTGGTGGTGCCGCGCACTTCGATGCCGTGCTTGTCGTCGTGCGCCGGCGAGAGGTTCCGACAGCTGCCCGCGCCGGGGATCGCCGGCGGCGTCGTGGTGAGGTGCGTGGTGGCGGGCGGTGAGACGGTGGCCACCATCGGACCGCCACCACAGGCGCTCAAGGCGAACAAGAGCGCCGCGAGCGCGGCGATCGGAACCCTCGCGGGCGTGATCGGTCGGGGCATCGTCTCCTCTATCGGTCGACCTCCCCCTCGATTGACGGGTCGGCCATGTGCCTTGTCGCCCAGGCATCCTAAGTCGGCCCGGGGTCTGCGTATCAACCGCGTACACTCGCGGCGCCGCGGCCGAGATCGGCCGGAACATCGAGCAGAGGGGGCCCGTGCCCGACATCGATCGCACCCGTGTCCGCACGTTGATGGACCGCGAACGGCAGACCTTCCGCGAGCGGCACCGCCGGTCGGGCGAGCTCGCCGCCGACGCGAAAGGCTCGCTGCTCTTCGGCGTCCCGATGAACTGGATGACGCGGTGGCCGGGCGACCACCCCGTGTTCGTCGATCACGCGGAGGGCGCACGGTTCTGGGACGTCGACGGCAACGCGTTCGTCGACTTCTGCCTAGGCGACACGGGCGGCATGGCCGGACACGCACCGAAGGTCAGCGTCGACGCGATCGCGACCCAGGCCGCCAAGGGCATCACGCTGATGTTGCCCACCGAGGACGCCGCGTGGGTCGGGCGCGAGATGACGCGACGGTTCGGCGTGCCCTACTGGAACTTCACGTTGACGGCGACCGACGCGAACCGGTTCGCGATCCGGTGGGCGCGCGAGGTGACCGGCCGTTCCAAGGTCGTCGTGCACAACTGGTGCTACCACGGGTCGGTCGACGAGTCGTTCGCGACGCTGGACGAAGCCGGCCGCGTCGTCGCGCGCGACGGGAACGTCGGCAAGCCGGTCGACCTCGACGAGACGACACTCGTCGTCGAGATCAACGACCTCGACGGGCTCGAGCGCGCGCTCGCGACCGGCGACGCCGCGGTGTGCATGTTCGAGCCCGCGCTCACCAACATCGGGATCGTCCTTCCCGAGCCGGGCTATCACGAGGCGGTGCGCGAGCTCTGCACGAAGTACGGCACGCTGCTCCTCATCGACGAGACCCATACGATCAGCGCGGGTCCCGGCGGCTGCACCAAGGCGTGGGGGCTGCAGCCCGACATCGTTACGATCGGCAAGACGCTCGGCGCCGGGATCCCGAGCGCCGCGTACGGGTTCAGCGAGGCGTTGAGTCAACGCGTGTACGCGGCCACGGACTGGAAGAACGCCGACGTCGGCGGCGTCGGAGGGACGCTCGCGGGCAACGCGCTGTCGCTCGCGGCGATGCGTGCGACCCTCGGCGAGGTCATGACCGACGACGCGTTCGAGCGGATGATGGGGCTCGGCGAGCGGTTCGAGGACGGCGTCCGTGGCGTGATCGAGTCCCGAGGCGTGCCGTGGCACGTGGTGCGGCTCGGCTGCCGGGTCGAGTACCTGTTCCGGCCCGACCGCGCTCGCACCGGCACCGAGGCGGCGGCCGGGCAGGACGAGGAGCTCGACCCGCTGATCCATCTGTATCTGTTGAACCGTGGGGTGCTGATGACGCCGTTCCACAACATGGCGTTGATGTCGCCCGTCACGTCCGCGGAGGACGTCGACCGGCACACCGAGGTCTTCGGACAAGCGGTCGACGAGCTGATCGGAGCGTAGGGATGCCGGAGCTGCGATTCGCCTTCGTCACGCTGGATTGCGTCGACATCGACCGGGTGGCGGCGTTCTGGGCGACGCTGCTCGAAGGCTCGGCGGGCGAGCCGATGGACGACGGCCGATACGTCTTCATCCGTGACCGCGACGACCTGCCTACGTTCTGCCTGCAACGCGTGGGCGAACCGAAGGCCACGAAGAACCGGATGCACCTTGACTTCGAGGTGGACGATCTCGACGCGACGACGGCGCGGATCGTCGAACTGGGCGGTTGGTGGCCCGGAGGCGAGCAGACGCTCGAGGGATACCGCTGGCGGACGGTGCAAGACCCCGAGGGCAACGAGTTCGACATCACCACGGTCGGGTGACCGCGGGAGCTCAGCGCTCGGCGAACCGCCGCATGAAGTCCGCCAGCCGTTCCACGCCTTCCACCGGCATCGCGTTGTAGATCGACGCACGGATCCCGCCGACGCTGCGATGGCCGCGGAGCTCGACCATCTCTTCGTCGGCAGCTCCGGTGAGGAAGGCTGTCTCGTCATCGGCGGTCGGGAGCCGGAACGTGACGTTCATCCGGGAGCGGGACCCCGGCTCTGCATGGCCGTGGAACACATCCGGATGTGCATCGATCGCGTCGTAGAGCAGCGCGGACTTCGCCGCGTTGATCTCGGCCATCACGTCGAGTCCGCCGATCTCGTCGCGGAGCCAGCGCGTGACCAGCATGACCACGTAGATCGAGAACACGGGTGGCGTGTTGTACAGCGACCCGTGCTCGGCGTACGTGCGGTAGTCGAGCATCGTCGGCAGCCCGTCGGGGATCCGTTCGAGTACGTCGTCGCGCACGATCACGATCGCGACGCCGGCCGGCCCGGCGTTCTTCTGCGCGCCGGCGAACAGCACGCCATACCGCGCGAGGTCAAGCGGGCGCGAGAGGAAGTCGCTCGATGCGTCGGCGACGAGGACGACCTCGTCGGGCAGCGCGGGCGTCCCCGGATACTCGACGCCCTGGATCGTTTCGTTCGACGTGATCTGCACGTAGTCGGCCGCGGGGTCGAGAGAGCCCAAGGATTCTTCGTCGCTCGGCGTCCGCACGAACGTCGACGGCTCGCCGCTCCACGCGATCCGGGCATCTCCGATCGTCGCGGCCTCCGCGGCCGCCCGCGTTCCCCACGAGCCCGTCACGATGTGGTCGGCGCCGCCCTCGCCGAGCAGGTTCATCGGAACCATCGCGAACTGCATCGAGGCGCCGCCCTGGCAGAACAGCACCCGATGGGCATCGCCGATCCGAAGGAGCGAGCGGAGGTTCGCCTCTGCCTCGGCGATCACCCCCTCGAACCACGCGCCGCGGTGCGACACCTCGAGCGCGGACGCGCCGACGCCGGGGAGCGAGGGGAGGTCATCGCGCACCTGCTCGAGGACCGGGAGGGGAAGCACGCCGGGTCCGGCGGAGAAGTTCACGACGCGGTCGGATGCGGGCACAGACCCAGGCTACCGAGCGACCGCGCCGGGCTAGACGCCCGGCTTGTACACCATGAGCCACAGCAGGATGGCCAACCCGGCGACCCCGGTGAACGCGATCACCCGTGGCCGCGGCCCGCGGAGCATCGTCTCGAGCTCGTCGTCCGACATCGCGTACGAGCCATCTGCCCACCGGGTCGTGCCCTCGCGCACCTTCTTCATGAACGGACCCGCCAGCGAGCTCATCAGACCGACGGTGATCAGCAGCACGACGATCGCGCCCCAGAGCCACCAGCCGTGCGAGAACCAGTCGCCGTCGATGCCGGCGATCACGCCGAAGAGCACCAGCAGGCCGAGCGAGACGTACATCGGGGTGCTCGCCATCCTCGATTGCTCCGCGCGATCGAAGATCTTCTCGCGGTCGGGGAGCGCCGGCTCGAGCGAGAACATCGCCCACATCTGCACGCCGTGGAACAGCAGGAACAGCGCGACGGCCGTGATGTGAAGGAAGACCCAGAGGTCCGTCATGCGCGCGCGAGGACCCGCGTGAGGCACGTCGGGCCGCCGTCGCCGTTCAGACAGATCTGGTTGCCCGTGTACGTCAGCACCTCGACCCCGGCCGCCTCCATCCGGCTGCGTGTGACGGGGTTCGCGTCGACGGTGATCGCGCGGCGCGGACCGAGCGCGAGCACATTGGGCCCGAGCGACAGGAACTCCTCTTCGGGCACCTCGACCATCCCGATGCCGCGCGCCTCGAGCAGGTGGACGAGACGGACCGGCATCATCGGCAGGTAGACGACGGCGAGATCGGCGTCGAGCGGCGAGATGAACGACATCAGGTGCAAGCACTCGCCCGGCCCGTGGAAGTGCGAGAGGTCGAACGTGATGATCTCGACGCCCTGTTCGGCGAGTCTCGGCCGGAGCTGCTCGATGGCCGCTTCGTTCGTGCGGTAGCTGAGTCCCGCGAGCAGCGTGCGGTCGTCGAGGAAGAACATGTCGCCGCCCTCGGCGGTGGCCGGCGCCTCGATCCCGGGCAGGATGGTGCACCCGGCCGCCTCGAGCTCTGCGGCGACCACCGGCGGCTCCTCGCGGCGACCCTCCTTGCCGGGGCGCAGCGGGATCACGCCTGCCTCGGTCACCAGCGTGGGGTCGTACGCGTAGACCGCGTCGGGGTCGCCCGCGACCGGCTCCCTCCCGACGACCACGTCGGGCACCTCGGCGGTGAGCGCCGCCACGAACGCCGCGTGTTCGTCGGCAGCGGTCTGCGGGTCGGGCTCGGCGTGCCACCCGTACGCCTTCCATTGCTCGAAGGCTGCTTCATGGGGCGGGCGGACGTAGATGCGCTGGATGGGGTCGTAGGCGTTCATCGCCGGAGATGCTACCGGCGAGCGCGTTCTAGCGCTTGTGGCGGTGCGCGGCCGAGTTTCCGTGCGGGGCGGAGGCGTGGCCGTTCGCGTGCCCGTTGCCGTGGGTGGTGCTCCCGGCCTGGCTGTGGCTCCCCGAGTTCCCGTGCGTTGCTCCCTGGCCACCGCCGTTGCCGTTCCCGCCGCCGTTGCCGTGGGTCGCGCCGTTGCCTGCGCTGCCGCCGTTCCCGCCGCCTTGGCCGCCGCCGTTGCCGGAACCCTGGCCGTGACTGGGGCCGTGTCCGGGGGGACCGCCGTGCGGGTTGTGGGTGCCGCTGCCTCCGGGCGACGGATCGTTCCACCCCGGGACGCCGGGTTTGCCGGTGCCGTGGGCGCCGGGGAGGTGCGACGAATCCGAGCGCGGTCCGCCGAGGGAGCCGCCGCCGGGGCCGGAGCCTGAGCCGCCGGTGCCGTTCCCCGAGCCGGCGCCGCCTCCTCCGCCGAGCCCGCCGAGGCTTCCGTGTGGCGACGTCGTGCCACCGCCCGTGGTCGACGTGCCGCCGGTGTCGCCACCGGTCGTGGTCGTGCCGCCACCGGTCGTCGTGCCGCCGCCCGTGGTCGACGTGCCGCTGCGCGTGGTCGACGTGCCGCTGCCCGTGGTCGACGTGCCGCCGTCCCCTCCGCCGAGCGTGAACGGTGGCCCGCCGGCGGGCTGGATCGTCACCGGGAAGCGATCCGCAGCCAGACGGGTGGACGGGTGCGGTCCGAGTGCGATCGCGATCATGAGTGCGCCGGCGGCCGCGGCGCCACCCAGCGCGATGATCCCGAGCCGCCGGTTCCATGTGGCGCTGAGGACGGCCGGCGGGACCGCTGCTGCAGCCGCCGCCGGAGCCGCGGACGGTTCCTCCTGCTTCGCGGCCGCGAGTCCGATCGGGACGACGGCGGCCGCAGCTGCGTCGTCTTTCTTGGCCGCCCGCTTCGCAGCGGTTGGGCTCGGGTGCAGCCGGTGGCCACGGCGCTGCAGCTCGGTGACGCTCGGCCGGGTCGGAAGGGAGCCCCGAGCGGCCAACATCTCGCGAAGGGTCGCCGGGTCCTTCTTGACGCGTTCGATCCACTCCGGCCGGTCGATCGCCGCGAGCCCGCGCAACCCGGCCGCGAGCGCGACCGTGGCGGTGAGCGACGTCGAGACCTCGGATGGGTCGACCCGAACCGCGCCCGCGATGGGCATCACGGCCGCCGGCCACACGACAACCAGCCGCGCGTCGGGCACGATCTCGGCGGCGAGCTCCACGGCGGAGACGCCGATCACGTCGTCGAGCACGACGATGTCGGGCTGTTCGTCGGTCAGGACACGTGCGAGCTGGGACGCGTTCGCCGCTTCACCGACGATGTCGAAGTCGTCGCGTTCGAGCACGCGGCGAAGCGACCCCGCCTTGTCCAGATCCCCCTGCCCGATGACGACGCGAACGTTGCGTTGTCCCATCCCCACTCCCGCTGCCCGGCGTACGACCGGGCGGACGAACTCAGGGTACCCGGGCACCTTGGGCGCATCTACCGCCCTTCGGCTCTGGCCCGGACGGTGGCCCCAGCCTTAGGGCGTTAGACTCCGCCACCCATGAGCGAGCTACGGCTCAGCTGGACGGGTGACCGCCTCCAGTTCGTCGGCCGGACGGGGTATGGCGATCTGGTCCCTGTGGGGGGCGACAGAGATGGTCCCGGTGCGAGCCCGGCCGATCTTCTCCCGATCTCGCTCGCCGCATGCACGGCCTACGACGTCGTCGTCATCCTGCAGAAACAGCGGCAGGACCTCCGCGAACTCGAGGCAGTGATCACGTCGACGCAGGACGACGATCCGCCGTGGACGTTCCGCGCGATCGACATCGAATGGGTCGTCACCGGCGTCGTCGACCAGCACAAGGCCGAGCGCGCGGTCCAGATCGCCGAGGGGAAGTACTGCGCGGTCGCGGCGACGATCGCGCCTGTGGTCGAGCTGTCTCATCGTGTCCGGATCGAGCCGGCCCGGTGAGGGCCGGGACCTGATGAACGCCGCGGCGCTTCGCGCCCGCGCCCAGTCGCCGTTGATCGCCGACGGCGGGATGGGCACGTCGTTGATCGACACCGGTGTCCCGCTCGACGCCTGCATGGAGGCGCTCAACGAGCGCGAGCCGGACCGGGTCACCTCGATCCATGCCGCGTTCGTCGCAGCCGGCTCGCAGCTGGTGCTGACGAACACCTTCGGGGCGAACCGATACCGGCTCGAACGGCACGGCCTCGCGGATCGGGTCGACTCACTGTGCGCCGCAGGCGTCGCTCGGGCCCGTGATGCGGAGCCCGAGCTCGTCGGTGGGTCGCTCGGCCCGCTCGGGGTGCGCCTCCAGCCGTACGGCCGGGTCGATCCGGCGGAGGCGTTCGACGCCTATCGCGAGCAAGCGGCTGCGTTGGCGGAGGCCGGCGCCGACGTCCTCGTGATCGAGACGCAGACCGACGTCCGGGAGCTGGAGCAGGCGGTCGCAGCCGCGCGCGACGCGGCGGCCGGGATCGCGCTGCTGGCGAGCGCGACGTTCACGCGCGATGACCGGACCCTCCTCGGCGACACGCCCGAGGTGATCGCGCGACGGCTCCTCGATCTCGGGGTGGACGCGCTCGGTGTGAACTGCGGGGAAGGCCCCGCGCAGATGCTCCGGGTCATCCGGACGATCGCGCCGCTCGTGGCGCCGACCGGCACGCCGATCATCGCTCGGCCCAACGCCGGCGGGCCGACCGAGGTCGGCGGCCGGTTCCTCTATCCGGCGACGCCCGATTACGTCGGCGAGATCATGCGCGCGCTGTTGGACGAGGGCGTCGCGATCGTCGGCGGGTGCTGCGGCACGGGCCCGGCGCATACGCGAGCGATCGCGGACGCCGTCCGCGATCGCGGGCCCCGCGCTCGGGTCGAGCTCCCCGCGCCCTCGGTAGCGGCCGACACGTCGG
>DASYOY010000064.1:0-35283 GCA_036007245.1 Actinomycetota bacterium | reverse complement strand
TCCCGCGAGCGCACTATCCGGTGTTCGTCGAAGATCGGGTGGTCGGGGAGGTCACGAGCGGCAGCTTCTCGCCCCTGCTGCAGACGGGGATCGGGCTCGCGTACCTCTGGCCGGGCGATGTCGTCGGCGTCGGCGACGAGGTGGTGGTCGATATCCGCGGACGACGTGGCGCCGCCACGGTGGTGCGTACCCCGTTCGTCGACCGGAGCCCGCGCTAGACGGGCGTCTTCACGAGGGAGCGCACGAAGTCGGCGACGCCGTCCTGTCCGAACCGGACGTTCTGCACGAGACGATGCAGGACGTGGCTCGAGCCCGGCGCGGCGTCGGTCGCGGCCATGATCATGTACAGGCCCGATCCGGGGATCCCGCGCCCCTGTGCCGGACCGAAGCCGGGTGCCGCCACGAAGTAGGACCACCGGGTCTTCTGGTGGTGGGGCATCGAGCACGTCCCCGTCGCCGAGGCGACGAAGTCACCCGGTGATTGCGCGCGACCGGTGATCGCGGCGGGGGCATGGTCCGCGTAGACGTGCTCGCCGGTCACGGTGCATCGCCGGTTCGCCTGGATCTGGGCCATCATCGGGCCCTTCGCCGCCAGGTAGTACAGGTCGCTCGGCGCGCCGACCTCGGTGGCGTCGACCCGCGTCGCGAGCAGTCCCTGTTCGCCCGGCACGAGGCGTCCAGGTCCCGGCGTGGCGCTCACGCCTGTAGCGAACGCTTCATCGTCGGCGGGGGTGACGACCCAGTCGCCCGGCACCTCTGCCGAGACACCGTATGCCGACACACGCGTGAACCTCGGGTCGGTGACGCTTGCCGCTGGTGCGCTCGCCGCCGGCGAGGGATCACCGGTGCTGCAGCTGATGGCGCCGAGCGCGAGTGCGACGAGCAGCGCGAACGATCGAGCCACGGGCGAACCTCCGGACGGGAGGATACGCCCGCGAACGGATCGATGCTCGAACGGTCATTCAAACGCAACGACGGCGGTTCACGCCGCGTCGACGGGTGGAACCGCGAGCCGCTGGCCCTCGTTGATCGGGACGCAGAACGAGATCCGCGTGCCGCCCCCGGGCAACGGATCCGACCACATCACGCCGCCGTGCTCCCAAACGATCTGCCGCGCGAGGTGTAGGCCGACCCCGACGCCGGCCTTCTCCTTGCGAAGGGTCGCCTCGCCGGTCGAGAAGGGCTGTTCGAACGCCTTCATCGCGATCGCGCGGTCCAGCCCGTCGCCGTGATCGGTGACCGAAAGGACGACCCCTTCGTCGAGCATCCGAGCGGCGAGCTCGACGCCCCGGCCGTTCGGCGAATACCGACAGGCGTTGTCGAGCAGCTCGCGGACCACGCCGCCGATCCGTGGGCCATCGGCCACGGCGCGCAGCTCGTCCGGCACGACGGCGTCGATCGGCGTCTGGGGGTACTCGCGCGCGACCTCGTCCACGGCGTGCCGGATCAACGGGGCGAGGTCCATCGGCGCGACGTCCAGCTCGAAGGTGCCGCGCTCGAGCTCCGCGATCGTGATGATCTCGTCGACGATCCCCATCAGCTTGTCGAGCGAGGCCTGGAGTTGTCCGAGGAACTGCTCTCGCTCGTCATCTGGCACGGCCGGGTTGCGCAGCACATAGGCGATGCCTTTCGCGACCGTGACCGGCGTCCGCAGCTCGTGCGAGATGTTCGCGAGGAAGTCGGCCTTGGCCGACGTGCCTTGGTTCACGGAAGACTTCAGCTCTTCGAGTTCGGCGCGCAGGTGACCCTCCTCGCCGACGGCGCGCGCGACCTCGGTGCCGAAGCCGCTCGCGACCACCGGCGACAGGACCACCGCGCCGGTGAGCGCGGCTCGGATCGCAGCGACCAACGCGTCGGGGCCGTCGTCGCGGAGCACGTAGCCGGCGGCGCCGGCGCCGAGCACCTCGGCCACCACTGTGGCATCGCGGGTCGTGGAGCGTGCGATCACCCTGGTGCCGGGGGTCGAGGCGCAGAGCCGGCGGACCAGTTCGGCCCCGCCGAGCCCCTCCAGCCCGAGGTCGACCGTGACCACGTCCGGCCGGGACCGAGCAGCGGATTCCACGGCCTGGAAGGGGTCCGAGGTCACGTCGACAACGAGATCGGGTGCTTCCCGCAGCAGGTGGTACTGCAGGTAGGCGGTCTCGTCTTCGGCGTCGCACACGAGCACGGTGGATGCCATCTCTGTCGGGGTATCGGCCCTGCCCGGCGGGGGTTGAGAGTGGGGCGGTCGGGGGATGCTCGGCCCGTCGGCCTAGTGCACGATGCCGGTGCGGATCGCGATCGCGACGGCCTGGGCGCGGTCGTTCGCGCCGAGCTTCTCGAAGATCCGCTCGAGGTGGGTCTTCACCGTGTGGGGGGAGATCCCGAGGTCGGAGGCGACCTGCCGTGTGGTGGCGCCGTCGGCGACCTTCTGCAGGATCTCGCGTTCGCGCTTGGACAGCGGCGTCGCCCTCGGCTCGTCGCCGGCGGTGCTTGCCTCCTCGATGAACGTCTTCGTGAGGTGCGGATGGATCACCGCGTTGCCCTCGACCGCGTTGCGCGCGGCATCGACGAGGGCGTCGGGCGTGGCGTCCTTCAAGAGGTATCCCGACACGCCCGCCTGGATGGCCTCCGAAACCGCGCCTCTGGACTCATCGACCGTGATCAGGATCACCTTGGTGGACGGAGCGGCGTCCTTGATCCGGCGGGTCGCCTCGATGCCGTCCATCCCGGGCATCCGGACGTCCATGAAGACGACGTCGGGCGACAGCGAGCGCGCTTGTTCCACGGCCTCCTCGCCGGTCGCCGCCTCACCGACGACGACGATCACATCGTCGGAAAGTTCGAGCGCGGTCCGCAGACCCTCCCGGGTTACCGGGTGATCGTCCACGATGAGCGCGCGGATAGACGCCACGTCGTCCGTTCCCTCCTGTTGGCGTACGCTGGTACCCAGCATATGCCGGAAGGGCGGCGGGAGTTGGCATGACTGAGGACATCCAGACCCAAGAGCACGATGTACCAGCGCCGACGGGCGAAACACGCGTGACCGAAGAACAGGTCCGGCAGGCGCTCACGCAGGTCTATGACCCCGAGCTCGGGATCAACATCATCGACCTCGGTCTCGTCTACGAGGTCGACGTTCAGGACAACGGCGACGTCGAAATCCGCTACAGCCTCACGACGATGGGCTGCCCGATCGGGCCGCTGATCGAGGACCAGATCCGCGCGTTCCTCGCGCCGATCGAGGGGCTCGGCGAGGTCCGCCCCGAACTCGTGTTCCGTCCGGCGTGGAGCCCCGAGATGATGTCGGACGAAGCCAAGGCGGCATTGGGCATCTTCTAGATCCGCGAGGGGGGACGGTGATCCGAACGCGGTGCCGCGGGATCGTGGCCGCGATGATCCCATCCCGTCTGTGCTGTCCGGGTCCGGGCTGAGCGCGCCGACCGCATCGCGTTCCGATCCATCCGCCGCCCGCGACCGTTCCCGAGGAGGAGCACGACATGACCGACTACGCCAACCCCGACGCATTGGTCTCGACCGATTGGCTCGAGGAGCATCTCGACGACCCAGACGTGCGGGTGATCGAGGTCGACGAAGACACCACCGCGTACCAGAAGGGACACATCCGCGGTGCGGTGGGCTGGAACTGGAACACCGACCTGCACACGTCGGTCGGCCGTGACTACAAGGATCAAGACGGGTTCGCCGAGTTGCTCGCGGACGCCGGCGTCGGCGACACGACCACCCTCGTGCTCTACGGCGGCAACAACAACTGGTTCGCCGCCTACGCGTACTGGCTCCTCAAGCTGCGCGGGTTCGAGCAGGTGCAGCTGCTGAACGGCGGCCGCAAGAAGTGGGAGCTCGAGAGCCGCGAGCTCGTGAGCGAGGTTCCGAGCTACGAGCGGTCCGAGCACGTGTTCCTCGGCGAGGAGCGCCCCGAGATCCGCGCGATGCGCGACGAGGTCATCGCCAAGATCGGGTCCGTCGGGTTCGTCGACGTGCGCTCGCCCGAGGAGTTCCGCGGCGAGAAGCTGGCGCCCGACCACCTCCCACAAGAGCAGGCCCAGGTGCCGGGCCACATCGCCGGCGCGGCCAACGTCCCGTGGGTGAAGGCTGCCAACGACGACGGCACCTTCAGGTCGGCCGACGAGCTCAAGGCGCTCTACGACGCCGAGGGCATCACCGGCGACCGCGAGGTCATCGCCTACTGTCGGATCGGGGAGCGCTCCTCGCACACGTGGTTCGCCCTGCAGGAGCTCCTCGGCTACGACAACGTCAAGAACTACGACGGTTCGTGGACCGAGTACGGCTCGCTGGTGGGTGCGCCCGTCGAGATGGGTTGAGCCGCGAACCATCCGGTGTCACCGGATCGCCCCCGGACGCGGTCCGGCGGCGAATCCGACCCTTCCGATAGACTTTGAGGCGTACCTACCCACCCCGCGACCGCGGCGTGAAGGGGGAGTTCGCAGTGGTCATCAGCCAGGAAGAGCATCTCAAGGAGCTAGATAAGGGCTACCGGTTCGACTGGAAGGACGCCTCCCATTCGGTCTTCGAACCGAAGCGAGGGCTGTCGCCCGCGGTGGTCGAGGAGATCTCTCACCTCAAGTCGGAGCCGGACTGGATGCGCAAGCGTCGCTTGAAGGCGTTGGAGCATTTCGAGGCCCGTCCGATGCCGTGGTGGGGCGCCGATCTGTCCGACATCGACTTCGAGAACATCTTCTACTTCATCCGGTCCACGGAGAAGCAGGCGGGCAACTGGGACGAGCTGCCGGAGGACATCCGTGGCACCTGGGACAAGCTCGGGATCCCCGAGGCGGAGAAGAAGTACCTCGGCGGTGTCAGCGCGCAGTACGAGTCCGAGGTCGTGTATCACAAGATCAAGAAGGAGCTCGACGACATCGGGGTGCTGTTCACCGACATGGACAGCGCGCTTCGCGAGTACCCGGATCTGGTGAAGGAGCACTTCGGCACGCTGATCCCGTCCAACGACAACAAGTTCGCGGCGCTGAACACCGCGGTGTGGTCGGGAGGGTCGTTCATCTACGTCCCCCCGGGCGTGCAGGTGGACATCCCGCTGCAGGCCTACTTCCGGATCAACGCCGAGAACATGGGCCAGTTCGAGCGAACCCTGATCATCGCCGACGAGGGCAGCTACGTGCACTACGTCGAGGGCTGCTCGGCGCCGATCTACTCGAGCGATTCGCTGCATTCCGCCGTCGTCGAGATCAAGGCGATGAAGGGCGCGCGCGTTCGCTACACGACGATCCAGAACTGGTCGACGAACGTCTACAACCTCGTCACCAAGCGCGCGGCTGCCTACGAGGACGCCGTGATGGAGTGGGTCGACGGCAACATCGGCTCGAAGGTCACGATGAAGTACCCGTCGATCTACCTGCTCGGCGAGGGTGCCCGCGGCGAGGTGCTCTCCGTGGCCTACGCGGGCAAAGGCATGCACACAGACGCCGGCGGCAAGGCGATCCACGCGGCGCCGCACACGACCAGCGTGATCACGTCGAAGTCCGTCTCGAAGGACGGCGGGCGCACCGGCTACCGCGGCCTGGTCCGCGTGGAGCCCGACGCGCACCACGCGAAGTCCAACGTTCGCTGCGACGCGCTGATCCTGGACGACGAGTCGCGCTCCGATACCTACCCCTATATCGAGGTTGAGGACGAGACGGCGTCCCTCGGCCACGAGGCGACCGTGTCGAAGGTCGGCGAGGACCAGCTCTTCTATCTGATGAGCCGGGGTCTGTCCGAGGTCGAGGCGACCGCGATGATCGTGAACGGGTTCATCGAGCCGATCACCCGTGAGCTCCCGATGGAGTACGCGGTCGAGTTGAACCGGCTGGTGGAGCTGCAGATGGAGGGCTCCGTCGGATGACGACGTTCGATCGTGCTGCGCTCGAGGCGCTGCCGATCGCACCCGGGTCCACCGGCGCGATTCGCGAGCGCGCCTTCGCCCAGTTCCAGGTGTTGCCGGTCCCCTCGCAGGAAACCGAGGAGTGGCGGTACACGGATCTCTCCGACTTCGCGTTGGACTTCGTGCCGCACGCGCCCGGCCACGGTGAGGGAGCCCCGGCACCCGCAGGCGCCGGGCTCGCAGCGTCGATCCTGCAGCACAACTCGAGCGTCGTGATGACCACCTCCGGCCAGGACCTGGATACGCGCGGGGTCATCTTCTGCGACCTCGACGTCGCCGCCGAGAAGTATCCGGAGCTCGTCGACCGGCATCTGCATTCCCTCGTGCCGACCGACCGCACGATGTTCACCGCGCTGCACGGCGCCTTCCGGACGGGCGGCACGTTCCTGTACGTGCCGGCCGACGTCGCGGTCGAGATGCCGCTTCAGACCGTGACGTACCTCGACGCCGACGGCGCGGCGGTGTTCCCGCACACGCTCCTGATCGCCGAGCGCGGCGCCGAGGTGACATTCATCGACCGGTATGTCTCGCCGGATCTCGAGCGCGGACTGTCCGACGCGGTCACCGAGATCGTCGTCGGCGACGGCGCGCACGTGCGTTACGCGTCGATCCAGGAGTGGGGGAACGGCGTCACGCATCTGTCGGTCCAACGGACGCGACTTGGCCGCGATGCCGACTTCCGCTCGCTCGCCGTGGGGTTCGGTGCCTCGCTCGCGCGCGCGGAGGTCGAGGCGGTGTTGGCGGAGCCCGGGGGGTTCAGCGAACTCCTGGGCGTGTTCTTCGCCGACGAGGATCAGCACTTCGACCATCGGTCCGTCCAGGACCACGCGGCGCCGAACTGCACGAGCGACCTGTTGTACAAGGGGGCGCTGCTCGATCGCAGCCGAGCCGTTTACAGCGGATGGGTCCACGTGCGACCCGACGCGCAGAAGACCATCGCGATGCAGACCTCGCGCAACATGGTGCTGTCCGAGCACGCCAAGGCCGACGCGATCCCGAACCTCGAGATCGAGGCGAACGATGTGCGCTGTGGTCACGCCGCGAGCGTCGGTCCCGTCGAGGAGGAGACCCTGTTCTACCTGCAGAGCCGCGGCATCTCCCGCGAGGAAGCCGAGCGCCTTGTCGTGACCGGGTTCTTCCAGGAGGTCCTCGACCGGGTCACCCTCGAGGAGGTGCGCCACGGCGCCGAGCTCGCGATCCAAGAAGAGCTCCGGAAGGCGATCTGATGGCGGACCAGCGCGTGTGCGCCGTCGTGGACGTGCCGGCCGGCGAGGCCCGCCGCTTCCCGGTCGACGGCCGAGAGGTTGCCGTGATCAACCTCGGCGACGACGGGTTCCGGGCGCTCGACGCGGTGTGCTCCCACGAGCACTTCTTCCTCGACGAGGGGGAGGTGGATCCGGACGAGGGCACGATCGAGTGTCCGAAACACGGGTCGCTGTTCGACGTGAACTCCGGCAGGCCACTCGGGCTGCCGGCGATCAAGCCGGTCGCCAGCTACCCGGTAACCGTGAACGACAACGACGTGTGGATCGAGGTGTGAGGACGAGATGACGAACGCGACCCCGGCGACCCTCGAGGTGCGCGGGCTGCATGCGACCGTGGAGGGCAAGGAGATCCTGCGCGGGATCGACCTGACGGTGCGTCAGGGTGAGATCCACGCGCTGATGGGACCCAACGGCTCGGGCAAGTCGACGCTGTCGAACGTGATCATGGGCCGCCCCGGCTACGTGGTGACCGAGGGCACGGTGCTTTTGAACGGCGAGGACATCACCGCGCTGACCGCCGACGAGCGGGCCAAACGAGGGCTGTTCCTGGCCATGCAGTACCCGACCGAGATCCCCGGCGTGTCGGTCGTGAACTTCCTGCGCACGGCCTACAACTCCATCAAGGGTGGGCAGGTGAGCGCGCTCGAGTTCCGCAAGCACATGAAGACCCAGATGGAGCGACTCGGCGTCGAGGATTCGATGGTCCAGCGCTACGTGAACCAGGGGTTCTCGGGCGGAGAGAAGAAGCGGAACGAGGTGCTGCAGCTCGCGGTGCTAGAGCCGGCGATCGCGCTGCTCGACGAGACCGACTCGGGGCTCGACATCGACTCGCTCAAGCTCGTCGCCGAGTCGGTGAACGATCTCGCCGGTCCGGACCTCGGTGTATTGATCATCACCCACTACCAGCGGATGCTGAACTACATCACGCCCGCGTTCGTGCACGTGATGATGCAGGGCAAGATCGTCCGATCGGGCGGTCCCGAGCTCGCGCACCAGCTGGAGGACAAGGGCTACGAGGGCATCCGGCAGGAGCTCGGGCTCGATGAGAGCGCGGTCTCGGAGGAAGCGCAGGTCTGATATGAGCTTCGACGTCGACGCCATCCGACGCGACTTCCCGATCCTTTCGCGCGAGATCGATGGGCGCCGCCTCGTCTATCTCGACTCGGCGGCGACCTCGCAGAAGCCGCAAGCGGTGATCGACGCAGAGCTCGACTTCTACCGGCTGCACAACGCCAACGCGCACCGAGGGATCTACACGCTCGCGGAGGAGGCAACCGAACTGTTCGAGGGCGCGCGGGCGACGATCGCGAGGTTCCTCGGCGCGCCGTCCCCCGAGACGATCGTCTACACGCGAGGCACGACCGAGTCGATCAACCTCGTCGCACACGGTTGGGGTCGGAAGTTCCTGCGGCCCGGCGACGAGGTGCTCCTCACCGATATGGAGCACCACTCCAACATCGTGCCCTGGCAGTTCACGGCGAAGGCGACCGGCGCGACGCTTCGGTATATCCCGCTGACCGACGACGGGCTGCTCGACCTGTCCGACCTCGGGTCGCTCCTGACCGGGCGAACGAAGATCCTCTCGGTCACGGGGATGTCGAACGCGCTCGGCACGTTCCCGCCGCTCCGGGAGCTGATCGACGCGGCGCACGCCGTCGGCGCGCTCGTACTGGTCGACGGGGCACAGTTCGTTCCGCACCACGCCGTCGACGTCCAGGATCTGGGGTGCGACTTCCTCACGTTCTCGGGGCACAAGATGCTCGGGCCGACCGCGTCGGGCGGCCTGTACGGACGCGCGGACCTGTTGGATGCGATGGATCCGTTCCTCGGCGGCGGCGAGATGATCCTCGAGGTCTTCCAGGACCGCTCCACGTTCAAGGAGCCACCGTACAAGTTCGAGGCCGGCACGATGAATCTGGCTCAACAGGTGGGGCTCGGTGCCGCCGTGCGCTACCTCGAGGGCGTCGGGATGGAGGCGATCCGTCGCCATGAAGAGGAGCTCACGGCCTACGCGATCGACGGGTTGCTCGAAGCCGGCGCGCGCATCATCGGACCCAAGGACGGGTCGGTCCGCGGCGGCGAGATCTCGTTCTGGTACCGCGATGTGCACCCGCACGACGTCGCGACGATCCTGTCCGAGGAAGGCGTCGCGGTCCGGGCGGGTCACCACTGCGCGCAGTTGGTGATGCGGCGGTTCGAGGTGCCGGCGACCACCCGCGCCTCGCTGTACCTGTACAACACCAAGCAGGACGTGGACGCCCTGCTCGACGGGCTCGAGAAGGCGGGGGCGATCTTCGCCCTCTAGGCTGACGGCACACGAGGGAAGGGCACTGCGGTGGCGCTGGACGACATCTACAAGGAAGTGATCCTCGATCACTACAAGAGCCCGCGGAACAAGCGCGAGCTCCCCGGCGCGACGGCGACGTGCCACCGGAACAACCCGCTCTGCGGCGATGAGATCGAGGTCGCGGTGACCGTCGAGGACGGCATGGTGACCGCGGCGACGTTCCAGGGCGCCGGCTGCTCGATCTCGCAGAGCTCGGCCTCGATGATGACCGAGGCCGTCACCGGGAGGAAGGTCGACGACGCCCTCGGGCTCGCCGCGTCCTTCCGCGGGATGATGGCCGGCGAGGTCGAGCCCGACGAGGACACGTTCGGCGATCTGGTCGCACTGAAGGGCGTCGTGAAGTACCCGATCCGCATCAAATGCGCGGTGCTCGCCTGGGATGTCCTGCAGGACGCCTTGCAGGGCGACGGCGCCGCGTCCGGCGCGCACGAGCACTGACCTCCTGGCTCCCGGCCGCTCCTCGAGCGTCGAATAGGCTTCGGACGTGCGCCGCGTCGTTGCCTCCGTCGTCCTCGCACTCGCCGTCGTGTCCATCGGCGCGCTGGCGACCGCCGCCACGGCACGCGCGGGTGCGCTCGAGACGATCCGCAGCTACGACGTCGATATCACGGTGCAACCGGACGGCGATCTCGCCGTCGTCGAGACGATCGTCTACGACTTCGGTTCGACCCAGCATCACGGGATCTTCCGCGACATCCCGACGCGGCTGCACTACAACGACACGTATGACCGCCTGACGCCGCTGCGTGTCGACAGCGTCACCGACGGGTCCGGCACACCGCTGCAGTACACGATCGGAGACGCGGGCGACGGCAAGACCGAGATCAAGATCGGGAACCCCGATCAGCTGGTCACCGGCGTGCACGAATACCAGATCACGTACACCGTGCAGGGGGCGTTGAACGGCTTCCCGAACCGCGACGAGCTCTATTGGAACGCGATCGGCGACGAGTGGGACGTGACGATCCAGCGAGCGACCGTCCGCGTGTCGACGCCGGGCGCGATCACCGGCGTCGCGTGCTTCCAGGGCCAGCAGGGGTCGAGCGATCGCTGCGCGGTGTCCGGGTTCCAAG
Organism: Actinomycetota bacterium; assembly: GCA_036007245.1. Classification (GTDB taxonomy): domain Bacteria; phylum Actinomycetota; class UBA4738; order UBA4738; family HRBIN12; genus AC-51. The sequence continues at coordinate 24,699 of DASYOY010000064.1, read as the reverse complement.
GCGATACCGCGCGGTTCGGCGAGACGCAGATCTTCCCGAACCAAGGCCTCACGGTCGTGGTCGGGATCGAGAAGGGCGCGGTGACGGTGCAGCCGCCGATCCTGCAGGAGCGCTGGAACGCGGCGCGCGCGTTCGCGATCACCCCCGTGACTGGATCGGCGGCCGGCGCGATCGCAGTTGTCGGGATCGCGGGCTTCGGGTTCTTCGCGTGGACCCGCGGGCGCGACCGGCGCTACCAGGGCTCCCAGGTCGACCAGGTGATGGGCAACGCGGGTGGCGCCTCGGAGCCCGTGCCCGTCGGCGACGCCGACGCCGAGGGGCCGGTGGAGTTCGCGCCGCCCGACGGGATCCGGCCCGGCCAGATCGGCACGTTGATCGACGAGCACGCGAACACCGTCGATGTGAGCGCGACCATCGTCGACCTGGCCGTCCGCGGGTTCTTGCAGATCCATGAGATCCCGAGGGAGGGCTTCTTCGGGAAGCCGGACTGGAGCCTTGTGCGTTCCGATGCTGATGACGCCGCGTTGCTGCCGTACGAACGGATGGTGCTCGAAGGCCTTTTCCGCGACGGGAACGACACGACGCTCTCGGCCCTTCGGACCACGTTCGCGGAGCGCCTGGCGAAGGTGGAGGACAGCCTGTACGCCGACGCGCGAGACCAGGGCTGGTTCACGATGCGTCCCGACCGGGTCCGCATCCGCTGGCGGCTGCTCGGCCTCGGGCTCACGGTCCTGGGGATCGCGATCACGGTGGTGCTTGCCGCGACGACGCATCTTGGGCTGATCGGGCTCGCCGCGCTCGTCGTCGGACTGGTGTTCCTGTTCGGGGCCGGCCGGATGCCGTCGCGGACGGCCAAGGGGACCGCGATGCTGCGGCGCGTCCGCGGCTACCGGCGCGTGATCGATACGGCGGATCGGTACATGGCGCGGTGGGCCGAGCAGGAGAACGAGTTCCCGAAGATGTTGCCGTACGCGATCGTGTTCGGGCTGACCGACAAGTGGGCGCACACGTTCCAGGCGTTGGCGGCACAGGCGCCGGGTGGGGTCGCCTCGATCGTGCCGTGGTACGTGGCGTCCGGTGCGTTCTCGCCCGACGGGTTCGCCCACGCGATCGACGGGTTCACGGTCGCGACGAGCGGCACGATGACCGCGACGCCGGCGGGCTCGGGAACGAGCGGGTTCGGTGGTGGCGGGTTCTCGGGCGGCGGCTTCGGCGGCGGTGGCGGCGGGTCGTGGTGACCCTGCCGGGTCCGTAGCATGTGGGCGCCATGCGGATCGTCTTCTCCGAAGATGCCCAGGATTTCCAGCGCCGCAATTGGTCCGGGCTCGTCCACCAGGACCCGGCGGGGACGTTCTTCCATCAGCCGTCGTTCCTGAAGCTGTATTGGGAAGAGTTCGGCGAGGCGTCGGATGGTCTGCTGCTCGCGTTCGGCGAGGACGATGCCGGCGAGCAGGTCGCGGCTGTCGGCTTCGAACGAAGCGGCGCCGAGCTCCGGTTCCTCGGGGGGATCGAGATCACCGACTACCTGGGGCCGGTTGCACGGCCGGACGTGAAGGACGCGTTCGTTGGGGATCTGTGGGACGCGCTGCTCGCCCGCGAGGACTGGGCGACGGCGGACCTGTGGGGGATCGCCGAGGACACCGGTTGGTATCGGCTGCTCGGTGAGGCGGCCACGGCGCGAGGCCTGTCGGTCGAGGAGGCGCCCGACCACGACGGCATCGCGCCCTATCTCGGACTGCCGCCCACGTGGGATGGCTACCTCGAGGGGTTGCCGGCCAAGCTCCGTCATGAGATCCGGCGCAAGGCGAAGAAGTTGGAAGTCGAGGCGGGGCCGGTGTCGATCGTGACGGCCGGCACGCAGGACCTGACGGCGCTCCTCGATCGATTCGTCGAGCTGCACCATCTGAGCGAGGGGCCGAAGGGTGTGTTCATGGTGCCCGGGATGGAGATCTTCTTCCGGCGGCTCGGCGAGGCGTTCCTATCATCCGGCGCCTTCCGGCTGAACTTCATCGAGGTCGGCGGGTCGCTCGCCGCCGGCACGATCGGCTTCCGGTGGGGCGCCCGCTCCTATCTGTACAACTCCGCGTTCGACCGATCGTGGGGCGCGCTCGCGCCGGGGATGGTGCTCGTTGGGGAGGACATCCGGCTCGCGATCGAAGACGGGGCGAGCGGCTTCGACCTGTTGAAGGGCGACTATGCGTACAAGTATCGGTTCGGGGCGGTCGCGCGACGGGTGCTGCGGATGGTGGTGCGTCGGTAGGCGCTAGACGTAGGCGCGCATCGTGTGCAGCACCAGGTCCGCGATCGCAGTATCGCCACCCAGCACCAGGATGCCCGACTCGAGGAGCGCCTCGGGATCGATGCGCTTGCCGGCGACGAGCGCGAGCTGGGGCGCGCGCCCGACGATCGTCGCATCCGGATGGGCGGTCGGCCCAGGCACCTCGCCGGCGCCGAGCCCCCAATGCCACTCGCCCTCGCCCGCGCCGGTGACCTCGATACGGACGGACCGGCCCGAGAGGTCGTAGCCGGCTTCAGCCAAGGTCCACGGCAGCATCCGCACGCCGAGGTCGATCGTCAGATGCACGGGCCAGTGTTGCCAGCCGAACTGCCACCCCGGCGCGACGCCGTTGGTCGCGCGCATGTCCTCGCCGTGTAGGAACCACTCGACCACGCGAGACTGCACCAGGTAGGTGATCGCGATGTCGCCGGCGAGCCACGTGAAGCGCTCGTCGCGCCACTCGTCGTCGCTCAGACGCGCGGCATGCTCCAGGAGCGATTCGGCAGCGGCGCCCCACGTGTCGAGGATCGCCCGGGTGTCGATCTCGGAGCGCCGGTTCACGCTCCATGCGTTCCAGGCGTCGGTGGAGAAGCCCTGGCCGTTCGGCTGTGCCCGGAACTGGTCGAGCTCCTCGGCGGACTGGCCGGCCACCAGTTGGGCCGCCGCCGTGTCCGACGCGGCGAGGTGCGCCATCACGTCGCGGTTCCACCAGCCCGGGGCCGCGCTCGGCGCGTCCCACGTGTCGGGCTCGGCGAACTGGATCATCCGGCCGAGGCGCTGGCGCTCGGCATGCGCGATGCCTACCAGGTCTTCTCGGCTGATCGTCACGTGCTGCGTGCGCCTTCCCGCTCGGTTCGGGGCGGATTGTACAGTCGCCGCCATGCGCGTCCTGGTGGCTCCCGACAAGTTCCGCGGCACCCTCACGGCTCGCGAAGCCGGAGATGCGATCGCACGCGGATGGCATCGCGCACGGCCGCAGGACGAGGTCGAGGTGGTCCCACTGGCCGATGGTGGCGAGGGCACGCTGGACGCGCTCGCACCGCCGGATGACCCTGCTGCGACCCGGTCGACCCGACGGGTCACCGGACCGCTCGGCGAGCCGGTCGACGCCGACGTCGGCCTCCGCGGCGAGACGGCTGTGGTCGAGATGGCTCGCGCGTCCGGACTCGAGCTCGTGCCGGCCGAGCGCCGCGACCCGTTGCGCACGACGACGCGCGGGACCGGGGAGCTCATGGCGTCGGCGCTCGAAGCGGGCGCCCGCCGGCTGCTCGTGTGTCTCGGCGGCTCGGCCACGAACGACGGGGGCGTGGGGATGGCAGCGGCGCTGGGTGGACGGTTCCTCGACGCCGACGGGGCGCCGATCGCCGACGGCGGTGGGGGGCTGATGGCGCTCGCGCGCCTCGACGCGAGCCCCGTCCTGGAGCGCCTGCGATCCGTCGAGGTCGTGGGGGTAACCGATGTCGACAACCCGCTGTGCGGACCCGCGGGGGCGAGCGCGGTGTTCGGTCCGCAGAAGGGTGCCTCGCCCGAAGACGTCGTGCTGCTCGACCGCGCGCTCGCGCACCTCGCGGCCATCGCCTCGCGGGACCTTGGTGCCGACCGATCGCATGAGCCCGGTGCGGGCGCCGCGGGAGGTCTCGGCTTCGGCTTGTTGGCGTTCACGGGTGCCCGGCTCCGGCGAGGCGTCGACGTCGTGATGGAGGCGGTGGGCTTCCGCGAGCGGCTCGCCACCGCCTCGTTGGTGATCACGGCGGAGGGGTCGTTCGATGCCAGCTCGCTTCGCGGGAAGGTGCCGGCGGGCGTGCTCGAGGCGTCCGAGCTCGCCGGCGTGCCTGCGGCGGTGCTCTGCGGGGTGGCGAGCGCCGACGTGCCCGGCGCGGTGGTTCGGTCACTCGTCGACCTGGTTGGTCCGGATGTGGCGCTCACCGATGCGAGAGGGTCGCTGGCGCAGCTGGCGGAGGCGCTCGCCACCGATCCGGAGATCCTCGTGCACGAGTGACGATGATTCCGCCGCAAGGCGTCTCGCGTCGCCGTGGAACTCGACCTTCCGGGTAGGGTTCGCCGCCGTCGCCGGTTACAATCTGATGCGTAGGAACCCCGACGGAGGATGGATGCTGACACTGACCCCGATCGCTGCGACTAAGGTGAAGGAGCTCCTCGAGGAGGAAGGCCGCGACGACATCGCGCTGCGGGTCGCCGTCTCACCCGGCGGCTGTGCAGGCCTCCGCTACGCGATGTACCTCGATGACCAGACCTCGGAGAAGGACACGGTCGGTGAGCAGCACGGCGTCCGTGTCGTGATCGACAAGATGTCCGTCCCGTACCTCTCGCAGGCGACGGTCGATTTCGTCGACTCGCTCGAGCAGACGGGGTTCACGATCGACAACCCGGCCGCGCAGGGCGGCTGCGCCTGCGGGCACTCGTTCCACTGAGCTAACAGATCGTCGCGTCGGTCCCCACGAGACGGATCTCGGTTCCCGTCGGAACCTCGGCGTGCCGCGTGATCCCGAAGACCCGATAGGTCACAGGCTCCTCGTACCACGTGGTCGAGGAGCCCTTCCCGGAGCAGGCATGCGGCGAAACGCGGACCTGCATCATCAACCCGGCCGTCTCACCCGGTCCGAGCCCGAAGGGGGCGAACGGGCCGAACTGTTTCAGACCCGGCGCGCGCTCGAGCGACAGGTTCGCCTCGACGAGCGTGGTCGAGACATCCTGTTGCCCCGTCGATCCCGCGTTGACGATCGTGATCGGCACCCGACCTGTGTTGGTGATCGAGAACCCGTATCGGAACGTCATGCCCGGGCGCATCTGCAGGGTTTGGACCCGGCCCGTCGTGCCGAGCGCATCGACGTCTCGCGTGGTGACGGCCCGGGATCGGCCCCGGATGCCGTATCGCTCGGGTCCGCTGGCGAGGGGTTCGATGTTCAGGACCCAGACGACGCCGACAACGAGAAGGAGCAGGAGCACGATCGCGGCGATGACCGCGAGCCATCGCGGCCAACGGCGCGGAGCCTCGGCGACCGCGCGCGGCCGCACCGGCGTCTGGGGAGGACGCGTGAGGGTCTTCACTGCGAGCACCCTATCGACGGACGGGAGAACGCGCTATCCGCTGCCCGGCCTACCGTCCGACGAGACGGGGTGCGCGACGATCAGTCGGGGTCGTACGCGAGGTTCGTGCGGAGCCAGCGCTCGGCCTCGAGGGCGCTCTCGCCGAGCCGGCGCGCATAGTCCTCGACCTGGTCCTTCCCGATCTGTCCGACGTTGAAGTAGCGCGACGCCGGGTGCTGCAGGTAGAGGCCGCTGACGCTCGCCGCAGGCAGCATCGCGCAGTGCTCGGTCAGGTCCATCCCGAGCTCGCGCGCCTCGAGCAGGTCGAAGATACGGCGCTTGAGCGAATGGTCGGGGCACGCGGGGTAGCCGATGGCCGGTCGGATCCCACGGTACTTCTCACCGATCAGGTCCTCGCTCGCCAGCGACTCGTCGGGGGCGTACCATGCGCATCGCACCTCGCGGTGGAGCCATTCGGCCGCCGCCTCGGCCAGCCGGTCGGCGAGCGCTTTCACGATGATCGCCCGGTAGTCGTCGTGCTCGGCCTCGTAGTGCTTGACCAGATCATCGGCGCCGAGTCCGGCCGTGACCGCGAACGCGCCGATGTGATCGGCGAGCCCCGTCTCGGCCGGGGCGACGAAGTCGGCGAGCGAGCGGTTCGGCTCATCGCCGCGGTCGGCCTGCTGGCGCAGCATCGGCAACGTCACGCCGTTGCCGAGCACGATGTCATCGCCTTCGCTCGCCGCGGGCCACAGGCCGTACGCGCCGCGGACCTGCAACGAGCCGTCTGCCTCGATCTCGGCGAGCAGTTCCTGCGCGTCGGCGAAGAGCTCGCGCGCCTGCTCGCCGTACACGTCGTGGTCGAGGATCTGTGGGAAGGACCCCTTCAGCTCCCACGCGGTGAAGAAGAACGTCCAGTCGATCACGTCGCGGAGCTCGCCGATCGTCGGCTCCACCACACGCGCGCCGGTGAACGGCGCCGGCGGCACGTCCTCGGCGCGCCAGGTGATGGCCGTGCGGCGCTCGGCCGCGATCCGCAGGGGAAGCAGCGGCGTGCGCTGCCGTTCTTCGTGCTGGGCGCGGAGCTTCGCCTGCAGCTCGCGGTTCTGCTCATCGAACGCGGGTTTGCGCTTGTCGTCGAGAAGCGACGAGGCGACGCGGACGACGCGCGAGGCGTCGACCACGTGGACCACCGGCTGGTCGTACGCCGGCGCGATCCGTACGGCCGTGTGTTGGCGCGAGGTCGTCGCGCCGCCGATCAGCAACGGTGTGTCGAGCCCGCGACGCTGCATCTCTTTGGCGACCACGACCATCTCGTCGAGCGAAGGCGTGATCAAACCCGAGCACCCGATCAGGCTCGCACCGGCCTCGGCGGCGGTGTCGAGCAGGGTCTCGGCGGGCACCATCACGCCGAGGTCGATCACCTGGTAGTTGTTGCAGCCCAACACGACACCGACGATGTTCTTGCCGATGTCGTGGACGTCGCCTTTGACGGTGCAGAGCACGACCGTGCCCTGGTTCGCGCCGCCGGCCTTCTCGGCCTCCATGTAGGGCTCGAGGTAGGCGACCGCCTTCTTCATCGCGCGGGCGCTCTTGACCACCTGCGGCAGGAACATCTTCCCCGCGCCGAACAGGTCGCCGACGATCGACATGCCGTCCATCAGTGGCCCTTCGATCACGTCGAGCGGACGCTCGGCCTTGGCGCGCGCCTCCTCGGTGTCCTCGACGATCCACCGATCGATCCCGTGCACGAGCGCGTGCGAGAGCCGGTCCTCGACGGACGCGTCTCGCCACGACAGGTCCGCCTCCTTGGTCTTCGCGCCCTCGCCCTTGACCGTCTCCGCGAACGTGACCATCCGCTCGGTGGCGTCGTCTCGACGGTTGAAGATCACATCCTCCACGTGTTCGAGCAGCACGGGCTCGATGTCCTCGTACACATCGAGCTGCCCTGCGTTCACGATCGCCATGTCGAGCCCAGCGGCGATCGCGTGATACAGGAACGCGGAGTGCATCGCACGACGCACCGCGTCGTTCCCGCGGAACGAGAAGCTCAGGTTCGACACGCCGCCGGACACCTTGGCGCCGGGGCAGTGGCGCTTGATCTCGCGCGTGGCGTCGATGAACGCCTTCGCGTACTCGTTGTGCTCCTCGATGCCGGTCGCGACCGCGAGGATGTTCGGGTCGATGATCACGTCGGTCGGCTCGAACCCGGCACGATCGATCAACAGCCGGAACGAGCGTTCGGCGATCTCGACCTTGCGCTCGACGGTGTCGGCCTGGCCGGTCTCATCGAAGCACATGACGACCGCGGCCGCGCCGAAGCGCCGGATCGTCGCCGCCTTCGCGAGGAAGTCCCCCTCGCCCTCCTTCAGGCTGATCGAGTTGACGACCCCCTTGCCCTGGATGCAGCGGAGGCCCGCCTCCAGGACCGTCCACTTCGACGAGTCGATCATGACCGGGACCTTCGCGATCTCGGGCTCGGTGGCGACGAGGTTCAGGAACCGCGTCATCGTCGCCTCGCCGTCGATCAGGTCGGCGTCCATGTTCACGTCGATCAGGTTCGCGCCGTTCTCGACCTGCTGGCGGGCAACGTCGACGGCAGCGGCGAAGTCACCGGACTCGATCAGGCGGGCGAAGATCTTGGAGCCGGTGATGTTCGTGCGCTCGCCGATCATCACGAAGCCGGTCTCCGGTGTGATGCGGAACGGCTCCAGACCGGAGAATGAGGTGACGGTCGACGCCGCGGGCAGCTCGCGCGGAGCGACGTCGCGGACGGCGTCGGCGATCATCTTGATGTGCTCGGGCGTCGTGCCGCAGCACCCGCCGACGAGGTTGACCAGACCGGCCTGCGCGAACTCACCGAGCAGCGTGCTCGTGATCTCGGGCGTCTCGTCGAACCCGCCGAAGGCGTTGGGCAGACCGGCGTTGGGGTAGCTCGCGACCGGCACCGGCGCGACACGGGCGAGCGCCTCCACCGACGGGCGCATCTCGCGCGCGCCGAGCGAGCAGTTGACGCCGACGACGACCGGGTCCGCGTGCTCGACCGAGGTCCAGAACGCCTCGACGGTCTGGCCGGACAGCGTGCGGCCGCTCTTGTCGACGATCGTGACCGAGATCCAGCGGGGGAGCTCGGGCGCGACGTCCAACGCGGCGGCGACGGCTGCCTTCGCGTTCAGCGTGTCGAAGATCGTCTCGATCAACAGCAGGTCCGCGCCCCCGTCGCGCAGGGCCGCGATCTGCTCGGCGTAGGACGCGTAGACCTGGTCGAAGTCGATGGTTCGGAACGCAGGGTCGTCGACCTTGGGGGACAGACTCAGAGTGACGTTGAGCGGGCCGACCGAGCCGGCGACGAGCCCGCCGTGGCGGTCCGCGCTCGCTCGCGCCAACCGGGCGCCCTCGAGGTTCATGTCGCGAACGGCCGCTTGGAGCCCGTAGTCGCCCTGGCCGATCGAGGTCGCGGTGAAGGTGTTGGTGGTCGTGATGTCGGCGCCCGCCTCGAAGTAGGCGTCGTGCACCGAGGACACGATGTCGGGCCGGGTCAGGTTGAGTAGGTCGGGGTCGCCCTTGACGTCCCGGTCGTGGTCGGCGAACCGCTCCCCGCGGAAGTCCGCCTCGTCCAGGCCCCAGCCCTGCAGGAGCACGCCCCAGGACCCGTCGAGCACCACGATGCGCTCGTCAAGGAGCTGTTCCAGCCTGCTTCGGGCGTCGATGACCATGTCCATCGAGCCTACCGGAGGGTTCGACGCTTGCCGGGCGCAGGCTGGCCGGATGCGCTGCGCCGCGCACCGCTTGGCACGCCGCCACCGGCCCGGGGTAGGCTTCGCGGGATGAGTCAGGGCGCGGCGGACATCCTCGGTCGCGGAGGCGGACGGCTCGGGACCCCCCTGCCCGAGCAGCTGCCCCGGCGGACGGTGCGACAGAACGCGCAGTCCCTCGCCGCCGTCCCGCTGTTCGCCGGGTTCTCGAGCAAGCACCTGAAGCGGCTCGCGAGCCAGAGCGATGAGCTCGCCTTCGAGCCGCGTGAGCCGATCGTCGAGGAGGGCATGCTCGGCGAGACGCTGTTCGTCGTCCTGAACGGCCGGGGCAAGGTGACCCGGCGCGGGCGCAAGGTCGGCGAAGTGCTCCCGGGAGACTTCTTCGGTGAGCTCTCGACGCTCGACGGCGGACCGCGGTCGGCGACCGTGATGGCCGAAACGCCGATGCGCGTGTTGCGCCTGTTCCGGCACACGCTCCGAGACCTGCTCCGCGATGAGCCCGGCCTGACGCTCAAGCTCCTCGATGGGATCGTCCGCCGCATGCGCGAGGTCGAGCGCGCCGACGGCAAGCCGCGCGACTAACCCAGCAGGGCCTCGATCTCGCCGAGCACCTCGGGCTCCAGCGTGCGCTCGCCGGCGGCGGCGTTCGCGCGGAGGTGCTCTCCGCTGCGGCTGCCCGCGATCGCGGCCGTGACGCCTGGTTGCGCGATGTTCCAAGCCAGCGCGAGTTCGCTCATGGACACGCCCGCCCCCTCGGCGATCGGTCGCAGCCCGTCCACGACGCGGAAGGTCTCGTCGAGCTGCTCGGGGGTGGTCCACTCGTTGCCGCTACGCCAGTCGTCGATCTGCTCGGCATCGGCGCGCGTGTACCGCCCGGTCAGGAACCCGACCCCGAGCGGTGAGTACGTCACGACCCCGATGCCGGCCTCCCCGCACCACCGGATCAGCGACCGGTCGTCGAGGGCGAGCATCGAGAACTCTTGCTGGAGCGAATCCACGTGATGGATCGGCAGGCACCGCTCGAGCAGGTCCTGGTCGAAGTTGGAGACCCCGATCGCCTTGGTCTTGCCCGCCGCGACCAGGTCGGCCATCGCGCCCCAGGTGTCTTCAACGGGCACGCCGGATTCGTCGGGCCAATGGAGCTGGTACAGGTCCAGGACGTCGATGCCCAGGCGGCCCAGCGAGGCGTCGCAGGCCGTGCGGACCTCCTCCGGACGGAACCCGGTGCCCTCGGGCGAAGGCGCCACCTTCGAGGCCACGACGACGTCGTCCCGCCGCCCCGCGAGGGCTTTGCCGACCAGCCGCTCGGACTCGCCCTTCCCGTAGACCTCGGCGGTGTCCACCCAGGTGATCCCCGCATCGAACGCCGCGTGGAACGCCCGCACGACGTCGTCGTCGGCCGGATTCGCGCCCCAGGCGTCGCCCCCCGCTTCCCAGGCTCCCAGGCCGATCACCGAGATCTCCGGACCGTTCGCGCCGAGCCGTCGTGTTCGCATGTGATGGATACAAGCACAGTTGCGGTCGTTCGGCGCCGGGCGGCAGTACGCTTGGTTGGACGGCACGACCCCCGATACCGACACAAGGAGTGACCCGCACCGCCTGATGATCGCCACGGTCGAGGAGAGAGAACGCGTCGTCGTCCGGTTCGCCGGCGACTCCGGCGATGGGATGCAGCTGACGGGGGACCGGTTCACCAACGCCACGGCCCTGCTCGGCAACGATCTCGCCACCCTGCCGGACTTCCCGGCCGAGATCCGCGCACCGGCCGGCACCGTCCACGGTGTGTCGGCCTTCCAGATCCAGTTCGCATCGACCGACGTGACCACGCCCGGGGACCACGCCGACGTGCTGGTCGCGATGAACCCCGCGGCGCTGAAGGCGGACCTGCCGACCGTCGCCCGCGGCGGCACATTGATCTTGAACGAGGACGCCTTCCAGCAGCGCAACCTGGACAAGGCGGGCTACGAGACCGACCCGCGCACAGACGGCAGCCTCGACGGCTACCAGGTCTATTCCGTGCCGATGACCTCGATCACGGTCCGCGCGGTCGAGCCGGTCGGGGTCGGAAAGAAAGAGGCCGAGCGGGCCAAGAACATGTTCGCGCTCGGGCTCGTGTCGTGGATGTACGACCGCCCGACCGCGCCGACGCTCGAGTGGCTCGAGAGGAAGTTCGGCGGCAAGCCCGAGATCCTCGATGCCAACGTCGCCGCGTTCAACGCGGGCTACAACTTCGGCGAGACCACCGAACTGTTCGCGCACCGGGTCGAGGTCAAGGCGGCCCCGGCCGAGGCGGGCACCTACCGCAACGTCGCGGGCGCGCAGGCGCTGGCGTGGGGATTGATCGCGGCCTCGCGCGCGAGCGACCTGCCGCTGTTCTACGCGAGCTATCCGATCACGCCGGCGTCCGACCTGCTCCATGAGCTCTCGCGACACAAGCACTTCGGCGTGATCACCGTGCAGGCCGAGGACGAGATCGCCGCGGCCAATATGGCGCTCGGCGCCGCGTTCACCGGTCAGCTCGCCGTCACCGGCACGAGCGGCCCGGGCCTGGATCTCAAGGCCGAGACGATCGGCCTGGCCGTGATCACCGAGCTCCCGATGATCATCGTGGATGTCCAGCGTGCCGGCCCCTCGACCGGGATGCCGACGAAGACCGAACAGGGCGACCTGCTGGCCGCGATGTTCGGCAGGCACGGTGAGTCGCCGATCCCGATCGTGTCGGCGTCCTCCCCGTCGGAGTGCTTCGATGTGGCGCTGGACGCCGCGCGCGTGGCGATCCGCTACCGCACCCCGGTGATCTTGCTGTCGGACTCGTTCCTGCAGAACTCCTCGGAGCCGTGGCGGCTGCCCGACGTGTCGACGATCGAACGGATCGATCCGAACTTCGCCGAGCCCAACGGCGTGGGGTTCCATCCGTACGCCCGGAACGACGATCTCGCGCGGCCGTGGGCGATCCCCGGCACACCGGGCTTGCAGCACCGAATCGGTGGGCTCGAGCGCGAGAACGTGACGGGCTCGATCAGCTACGACGCGGAGAACCACGAGCGGATGACCGACCTGCGCCGCGAGAAGGTAGCGGGGATCGCAGCCTCGTTGCCGGAGCTAGAGGTCGACGACCCGACCGGCGACGCCGACCTGCTCGTCCTCGGGTGGGGATCGACCGCGGGCTCGATCCGCGCGGCCGTTCGGCGGGCGCGCGACGGCGGCGACAAGGTCGCCCACGCGCACCTGCGCTGGCTCAACCCGCTGCCGTCCAACACCGGCGACGTGGTGCGCCGCTACCCGCGGGTGTTGATCCCCGAGATCAACGAGGGCCAGCTGGCGCTGTTGATCCGCGCGAAGTTCCTCGTGGACGCGCGGTCCTTCTCCCGGGTACAGGGCCGCCCGATGTGGGCCGATGAGCTCGACGACGCGATCGAGGAGGCGCTCCGTGGCTGACACGCTCGAGCGCACCAAGAAGGACTTCACCTCCGACCAGGAGCCGCGCTGGTGTCCGGGGTGCGGCGACTACGCGATCTTGGCGGCCGTCCAGTCCTTCATGCCCGAGCTGGGCGTCGCGCCGGAGAACACGGTGTTCGTGTCGGGGATCGGGTGCAGCGGGCGCTTCACCTATTACATGGACACGTACGGCTTCCACGGGATCCACGGCCGCGCGCCGGCGCTGGCGACGGGGATCGCGACGGCGAACCCGGACCTGACCGTGTGGGTGGTGACCGGCGACGGCGACGCGCTGTCGATCGGGGGCAACCACCTGATCCACGCGCTCCGCCGGAACGTGAACCTCAAGATCTTGATGTTCAACAACCAGATCTATGGCCTTACGAAGGGCCAGTACTCGCCGACCTCCGAGGTGGGGAAGGTGACGAAGTCGACGCCGTTCGGCTCGGTCGACCGGCCGTTCGATCCGGTGGCGCTGGCGCTCGGCGCGGCGGCGACGTTCGTCGCGCGGACGATCGACAACGACCGCAAGCATCTGACCGACGTGCTCCGCCAGGCCGCGGAACATCCTGGCGCGGCGTTCGTGGAGATCTATCAGAACTGCAACGTCTTCAACGATGGGGCGTTCGATCTGCTGCGCGACAAGACGCAGGGTGTGCACAACCAGATCCGGCTCGTGCACGGCGAGCCGATCGTGTTCGATGACGGCGCGCAGTGCGTGCGGCTCGCGGCCAACGGCCGTCTCGAGATCGCGGCGGTCGCCGACACCGACCCGGCGCAGATCATCACGCACGACGTGCACGGGCCCCCCTCACTCGCCTTCACCCTCGCGCATCTCTCACAAGGACCGACCGAGCCCACGTGCATCGGGGTGTTCCGAGAGGTGCAGCGCACGACCTACGGGGAAGCGGTTCACGAGCAGATCGCGCGGGCGCGGGAGCGTTCGGGCGACGGAGACCTCGAGACGCTGCTCACCGGAGGCGACACCTGGACGGTCTGAGTCCTCAGGGCTTGCGCCCGCGGATCAGCGACACCGCCCACCCGATCGCCGCACCGAGGATCAACCCGGCCGCGAACCCGGTGGCGTTGCGGCCTCCGCTCGAGCCGATGGCGGCGCCGATCGCACCGCCCACCACGATGAGAACCGGCGCCGGCAACAAGCCCTTCCCGGTGCTCACGCGCGGGACTCCGGGTCCGGAGGCCGGAACCTCGCCATCGCCGCGGCCGCGCCGCGTGCGACGCTGCGGAGCTCCTCCGCGGCTTCTCCTAACACCTGGACGCAGCGTGCGACATCCTGGTCGCTCGTCGACGGCGTGACGCCGATCCGGAACGAGGGCGTGTCGGGGTAACCGAGGCGCGCGAGCACGGGAGAGGGGTCCTCGGGCCGACCGGTGGCCGGCGACCCCACCCCGAGATGTACCCCGCGGTCATCGAGCGCCATCGCGAGCGTCGCCGCATCGAGCTCCGCGACCGAGAAGCACACGAGATGTGGTACCCGATGCGTGGGATGTCCGTGGATCGTCGCGCCTGGGACGCGTGCGACGATGCGCTCACGGAGCGTCGCGGTGAGCGACCACGCCCGGGCCGCGTCGTCGGCCATCGTCGCCCGGGATCCCGCCAGCGCGGCCGCCATCCCGGCGATCCCCGGCAGGTTGGCCCTGCCGGCTCGCCGCGCGCCCTCGCGGTCGTCGCCCACGAGCTCCGGCGCAAGCTCGACGCCGCGCCGGACATACAGCGCGCCCACACCGGGTGGCCCGCCGAAGACGTGTCCTGAGATGGTCAGGAGGTCGACCTCGAGTGCGCGCACGTCGATGGGCAGCCGGCCGACGGTCTGCACGGCGTCGGTGTGGAAGGCCACGCCCGCGGCGCGGGCCAACCGCGCCGCCTCGCCGATCTGCTGCATCGTGCCGAGCTCGTGGTTGCCGTGATGGATCGTGGCGAGCGCCACACCGGACGCGCGCACCGCCGTCGCGAATCGATCGAGGTCGAGGCGCCCATCGCCGTCGGTTCCGATCTCGTCATGGGCGACGCCGCGGTCGCCGAGCCGAGCGATCGTCGCCGCCACGGCGGGATGTTCGATCGCGCTCGTCACCACCATGCCGCCTCCGACCGCGGTCATCCGACCCGCGATCGCCAGCGCCATCGACTCCGTGCCGCCGGAGGTGAAGACGATCTCGTCGGGCTGAGCGCCGATCGAGTCGGCGACGCGGGCGCGAGCGGTCTCGAGGAGCGATCGAGCCACGCGCCCGGGCGCGGTGATCTGGAGGGGATCGCCGACCGCGTCGAGTGCGGCGAGCATCGCGTCGCGCGCCGCCGCGGTGATCCGGATCCCGCTGGCGGCGTCGAGGGAGAGGTCGGCCATCGTCGTCCGCCTCTTGTCGAGACGGGTTCCGTCGCTCAGGGGGTCGCCGGCTCGCGGCCCCGCAGGAACAGGTACCAGTACGCGACGCCCGCGATGATGCCGCCGGCGATCGGCCCGACGATCCAGACCCACCAGTTGGTGTAGTCGCTCGTGGCCACGGCCGGGCCGAACCACCGTGCCGGGTTCATCGCGGCACCCGTGAGCGCGCCGCCCACGAAGATGTCGATCGTGATCGTGAGCCCGATCGCGAAGCCCGCGATCTGCGCCCATGAGGCTTTGCGGTCGTCGACCGCCGTGCCGAACACCGCCCATACGAGGAAGAAGGTCATCATGGCCTCGAGCACGACGGCCTTCCCGACCGCGAACCCGTCCGCGACGGCAGGGATCCCGCCCTTCACCGCGTCGAAGGCGGGGGTTGGGCCGATGTACTTGAGGAAGAACGCCGCGGCGACCCCGCCGAGCAGCTCGGCGACGATGTAGACCGCCGAGCGGCCGGTCGGCATCTTGCCGGTGACCCACAGCGCGATCTGGATCGCCGGGTTGAACACCCCGCCGGAGATGTGGCCCATGATCGTGATCATCAGCGCGATCGCCAGGCCGTGCGCGAGCGCGATGGCGACGAGGTTCTGCCCGCCCGTCATGATGATCGCGCCCGCCCCGAAGAAGATCAGCGCGAAGGTTCCGATGAACTCCGCGACCGCGGCCTTCCCGACGTTGTCCACGTATCCCCCTTTGGATGAAGCCGTGCGGCGCCCACCGTAGCCGAGAGAACCTTGCGGGGCAACGAGGCGCAGGCAGCGTGGTAGCCTCGCGCGCGTGGAAGCCCTGCTCATGTCGCCCGATCCACGGACGCGGGAGCTGATGGCCCTCACGATCCGAAGCATCGAGCGGCGGCTGGGGGAGGACCTCCGGTTCCGGGCCGCGGCCAACGGCGAGCTCGCGCTTCGCGCCGCGCTTCGCGACCGCCCAGACATCGTCGTCGCCGACGAGATTGCCTCGCGGATGGGGGCGTTCGCGCTCGCGCGCTCGCTGCGCGACGCGCAGGACCCGTATGCGGGCGTGATCGTCGTCCTGCTCGAGCGCAGGCACGACGCCTGGCTCGCATCGTGGTCCGGAGCCGACGCCTGGTACGTGAAACCCGCCGACCCGTTCGCGGTCGCGGACCGGTTGTGGGAGCTCCTGGAGGCCCGCGGGCTCGTGCGAGAGCCCGAGGAGGAACGGGTATGAAGATCAAGGGAACGTGCAAACGGTGCGGACGCGAGTTCTTCTTCGAGCAGGCGATCGCGACAGGCGGACGCTGTCCGTGGGACGGCGAGCCGTTCAACGCGGACTACGCGGTCGTGCTCATCGAGGCTATGCGCAACGCCGAAGAGGCGGGCACGCGCCTGGAGCAAGCGCTCGAGGACATCGCGGCGATGGCGCCGGCGTTCACGGTCGACGCGGGCTCTGTGCAGGCCAAGATCCAGGCGGCGATCGCCGCGCTCGGGAAGAACCTGATCAAGCAGGGGTAAGGTCGTGGGCTTCAACGCGATGCAGCCGGGCAAGATCAAGCGCGGCGACCTCATCTTCCTGATCGCGGCGATCGTCGTGATCGGCGCCTTGCTTGCCTGGGCCTTCTTCGGGTGACGTCGATCGACGCGCTCGCGACGACCGAGTTCTGCTACCTCACCACCCGCGGCCGTCGCACGGGCTCGCCGCATCGGATCGAGATCTGGTTCGCGGCGCACGATGACGGCGCCTATCTCCTGTCGGACAGCAACCAGGCCGACTGGTACCGGAACCTGGTCGCCGACCCGTCTGTGACGCTTCAGATCGCGGAAGAAACACGGATCACGACCGCCGCACCGGTCGACCCTGACGACCCGGCGAACGCGTCGGTCCGGCCGGCGATGAAAGCGAAGTACCAGGCGGGCTACGCCGAGGACCTGGACCGGTGGAGCAAGACGGCGTGGCTCGTTCGGATCGAGTGGCCTGAGGCCGACTAGGCCCGCTCGAGCACGACGGCGAGACCCTGGCCGCCGCTGATGCAGAGCGTCGCGAGGCCGAGCGAGGCGCCGGCATGGCGCATCTCGTAGGCGAGCGACAGGATGATGCGCGCGCCGCTCATCCCGATCGGGTGGCCGAGGCTGATGCCCCCGCCGCGGACGTTCACCTTGTCACGGTCGAACTTGAGATCGCGCTCGCACGCGATCACCTGCGCGGCGAACGCCTCGTTGATCTCGATCAGGTCGATGTCGGCCATCGTGAGCCCGGTGCGCTCGAGCACCTTCTGCGTCGCGGGGACGGGCCCGATCCCCATGATCTCGGGCGGCACGCCTGCCCAGCTCCAGCCGATGACGCGGGCCAGGGGCGTGCGGCCCTCCGCCTTCGCACGGGCTTCGTCCATCAGGACCATCGCGGCGCCGCCGTCGGTGAGGCCGCTGGAGTTTCCGGCCGTCACGCTGCCGCCGTCGCGGAACACCGGCGGGAGCTTGGCGAGCGTCTCTAGGGTGGTCTCGGGCCGCGGGTGCTCGTCGGCCGTCACCGTCCGCTGCTGCTTCCCGTCGAGCACCTCGACGGGAACGAGTTCGTCGGCGCGGCGATCGGCGGCGGCCGCGGCCTTCTGTTGCGACTCGAGCGCGAAGGCATCCTGCTCCTCGCGCGAGATGCCGTAGCGGTCCACGAGGTTCTCGGCCGTCTCACCCATGATGAGGTCGCAGAGCGGGTCGAGCAGGCCGTCTCGGTACATCGCGTCGACGATCTCGGTGTTGCCGATCCGGTGGCCGAGGCGCATGTCCGGCAGTAGGAACGGCACGCGCGTCATGTTCTCCATGCCGCCGGCGAGGACCACATCGCTGTCGCCTAGGGAGATCTGCTGCGCGCCGAGCTGGACCGCCTTCATCCCCGAGCCGCACGCGATGTTGACGTTGTAGCCGGAGACCTCCTGGGGAACACCGGCGCGGATCGACACCTGCCGGCCCGTGTTCGGCCCGTTCCCCGCCTGGCGCGCGTGGCCCATGATCGTCTGGTCGATCTGCTCGGACGCGACATCGGCGCGGCGCATCGCCCCGACGGCGGCGATCGTGCCGAGCTCGACCGCGGTCGTCTCGGCGTAGGAGCCGAGGAACCGTCCGATCGGCGTGCGAGCGCCTTCGAGGATCACCGCGGTGCGCATGGAAGCCATGTTACCGGCGGGTCCGGCGTCGCCCAGCGGGGACGAACGCCGGACGCCCGCGGCTCCGCGGATCGTCCGCCGCGCGGATCCGGTCGAGGAGCTCGGCGAGCTCGCGTCCGCCGGCGACCGGTTCGGCGGGCGGGTCGTCGCAGGCGAGCACCCGTCCCGGGTGGCGGCGGAGCCACGACCGCACCACGGCGAGCTCGTCCGCCCGGTCGCGGGGGGCGGGCGATCCGATCGGTGCGGCGGGGGCGATCCCCTCGGGGTCGTCGCACCGCAGCGCGCCGCCGATCAGGTCGAGCCGTTCGCCGGACGCCGCGGCGATCGTGAGACGTCCGTCCGTCAGCCAGCGGTCGTGGCGGGCTCGCTGCAGCGCCTCGGCGAGCGCGCGGAGCCGGTCGCGAGCGAGTGCCGCTTCCTCGAACCGTTCCTGCTCCGCCAGCCCGGTCATGCGCGCGTCGAGCAGCCGCATCAGGTCCTGCGGTACGTCGAGGCTCGCGAGCATCGCGCCGACGAGCGCGTGGTACGCATCGGGTTCTACGCGGCCGTCGCAGGGCGCGAGACATCGGCCCATATCGGCCAGCGCGCACGGCGCGAACCGGGTTCGGCGGCCCATCGATCGCGTGCACCGCCGGATCGGGAAGGCCTCTTCCAGCGCTTCCTTCGCCAGGGTCGCGCGGCCCGAGGACCCGAACGGACCGAGATAGATCGCGCCGTCGCTCGGATCCGTGCTGCGCGACACCTTCCATCGAGGCCACGCTTCGCTCGGGTCAAGCTTGAGGAACACGTAACGGCGCCACCGCTTGCCGTGCGCGTTGAACCGGGGAAGGTGCCGGGCGATCAGCCGGCTCTCGAGGACCAGCGCCTCGAGCTCCCCGCGCGTGGTGATCGTGTCGATCCGCGATACCGATGCGACCAGGTCCTGCACCTTCTTGCGTTCGTCTCCATAGAAGTAGGACTTCACGCGCGCGCGAAGGTCCTTCGCCTTGCCGACGTAGAGGATCTGCTCGTTCCGGTCGCGGAACACGTAGACGCCCGAGGCGCGGGGCAGGCGCTCGGCGAGCGAGATCTTCGCGAAGTTCGGGCGGCCCCGCGCGCTGCACGCGTGGTACAGCTCGCCGAGCGTGTGGATGCCGAGGTGCTGTCCGACGTCGAGCAGCCCCTGGAGCACCTCGCCGGTCGCCTCGGCGTCCTGCAACGCGCGGTGCGTCGGCTGCACCCGCGTCCGGAAGTAGCCGGCGAGCGTTCGCAACCGGACGTTCGGCACCTCCGGCCACACGAGCCGCCGCGCGAGCTTTGCGGTGCACACGGCCGGCGCCGGCAGCGTCGGGTAGTCGAGGCGGAGCAGGTTCGCGTTCAGGAAGCCGACGTCGAACGCCGCGTTGTGCGCGACGATCACCGCGCCGCGTGCGAACTCGAGGAACGTCGGCAGCACCGTCGCGAGCGACGGCGCGCCTGCGACCGACCGGTCGCTGATGCCGGTGAGGTGCGTGATGGCTGGTGGGATCGGCCGCTCCGGGTCGACGAGGGTCTGGAACGACCCGACGCGCTCGGCGCCCTCGAACCGCACGGCGCCGATCTCGGTGATCGCGTCGTCGACTGGGGAGCCGCCGGTGGTCTCCAGGTCCACGACGACGAACGACACCTCGTGCAGAGGGATCGCTTCGCCGAGCACGGTCTGGACCGGCTCGCCAAGGACGAGCGGTGGGGTGAGGGAGGCAGACAGACCAGGACCATACCGAACGTATGTTCGATGGTCGAGCACCGCGGGAGGCGGATCGGCGGGCTCCATGCACCGCCCATGGTGAGCACCGCGACCGACATGCGAAGGGGGCGCCTCACGGGGCGCCCCCTTCTGCTCCAGACGAGCCCGTCTGGGGTCTTAGAGCTTGAACTTCATCGCTTTGCTCGTGGCCGCGGTGTTGCTGTCGCCGCCGAAGGAGGCGCTGAAGCGGTACCGGCCGTGGCGCGGGCGCGGGAAGCGCGCTCCGTACGTAGCGTCGACCAGCCCGTCGTGGTCACGGTCGCCGAGCTTCTTCACCGGCACCGTCTTGGTCTTCATCGTCTTCCACGTGCCGTGGCGGTACTTGGCGAGCGTGATCGTCACGCTGTTTCCCGTCGACGCCGGCTCGAGCAGTCCGCGGGCTCCGATGTTCTTGCGGGTCTTGCTCACCTTCATGGTCAGCGTCGCGGGTTGCTTGTCGTCGTTGCGGATCGTGCCCGTCGCGTGGTCCGTGGTGAGGTTCGCGGTCCCCACGAGGTTCGACAGGGTGAGCGTGAAGTCCTCGTTGGGCTCGAACGTGGTGTCGCCGTTGACGAGCACCTCGACCTGTCCGACGGTGTCGCCCGCCCGGATCGTCAGGGTGCCCGACGTCGCCACGTAGTCGGAGCCCGCCGTCGCGGTGCCATCCGAGGTCGCGTAGTCGACCTTGATGTCCTCGAAGCTCGGGTTCGACAGGTTCACGTTGAGGTCGATCGGGGTCGTGCCGGTGTTCCCTTCCCAGACCTGCGCCGGCGCGATGTCCACGTCGGGCGACGGATCGTCGTCCGCGATCGTCGCGGTCCCAGAGGGGGTGCCGATCGTCCCGTTCACGGCGTTGGACAGGTCGAGCGAGAGCGTCTCGTCGCCCTCATAGGTGCTGTCGTCCAGGACGGGAACGTCCACCGTGGTGGTGGTGTCGCCGGCAAGGATCGTCGCGGTGCCGGACACGCCCGTGTAGTCGGCGCCGTCGGTCGCGCTGATGTCCGAGGTGGCGTAGTCGACGTTGACGTCGACGGCCGCCGCCGCGTCCAGCGAGATCGTGAAGGTGGCGGTACCGTCGCCCTCACCGACGAGCGGGCTGTCGACGCTGATCGTCGGCTTCGGGTCATCCTCGGCGATCGTGCCCTGCCCCTGTGCCTTCGACACGACGCCGTTGACGGCGCCGGAGAGGTCCAGGTTGAGGGTCTCGTCGCCTTCGTAGGTGCTGTCGTCGGTCAGCGGGACATCGACGGTTGTGGTCGTGTTACCTGCGAGGATCGTCGCGGTGCCGGACGTGGCCGTGTAGTCGGCGCCGGCGGTCGCGGTGTTGTCCGAGGTCGCGTAGTCCACGTTGACGTCCACGCCCGCCGGGTTGTCCAGGGAGATCGTGAAGGTCAAGGGACCGGCGTTCTCTGGCGCGGAGGGGTCGTCCACCGTGATGTTCGGCTGCGCGTCGTTGTCGGTGATCGTGCCGTCGCCTTGCGCATCGTCCACGACCACGCCGGAGACCGCGACCAGGTTCATCGTGAGATCCTCGTTGCCCTCGTACAGGCTGTCGTCGAGGACCGGGACGTCGATCGTGCCTTGCGTCTGGCCCGCGACGATCGTGAGCGTCCCGCTGACGCCGGTGAAGTCGCTGCCGTCGGTGGCCGTCCCCGCCGCCGTGCTGTAGGTCATCACGGCGTCGGTGGGGGAGGCCTGGTCGAGGGTCACGGTGAACGTCATCGTGCCGGCGCCCTCCGAGACCGACGGATCGTCGATCGTCGCGTGCGGCTGGTCGTCGTTCGTGATCGTGCCGATGCCCTGGCCGTCACTGATCGTCTTGCCCACCGGGTTGGACAGGTTCACCTCGAAGGTCTCGTTGAGCTCCGGGGTGGTGTCGCCGTTGATCGTAACGCTCACGGTTGTGCACTTGCAGCCGCCGCTCGGCAAGATCGCGGTCCCGCTCGTCGCGACATAGTCACTTCCGGCGGCAGCGGTCTCGTCGGCCGTCGCGTAGTCGACGGTGACGCCCGTCGCTCCGGGGCCGGAGTAATTGATCGTGAACGTCGCGAGCGATGTGCCGCTGTTGCCCTCCGTGACGGTGACGTCGGTGATCTTCAGCTCGGGTGGCGCGGCGTGGGCCGCAACCCCTGAGCCGAGCGTGACCGCGGCGAGTGTGGTCGTCGCGACGGCGACGCGAAGCAGGATGGAACGAGCGCGCATACCGATATCTCCCTCATGAGGTCCCCCGGGCGGGGGACGGCTTCTAGCCCTACATCGGCCGAGCGGGGGCAGGACCGTATGCGTTGCCCAGGGGGGAATCCACTACTCGATTTCGGGTAGGCGCCCGGCTCAGGAGGGATCGGGATACAGGGAACGCTCGGCGATCAAGGCCAAGAGCTGCTCGATCGCGAGATGACACTCCTGGATGTGCGCGGTGGTGGTGGAGGGAACCCGGATCGCGACGTCCGCGAGCGGGGCGACGGCGCCCCCGGACCCCCCCGTCAGCGCGATCACGGTGATCCCCGCGCTCCGAGCGGCCTCGGCCGCCGCCACGATGTTGGGCGAGGTGCCGCTCGTGGAGATCGCAAGGAGGACGTCGCCCGCGGTGCCGATCGCCTCGACCTGGCGCGCGAACATCCGGTCGGCGCCGTAGTCGTTGGCGATCGCGGTGAGCGCGGAGGTATCGGTGGTCAGGGCGATCGCACGCATCGCCGGGCGCGGGTGATCGAGCGTCAGTGCGCTCACGAACTCGGTGGCCAGATGCTGGGCGTCGGCGGCGCTCCCGCCGTTGCCGCAGACCAACAGGGCGTGGCCGGCACGCAACGCCTCGGTCAACAGCGCACTCGCGGCGATGATGTCGTCCAGGCACGTCGCGCGTACTTCACCCATCAGCGCCGCGGCGTCGGCGAGGTACGTGTCGGCACGCTCACGCGCGGCGTCCGCTTTCACGGTCACTCCTTCCCGGCGAGTCCGGCGATGATAGCGACGGCACCCGCGAGATCGTCGGCGACGTGGTCGGCGAGGGCGCCGGCCTCCGGCTCGGCGTCGGCGCCGTGACCGGTGCGCACGAGGATCGTGGTGGCGCCGATGGCGCGCCCCATCCCGAGGTCGGCGAGATGGTCGCCGATCACGACGCTCGCGTCCGGCTCGAAGCCCAGGCGATCGGCCGCGCGGAGCGCCATGCCGGGCTTCGGTTTGCGGCAATCGCATCCGTCCTCCGGCCGATGGGGGCACACCTCGATCGCGTCGACCACCGCGCCGTGCTCGGCGAGCAGGGTCCGCAGCCGCTCGTTGATGCGGTCGAGCTCGGCGGGCGCGAGGTGGCCCCGTCCCACCTCGGCCTGGTTGGTGACCACCACGATGCCGAGGCCCATGTCGCGCAGGCGCACGAGCGCGTCGGCCGAGCCGGGGATCAGCGCGACCTCGTCGGGGGTCGCGAGATGGTGGCGCTCTTCGTTGATGGTGCCGTCGCGGTCGACCAGCGCGAACCGGTGCGTCACGGCGTGGGCGCCCACGTCGCGGCGCCGCGTGTCGCACGCACGCCCGTCGCGGCGAACGAGAACGGCGCGAACTCACCGCCCATCGCCTCGAGCGCCGCGCGGATCGCCGGGTGTGCGTCGGGCCGTGCCGCCACCAAGAGGTACCCGCCGCCGCCGGCGCCGCAGACCTTGCCGCCGTACGCACCGGCGCGGCGCGCCGCGGCGAGCATCGACTCGATCGGTGTGTCCTCGGCGATGTACGGGTTCATCTGCTGCTTGGCGACGAACGCGTCGTGCAGCAGGCCGCCGACCGCGGGCAGGTCCGCGCGCTGGACCGCATCGCGCATCGCGTAGGCCATCTCCTGCAGCCGCTTCATGCCGAGCAGCGTCTCCTCGCGCCCCTCCGCGTGCAACGCGATCTGGCGATCGATCAGCCCGAGGTTGCGCCGGACGTGGCCGGTGTAACACAGGAGGAGTCCCCCCGCGAGGGTCGTGAGCCGCTCCGGATCCGCCACGGGTTCCACCCGGACGCCTGAGCGTGAGAAGACCAACAGGTTGCATCCGCCGAACGCGGCCGCGTACTGGTCTTGCCAGCCGCCTGCGATCCGGAGGTCCTCGCGCTCGATCCGGTAGGCGGTGTCGGCAAGCGCGGAGGCGGTGACGGTGCGTGCACCGAGCATCGCGAGCGCGGCGACCACCGCGGTCACGAGGGCCGAGGACCCGCCGAGCCCGCTGCCGGGTGGCGCCTCGCTCCGGATCTCGACGTCGACGCCGATGTCCACACCCGCTCGTTGGATGGCCGCCTTCACGAGGTCCAGCGCCCCGTCGTAGATCGGCCCCTCGTCCAGGTGGTACGCGACGAGCCGGTCCAGATCGAGCGAGCGGACCGCGACGACGCGGTCGCTGCGCTCCGTCACACGAACACGCACGACGTGATCGATCGTCGCCGACAGCACGGCGCCGCCGTGCTCCTCGTACCAATGCGGGAAGTCGGTGCCCCCGCCGACGAAGCTGATCCGCAACGGCGCGACAGCCTCGATGGTGCGATCGGGCGCCATGGCACCCCAGTGTATGGGTGGGGTCGGCGCGGGACCGTCAGGCGACGTGGCGCTGGAGCCGCCGACGCTGCTGCTCGGTGGTACCGCCCCACACGCCGTAGCGCTCGCCGTTCTTCAACGCCCACGAGAGGCACTCCTCGCGGATCGGGCAGACGGCGCAGAAGGCGAGTGCGGGGCCGGCCTCCTCTTCGGAGATCGGGAAGAACACGTCGGGCTCGACGCCGAAACACGCGGCCCGTTCCTGCCAGAAATCGGGGGGTGTCGGGTGCATGGGAAGCGACGCGACGTCGACCTCCGGGAACCGCTCGATCCTCACTGACGCCCCCCTCGTGCCATCACCGGTTCAGCGCGGAACCGTTTCATAGCAGATGTGCTTGCGCGAACGGAAGGGGTTCGTTGCA
>DASYOY010000063.1:0-3669 GCA_036007245.1 Actinomycetota bacterium | reverse complement strand
TTCGATCTCTTCGAGGATGCGCTGTTCGTGATCGCTAAGTGGCATCGATCCCTCCGGCCGCCGGGGACACGACCTTCATCGTCGATTATAGGAAGGAGCTGCAGTTGGGGGGACGGGTTCTTGGGAACGATCGGGTTTGGGTTCGGGTTGTTGCACGCGCTCATGCTGGCGGTCCAAGAGGGTCGCTTGCGTTGCAGCTCCTTTCCCGAAGCGATGTTCGATCAGGTCGATCGTGCGCTCGACGTCGCCCCACCGCTCACCGCGTAACAAGGCGAGCTGCTCGGCCCCCGCCGACTGCAATCCGGAGGCCTGGACGCCCAGCAGACGCACCCGCCGGCCGCCGCCGGGGAGCGCGCGGTACAGCTCGGCGACCACGTGGTACAGGTCGGCCCCCACATCGGTCGCGTCGGGCAGCGTCCGGGCCCGGGTGAGCGTGGTGAAGTTCGCCAGGCGGACCTTCAGCGTGACCGTCCGGGCGCGGTAGCCGTCGTCGCGCAGGCGGGCCGCCACCCGCCCCGAAAGGTGGAGCAGCTCGCGGAGGATCTCGCCGGTGTCGTCCAGGTCGCGCTCGAACGTCTCCTCGTGGCCGACCGACTTCGGTGCCTCGTACGGGATCACCGCACGGTCGTCGACGCCGTGCGCGAGCTCGGTGAGGTGCGTCGCCGCCGACTCGCCGAGCAAGCGTTCGAGCACCGCCCGCGGCGTGTTCGCGAGGTCCCCGACCGTGCGGATCGCCAGGCGGGACAACAGGTCGGTGGTCTTCTCCCCGACGCCCCAGAGGCGCCCGACGGGCAAGGGCTCGAGGAACGCGCGTGTCTGCTCGGCCGGGACGTGCAGCAGCCCGTCGGGCTTGCAGTGGTCGGACGCGAGCTTCGCGACGAACTTGGTCGCCGCAACGCCGGCGGAACACGTCACGCCGACCTCGCGCTCGACATCGGCGCGGATCTTCGTGGCGATCCGGACGGGGTCACCGAACAGCCTGGTCGCGCCGGCCACGTCGAGGAAGGCTTCGTCCAGCGAGATCGGCTCCACGAGCGGCGTGTGCGCGAGCAAGATCTCGCGGAACCGGTTGGAATGCAGGCGGTAGGCATCGAAGTCCGGCGGCAGGAACACCGCGTCGGGACACAGCCGCCGCGCACGCACCGTCGGCATCGCGCTGTGGACCCCGAACCGCCGGGCTTCGTAGGACGCGCTCGACACGACACCGCGGGCCGCGGTGCCCCCGACGACGACCGGCTTGCCGCGGAGCGACGGGTCCTTCATCACCTCCACGCCGGCGTAGAACGCGTCGAGGTCGACGTGCAGGATCGGCTCCGGCGGGCGGACGGGCATCGCCCTGTCACCCTAGCCCGCCGAGCCGGGACTCGCGTGCCACAGGTGCTTGCCGGCGTGCGGCGCGACGGGTTGGGCGGCGACCGCCATCGCCTCGCGCAGTCGGCCCTCGCGGCGGGCGTGATGTAACGCGACGAGGTCCCACACATCCTCGGCGATCACCGTCACGCCCTGCTTGCCGGTGCGGCGCAGCTCTCCCCAGACCGCCATCGCGGTCGCGTGGAACACCGTGCGCGCGGTCTTGTCCTGGACCGACGGGAACACCGTGATCTCGATCGGACCGGTGGCGTCGTCGAGCGACACGAAGATGATCCGCTGGCCGCTGCGCACCGCCGGGGTCTGCGAGGCGATCTTGACCCCGGCGACCATCACCCACGTGCCTTGGCGCTTGCGATGGAGGTCGCGGGCTCGCGTGACGCCGAGATCGCGCAGCAGCGGCTCGGAGAAGCTCACGAGGTGGCGGGTCGCGTCCATCCCGAGCACCTCGAGCTCGGCGCGCACCACCTCCACATCGGTGTAGTCCGGGAACGTGTGGGTCGGCGCCGAGGCGTCGGCCAGCGCGAGCTGGTCGCCTTCGCGCGCAGCCTCGACGGTGATCGCCTCGTACAGGTGCCCGCGGCGGCGGCCGGGCAACGCATCGAACGCGCCGGCGTGCGCGAGCGCCTCGACCACCGGCCGCGGGACGGCCGTGCGCCGCAGGACGTCGCCTACGTCGTGGAAGGCGTGGTCGGCCCGCGCCTGCAGGATCGACCGGATGTCTGCCTCGGAGATCCCATGCACGTCCTGCAGACCGATCCGGATGCCGACGACGCCCTCGTCCGTCTCCTCGGCGACGTACTCGGGCTCGCTGCGGTGGATGTCGAGCGGCAGGATCGGCACCCCGGCGCGCCGGGCGTCGTCGAGCAGTGCCCGGCGTGGGTACATGCCCGGATCGTGGGTCAAGATCCCTGCGAAGAACTGCGCGCGGTAGTGGGTCTTCAGCCATGACGACCGGTAGGTCGGAACCGCGAAGGCGGCCGCGTGTGCCTTGCAGAACCCGAAGCTCGCGAACTGCGCGACGTCGTCCCAGGTCTGCTCCGCCGCGGTGGCGTCGACCCCGCGCGCGGAAGCCTTCGTGAGGAAGTCCGCGCGGAGTTCCGGCAGCATGGCCGCATCGTCGAGATGCCGGCGGACGTGGTCGGCGTACGTGAGGTCGTAGCCGGCGATCGCCGCGAGCGTCCGGATCACCTGCTCGTGGTAGACGATCACCCCGTGGGTCTCCTGCAACGCCGGACGAAGATCGGGATGCGCGTACATCGGCTCCTCGAAGCCGTTACGGCGATGGATGTAGGGCCGGATCATGTCGGACTTCACCGGGCCGGGCCGGAACAGCGAGATGTCGACGATCAGGTCCTCGAACCGCGCGGGCTGCAGCCGCTGGATCAGCTCGCGCTGACCGGGCGATTCGATCTGGAAACACCCGAGCGTGTCGGAGGCGCGGATCAGCTCGTAGGTCGGCTCGTCGTCGAGCGGGATGCGTTCGAGGTCGATCTTCTCCCCGGTGGTGCGCGCGACCTCGTCGATCGCGTGGCGCATCGACGAGAGCATCCGGACACCGAGCACGTCGAGCTTCAGGTAGCCGAGCAGCTCGACGTCGTCCTTGTCCGCCTGGATCATCCGGTGGCCGTTGGCGCTTCGTTCGAGCGGTACCCGCTCGACCAGGTCGTGGCTCGCCAGCACGATCCCGCACGGGTGCAGCGCGATGTGCCGCGGGAACCCGTCGAGCCGCTCGGCGACCCGGAACAGCAGGTCGAGCTGGCGCATCGGGAGGTTCAAGCCCTGGAGCTCGGGCAGCTGCTCGAGCCCATCCCGGAGATGCCGTGCAGAGATGTGCGGGAAGGCCTTGGCCACGACGCCGACCTCGGTCTCGGGCAGGCCGAGCGCCTTGCCGACCTCCCGGACCGCCGACCGCGCTCGATACGTGTCGACCATCGCGACGCACGCCGCGCGCTCGTGACCGTGGCGCGTGAGGATCATGTCGTAGACGTCTTCGCGGCGGGCCGACTCCACGTCGATGTCGACGTCGGGCGGCTCGTCGCGCATCGGGTTCATGAACCGCTCGAACGACAGGTCGTGCCGCAATGCGTCCACGTCGGAGATCCCGGTGAGGTAGCACACGAGCGAGCCGGCGGCGCTCCCCCGACACGCGGCGAAGATCCCCATCGCCTTGACGTCGGCGACGATGTCGGCAACCGTCAGGAAGTAGGCGGCGAACCCCATCTCGCGGATCATCGAGAGCTCGAGATGCAGCCGGTCGCGGAGCACCTCGTCCTCACGCATGCCGCGCTCGTACACCCC
>DASYOY010000062.1:0-4211 GCA_036007245.1 Actinomycetota bacterium | reverse complement strand
GAGCTCACGGAGGCGGCGATGATCTACCGCGAGCTCAAGGCCGAGCTCGGGGTGATCGACTACGGCGACCAGATCGACCGCGCGATCGAGATCGTCACGCGGTTCCCCGACGTCGTGGCCGACCACCGCGCGCGGTTCCAGGCGGTGCTGCTCGACGAGTACCAGGACACGAACGTCGCGCAGGCAGAGCTGATGGGTGCGCTGTTCGGTGCCGGTCACCCGGTGACGGCGGTCGGCGATCCCGACCAGAACATCTACGCCTGGCGCGGCGCGTCGCTCTACAACCTGTTCCGGTTCTCCGACGACTTCCCGCGCGCGGACGGCACGCCCGCGATGCGGCTGCCGCTGTACACGAACTTCCGGTCGGGCGCGCGGATCCTCGCGGCCGCCGACACGATCATCGCACCGGTGCCCGAGGCGCAACGTCCGCCGGGCAAGCGGTTGGTGCCGTGGGCCGCCCGCGGGCAGGGCGAGGTCCGGATCAGACGGGTTCTTGATGAATGGACCGAGGCGAACGCGATCGCCGACCGATGTGTCGAGCTGCACGACGGGGGGTCGACCTGGGCCGAGATGGCGGTGCTGTGCCGCACGTCTCGATTGTTCGGGCTCCTGCGGCAAGCGTTCGACGAGCGTGGCGTGCCCGTCGAGGTGGTCGGCCTCGCCGGCCTTCTGAAGATGCCCGAGGTCGTGGAGGTGCTCGCGTACGCGCGCGCGGTGCAGGACCCGACGGCGAGCGTCGCCCTCGCGCGGATCCTGCTCGGGCCGCGGTACCGGGTCGGGTTCAAGGACATCGCGCTGGTCGCGCGGCTCGCGTCGGTCGAGACCGCGCACCTGCGCGAGGCCTACGACATGGAGGACGACGACGTTGAGGCCGAGCCCGTTCTGTTGGCCGAGGCGCTCGAGCACCTCGAGTCGGTCGAGGGTCTGTCCGACGACGGCCGCGAGCGGCTCGCCGAGTTCCGCGAGGAGCTCCGTGTGCTGCGCGCCGAGGCTCGGCGGCCGGTCGGCGAGTTCCTCGGCGAGGTGATCCGGCGGATCGGGATCCTCGACGAGCTGGACGCCGAGCCGGATCGGCGGCACGGTCTGGGCGCGCGGCGCAACATCGCGGCGTTCCTCGACGAGGTGCACGCGTTCGAGCCGGTCGAGGGCGAGCTCACGCTCCGCGCGTTCCTCGACCACATCGACGCCGTCGAGCGGCTCGACAAGCAGGAGTGGGCGCCGGTGCAGCCCTCCGATGCTGACTCGGTCAAGGTGATGACGATCCACGTCGCGAAGGGCCTCGAGTTCGACCACGTGTTCGTGCCGGGGTTCGCGCACGGTCTGCTGCCGAACCCCGAGATCCCGCAGAACCCGGCCGAGCGCGGCAAGTCGCTCGACTTCGAGCTTCGCGGCGACGCCGACATCCTGCCTCGCTACGACGGCAACCTGACCCGCTTCAAGGACGCACTGCGTTCGCAGGAGATCATCGAGGAGCGGCGCACCGCCTACGTGGCGTTGACGCGCGCGCGGCGTTCGCTCGATGTGAGCGGCGCCTTCTGGTACGGCGACAACGCCTACCCCAAGAAGGAGAGCAAGTTCCTGAACGAGCTGATCGCGTGGGGCGACGAGTCGGGGCTCGCGTCGGTGTCGCTGGACGCGGACGAGGCCGGGGAGGAGAACCCCATGCTCGGGCTGCGCGAGCGGTTCGTGCGCGACTGGCCGGGTCCGGCGGTGCCGTCGGCCGCCGAGCCGGACCCGGCGTTCGCCGATGGCTGGCGCGTCACCGCGTTGGACGCCGGTGTGCAGACCTCGCTCGTGGAGGCGCTGGACTCCGCCGCCCGTGCTTCGTTCGATGCCCTGGCCGCCGACCGGGTCCAGCTCGCGGCGCACCTGCTCGAGCGGGAGGCCGCCGACCGAGCGATCCGGTCGCCCGGCGGCGACCGCATCCCCCTGACGCTGTCCGCCAGCTCACTCATGGACCACGCGCTCTGCCCGAAGCGCTTCTACTGGACGCGCGTGCGTCCGCTGCCACGGTTCAGCGGGCCGGCGGCCCGGATCGGGACCGAGATCCACCGGTGGATCGAGCGCCGCGCGGCAGGCCAAGGCCGGCTCCTGGAGTCCGACGACGCGGTCGACCTCACCCAGGAGGAACTTGCTGGGGACCCCGGCCGCGTCGAGCGGTTGCGCCAGGCGTTCCTCGGGTCGCGGTTCGCCGATCGCACGCCGTTGTTCGCCGAGCGCGCGTTCCTGCTGCGGGTGGGCGCGTTCGCGGTCGGCGGCCGCATCGACGCGATCTACGGCGAGGCCGACGGGCCGTGGGAGATCGTCGACTGGAAGACGGGGTCGGGTCAGGCCGACCCTTTGCAGCTGGAGCTGTACGGACTCGCGTGCACCGAGATCTGGCACAAGGCGCCGGAGGAGCTGACGCTCACCTACTACTACCTGGCACGCGATGAGGCCGTGTCACACCCGATGGGCGATCCCGCGGATGTGCGGTCGCGGGTCGAGACCACGCTCGCGTCGATCGAGACGGGCACCTACGAGCCGACGCCGGGACGCTGGTGCACGTTCTGCGATTTCAAGGGCTTCTGCGACGCCGGCAAGGCCTGGCTCGCGGACAACGTCTAGCCGCGGCTGCG
Source organism: Actinomycetota bacterium (assembly GCA_036007245.1). Taxonomy (GTDB): domain Bacteria; phylum Actinomycetota; class UBA4738; order UBA4738; family HRBIN12; genus AC-51. The sequence continues at coordinate 1,593 of DASYOY010000062.1, read as the reverse complement.
GGCGTCGAGCCGTTCGATCTGCTCTTCGAACCGGCGGTAGTTCGCCGCGGGGTCGAACCCGCCGACGATCGTGCCCGGCACGAACCGCGCGGCGAGCCCCGACTCGTCGGTCGCCCGAGACTGGGCGACAGCGCGGAACCACTCCAGATCCCCGGGTTGCAACGTCGAAGGGCCGGAGGTGCCGAGCCGGCGGAGCGAGGCATCGTCGACGACGACGGGCGTCCGCCGGAAGGCGTGCGCGAGGGATCCGCGGATCTCGTCGTCGTCGGACGTGACGGCAACCTCACGGCCGTCCCACGACGCGGTGGCGACGGTCAGCTTCTGCTCGTCGTCCGGCTGGTAGTACTCGACGTTCACGCGTTCAGGCTACCCGGCCGGTCGGCCTCGTCGCGTGCTAGTGGGCGTCCTTGTTCGCGCGGCGGACCATCTGCGCGAGCGCAACCATGAGAGCGAGCGCCAGCTCGGGATCGTCGCGGAGCGCTTTCTGAAGGTCCATCCGCGTCATCACTGCGAGCTGCACCGGCGTCTCGCTGGTCACGCTGGCGGAACGCTCACCGCCGTCGATCGCCGCGATCTCACCGAAATGGTCGCCGGGCACGAGCCGGGTCAAGAAGTTCTCGCCCATCGTCACCACCGCCTGGCCCTTCAACACGACGTAGAAGGCGTTGCCCTTCGAGCCCTCTCGAACGATCGCCGCATCGGCCATGAAGTCGGCCACATCCATCAGGCCGGCGAGGTGCTTGAGCTGCCGCTTGTTCAGCTCCCGGAACAGCGGGACGTAGGCCAGGACGTCCTCGAGCTTCGTCGTCGCCATCGGATCCCTCCCTTGTTCGCAGGAGCCTAGCGTGTTGCCATGCCGCCGGTGTCAGACCGTGCGGCTAGGGTGCTCGCGGGTGGTGTCGATGGTCGTTCGCCCTGTGGGCGTCGTGGAGCCACTCCCCCTCGTCGTCGTTCGTACCGGTCATGCCGCGGTACGGCAGGGCGAACCGTGCCCCGATCTGTGGTCGATCGAGTCGGGCATCTTCGCCGCGCGGATGGTGAATGCGGAGGGCAGGTCGTTCCTGATCGACCTGCTCGGACCGGGAGATCCGATCGGTGCGCTCCGCGAGCGGCCTGCGCACATCACCGCGGTCGCGCTCCGGCCGGCCCGGTTGCGGCCGCTCGGCCCCGAGGACGGGGCGGAAGCACTCATCGCCCTGACGGCTCGCCTCACCGTTGTTACCGCCGACCTCGCGTGGTTCGGCGTCGCCGATCGGATCGAGCGACGGCTGTCTGACCTCGCATGCCGGATCGGCCATCCCACACAGGGCGGCACGTTGATCCCGATCCGTTTGACGCAGGATGACCTCGCGTCGATGGTCGGCGCGACGCGCGAAACAACCAACCGAGCGCTGCAAACGTTGTTCGCGCGCGGTGTTCTCGACCGGCAGGGTCGGGGACGATACGTCGTAAGGTCGCAGCTGCAGCTGGTGACGGATACGCCGCCGCTAGGCCGAGCCGGTGGCCTCGCCCTGTAGCAGCGCGAGCGAGCACGAGCTGCAGTATCGGCCTCGGCCGCGCACCGGGCGGCCGCACCGGGCACAGGCGGTCGGT
>DASYOY010000061.1:0-3660 GCA_036007245.1 Actinomycetota bacterium | reverse complement strand
GATCCGACATCTCCTAGGGAGGGAGGACGTCATGGACAAGGTCGTGCACTTCGAGATCACGTTCGACGACCAGGAGCGCGCCAAGAAGTTCTATCAGTCGGCGTTCGGCTGGGAGCTCTACGACAACGACATGGGCAACGGGGTCACCTACACGACGGCGATGACCGTGCCGGTCGATGACGACCGCAGGCCGAAAGAGCCGGGCGCGATCAACGGAGGCTTCACGGGCAAGTCGAAGGAGACGCCTTCGCCGGTGATCACGATCGGCGTCGATTCCATCGACGAGACCCTGAAGAAGGTCGAGGCCGGCGGCGGCAAGGTCGTAACGCCTCGAACCCCGATCCCGGACATGGGCGCCTTCGCCTACTTCACCGACACCGAAGGCAACACCATGGGCCTGTTCGAATCCTCTTGGTAGATCCGGGTACGCCGGTCCTATGACCGACGGCAAACCGATCCCCCACGCCACCGGCGAGTTGACCGTCGTCGCCGGCCGGTATGCCCTCGAGCGTTCGCTCGGCAGCGGCGGTATGGGCGAGGTGTTCGCCGCGACCGATCAAACCCTCGGCCGGGAGATCGCGCTGAAGCGGTTGCCCGTCGCGCTGAGCGACGATTTCGACGCGCGAAAGCGATTCCTCCGCGAGGCCCAAGCGCTCGCTCGCGTCAACGATCCGCATGTCGTGCCGGTCTACGACGCCGGTGAAGACGAGGGCCGCCCGTTCCTCGTCATGCAACTGGTGGCCGGAACGACGCTGGCCGACGAGCTCGGCCCTCACGGCGCCCTGAGCGTCGACCGGTCCGTGTCGATCGGCGCCGACATCGCGGCGGGCCTGGCCGCCGCCCACGCCAAGGGCATCGTGCACCGCGACGTCAAGCCGTCGAACATCTTCCTGACGCCCGATGGCCACGCGATGATCGGCGACTTCGGGATCGCGCGGCTGCAACGCGGCGACATGACGCTCACGATGACGGGACAGCGATTCGGCTCGCCACCGTACATCGCGCCGGAACAGGCGACGGGCGGCGCGGTCGACGCGCGCGCCGACATCTACTCGCTCGGGTGCGTGCTGTACCACATGCTGGCCGGCCACCCGCCGTTCGGGGGCGAGGAATCGATAGCGCTCACCTACCAGCACGTGCACACGGTGCCGCCGACCTTGGATGAGCTCGGGGTCGCGGTCCCCGCCGACCTGTCGGCGCTGGTCGCGAGCATGCTGCGGAAGGATCCGTCGGCGCGGCCTCGGTCGGCGGACGCCGTCCGGCTCGGGCTCGAGTCGAGCTCAAGCCGGCATGGCCGGGGCCCGGTCGCGTTGCCGGCCGGCCCGGGGCCGGATGATCGGACGAAGGTCATCCCGCAGCGGGTCAGCAGGTCGGCAGACCAGCACCGCCGCCGCTTGGTCTGGCCCGCGGTCGCTGCAGCGGTGGTGATCGCCCTGATCGTCGGCGTGGCATTGGCGGGCGGCGGCGATCCGTCCACACGCGCGGGCCGCTCGGGCTCGCCGAAGGCGTCGGCTGCGGCCTCGACCCCTGCCGCATCCCCGCCACCACCGTCGCTCGTGACGACGGGACCCGCGCCAACGACACCGCAGCAAGCGGCGACGCTCGTGCTCGGTCTCGCGCGCTCCTTGTCAGCGGCCGGAGCCATCAGCACGGAGTTAGCGAACGAGATCAAGAGTGGCGTCGCGAGCGCGCTCGAGCGCGCCGATGAGCCCGACGAAGTGAACGGGGTCATCCACGATCTCGCGAACAGGATCGACGAGGCGGTCGCGAGCGGCGGGGTTTCGAGCATCGTGGCGTCGCAACTCAACTCCGCGCTCGGCCTGCTCGACGATCTGTTGCATCATGGCAACGGCGACAACAACGGGAACGGCAACGGGAACGGAAACGGACAGGACTAGCGGATGGCCGACTCAGACTTCGTGCAGGACAACGCGAAAGAGCTTCGGCGCCTCCGCGACCTCGTCGCGCGGCTGAGCGACGAGGAGCTGCACGCGCCGGTGAACGAACACTGGACGGTCGCCGGCGTGCTCGGCCACGCGGCGTTCTGGGACGCCCGCGCGTTGTACCTCGCCGAGCATTTCGATCCGGTGACTGGGTTCCCCGACGACGTCGATGAGCCCGACAACGTCGACTGGATCAACGACTCGACGCGGGCGTTGATCCACGCGATCGATCCAAGACGTGCCGCTGAACTGACGATCGAGATCGCGGAAACGATCGACGCTCGCGTCGTTGAACTGCCCGCGGACAAACTCTGGCCGAACGACCCAGACAGTCCGCTCAACGGCCGTCGCGCTTCACACCGAGCGGAACACCTCGACGAGATCGAGGCCGCGCTCGGCTAGCGATCCGACCGGCCGACGGGCGCCCCGGTAGGCCGAACCTGCAGCCGGAACCCTTTTGCACAAGCTGGTTGCTGCAGGATGGTCCGAAAGTAGGGGTTGCCCTAACCGGGACCAGGCATAGAGTTTGGGCACGATGTCCGAAAGGCATGATCCCTCCGATCCTGCGGACTCGGTCGTGAGCACCGGCGTTACCGGAGCGCCGAGCTGGATCGAGCAGGCGCAAGGCTTGCGGTTCCCGCTCGCCTTCATCTACGGGCTCTCGGTTGCCGGCGCGATCGGTGTGCTGACACCCATCCCGGCCGTGATCGCCGTGGTGTTGGCGGTGCAGGCGGTTCGCCGTCGCGTGCCCCACGCCGGCATCGCGCTCGGGGTGGCGCTGATCGCGACAGTGATCGGAACGTGGCTCATGTTCTCGAATCCGTTCCTTACGAGCCGGGGCGACGGGCTGTAGCCGAGGGCGTCGATGAGCGCGCGCTCGTGAGCTGATCCGGCTCACGAACCTCGACGCTGGTCGGCGCCGTTGTCGCCATGTTCGCGACCGTTGAAGTGGACCTGAAGTCGAGTGCTACGTTCCGGTCGTGCAGGCGAGGCGCGACTAGCTGATGAGCTGGCCACGAACAAACCCAATGACTTGGTGGCTCGTCCAGATCGTCGAGTACCTCGCCATCGTCTTCGTCCTCTGGCGGATCATCCCGGCCTCGACGCCGAGGTGGCTTCAAGTGGCTGTATTCGTCCTCGCGGTCGTCGGTGTCTTCTTGCTGAACTACTACGTCGTGATGCCCAATATCGGCCGCTCATCCCACTCCAGCCGCCGAGGCGGTTGAATCACAGGTTCTTGAGGCGTTCGATGCCGTCGAGCATGAGGTCGAGGGCGAACTCGAACTCGAACTGGTCATCGCAGCCTGGCCCGACGATCGACTCGTCCTCGTGGTTCACCGTGAGATATAGCTCGTAGATCGAAGGGAACGCATCCTGTAGTTGCTCGAGCATCTCCGGCTGGAACGGCTGCTCCTCGTCGCTCTGGTCGTTGAACATCTCCTGGGTGAAGCCCATCAGCCGGCTGCCCATCGCGTGCATCACGTGGTGGACCAGGTCGATCGAGAACCCGCCGGCGAGAAACATCGCGATCATCGAGTCCATGTAGGCCATCACGGCCATGGTCGGGCGCGTGCGCGACTCCATCACGCGGGAAGCCCACGGATGACGGAGAAGCATCTGCCGCGCCGATAGGATCCGTTCGCGGACGGCCGACTTCCAATCCGTGTCGGTGCGCGGCGGGTGGATCTCGGCGACGACCACGTCGATCATCCCGTCG
>DASYOY010000060.1:0-1511 GCA_036007245.1 Actinomycetota bacterium | reverse complement strand
CCGCTGCAGGCGGTCGTGCTCGGCTCCGGGAAGTGCCTCGAGGAGTTCGAGGTCCTCCAGCGCGTCTTGGTGAGCTCGAGCCAGCGGCGGTAGGCGCGTGGCGGCGCGCTCGGGACCCAGGAACACCCGCCTGTTGGTCGTCGCCCTGGTGGTGGCGTCGCTCACGATCATCACGATCGATTACCGCGAGGGCGATTCCGGCCCGCTGGCCGCGATGGGCCGAACCGCGCGCACGTTCATGGCCCCGCTCCAAGAGGCCGTCACCAATGTCACCCGCCCGGTCGGGAACTTCTTCTCCGGGGTCGCCCACCTCCCGAGCCTCGCCCAGGAGAACACCAACCTGAAGGCACAGGTCGCCGACCTCCAAGCCCGGATCAATGCGACGTCGCAGATCGAGGCGCAGAACCTGGAGCTGCAGAACCTGCTGAACTTGAAGCAGAGCTTGACGCCCTCGTCGGTGGCCGCCGTCGTCATCTCGAACGGGATGTCGAACGTGAACTACTACATCACCATCGATCGCGGATCCAACGACGGCGTCCGTGTGAACGATCCCGTCGTGACGGGGAGCCAGGACGGCGCGCGACTCGTTGGGATCGTGGTGTCGACGACGTCGATCTCCGCGGACGTCCGTCTGCTGATCGACGAAGGGTTCAGCGTGCCCGGCCGACTCGCCACGTCGGGGGAGACAGGCCTCGTCGTCGGCAACGGCGATCAAGACATGACGATGCAGGACATCCCGGCGACGACGAAGTTCCCGTCCGGTACCGGGACGGAATCGGTGTTCACGATCAGCTACTCGGTCGGCGACCAGCACGGTCGATTCCCGCCCAACATCTTGATCGGGACCGTGTCGTCCGTGGTACAGGGAGGCGTCGAACCCGATGCGCAGGTATCGGTGCGACCCGCGGTCGACTTCTCTTCGTTGGAGGCCGTGCTCGTCTTACAGACCGCGAACGGGGGATCGGGCTGATGCGGCGCGTGCTCGCGCTCATCGCCGTCATCGTCACCGCGATCCTGCTGCAGTCCACGGTGTTCTCCCAGCTTCGGCTGCTCGGCGTCCGGCCCGAGCTGCTCTACCTGGTCACGATCCTCATCGCCTTGCAGGAAGGTCCCAACGAAGGCGCGATCGTCGGGTTCACGTGCGGTCTGGCGCAAGACATGCTGCTGGACCAGCCGATGGGGATCACCGCACTCACCCTCACGCTGCTGGGCTACGCGGTGGGGATGGCCCGCCAGTACATCGTGTCGCCGTCGCCCCTGGTCCCGACGATCGTGGTCGCGATCTCCACAGCGCTCGGCGTCGCTTTCTACGAGATCGTCACATTCCTTTTGGGGCAATTCGAGGCCGGGTTCACGTACGCTGTCAAGGTTGCGTTGTTGACCGCGCTGTACAACGCCGTCCTCACCCCGATCCTCGCCCCCTTGTTGCGGAGGATCGTCGAGGGTTCCCGACCGCGCAGGGTGGTGCGCCTGTAGATGGAGAAAGCCACGTCTCGCCTCCGCGTGCTCGC
>DASYOY010000059.1:0-64810 GCA_036007245.1 Actinomycetota bacterium | reverse complement strand
TCGGCCTTGTCGATCAGCGTGCAATCGAGGTCGTCGCCGACGGCGTCGGACAGCCGCGAGGCGAGCTCCAATCCGCCGAACCCGGCCCCGAGGATGACGATGCGCATCGCGCAAGCCTACGCGGTGGGCCGGTGGGTCGTGCCGCTCAGTCGATCGCGTGTGCTTCGACTTCTGCGTCCACCGGCGTCGGCTCCGCTCGCACCGGGAACGTGGGGGACTTTACATCTTCGGCTTCGCGGCGCTTCCATTCCTCGGCGAACCGTTCCGCGCCGGTCTTCGCCGCGGCCTTGGCATCGGAAAGGAGCCCCTCGAGCCCGTCGTCCTCGGGCTCGTCGCTCACTCGCAACGCATCGTCTGGCCAGACCGAAGTCTCGTCGACGCGATCCGCCTCATCGCTTCGCACCAAGCAGGTATCGGCACCGGCGAGGGAACCCTTATCGAGCGGTGGATCCGCGAGGTGGCGCTGCCTGCGGCGCCGGACATATCGTGGACAACCGCCACGATCGGAAGGATCCCGATGAGCCAGGTCACGACCCCGATGCAGGAGCGCTACTCGATGCCGGCGGAGTGGTCGCCGCACGCCGCCACGTTGATGGCGTGGCCGTTGGAGGCGGACTACTGGCAGGGCCGCGCCGAGGAGGCGCGCCGCGAGTGGGCCGGCGTCGCACGCACGATCGCCGCCGCCGAGCCGGTGATCATGGTCTGCAGCCCGGGCGACGAGCAGAGCGTGCGCGATCACTGCGGCGAAGCGGTCGACGTGTTGCCGATCCCGATCGACGACTCGTGGATGCGCGACTCCGGACCGATCTTCGTGCGCAACGATGCGGGCGAGGTCGCGGCGGTGTCGTTCCGGTTCAACGCGTGGGGCAAGCGGTTCCCGTCATGGTCGAACGACGACGCGATGCCGGCGACCGTCGCTGCGCACCTCGGCGTGCGGCTGTTCGAGGCGCCGTTCGTGCTCGAGGGCGGTTCGATCCTGACCGACGGCGAGGGCACGCTGCTCACGACCGAGATGTGTCTCCTCAGCCCGAACCGGAACCCCGATATGACCAAGGACGAGATCGAACGCGGCTTGCGTGACTACCTCGGCGTCGAGACGGTCGTGTGGCTGCCCTACGGGATGGCCGGCGACGTCGGTCCGGTCGCGACCGACGGCCACGTCGACGGCGTCGCGACCTATCTCGCGCCCGGACGCGTCGCCTTGCTGGTGCCGGAGGAGGCGAGCGACGAGGACCACGACTTCGGCCGGGCGAACCTGTCGCGGTTGGACGGGGCACAGGACGCACGCCGGCGCGCCATCGAGGTGGAGCACCTGATCGGCGCCGAAGGCCACAACGCCTACGCGAATTGCTACATCGCCAACGGGATCGTCGTGGCGCCGATGACCGGCGCCGAGGCCGACGAGCGCGGAGTCGAGCAGCTCGCGAAGCTCTTCCCCGATCGGGAGGTCATCGCCGTCCCGGCCGCCACGATCGCGTTCGGGGGTGGTGGCCCGCACTGCATCACGCAGCAGGTTCCCGTCTAGCGGCCGAGGCCTTTAGGTCTTCCGGACGGTCCGCCGGGTTGGCCGCGCGTGGGAGCATGGCCGGATGCGCCGCCGCTTCCCCGCACTCCTCGGCTCGATCGTGGTCGTCGCGCTCCTGGGCACGGCGGGACCCAGCGCCGCGACGCCGTCCTCGAGCCTGACCCGCGCGCCTTACCTCACCGACCTCGTCCAGCGTCATGTCACCGTGAACTGGGCAACCACCACGTCGATCACGAAGGGTCACGTCGCCTTCGGCCAGGCGGGGGTCGAGCCCTGCGACGCCCATAGGGCAAGCGCAACGTCGACGCCGATCACCGTGGGGACGGTCGCCGAGACGCAGTGGTCGGCGAACCTCAACAAGCTCATCCACGACACGGCGTATTGCTACTCCATCTATGGAGGCCCCACGAACCTGTTGGGAACGGACACGCCGCCCGTCTTCCACTCGCAGCTCGGCCCCAATTCGACCGCACCGCTCACGCTCGCCGTCTTCGGGGACTGGGGACAGGTCGACTCGACCGGCGCCAATCCCGACCAGGCGAACGTGATGTCGCAGATCGCGGCGAGCGGCGCTCGGTTCGCCGTGACCACCGGCGACACGGGCTACCCGGACGGCTCGCAGATCAACTACGGCGACCTGCAGCAGACCGGCAACAACACGAGCGCGGTGTTCGGCCCGTCGTTCTGGCCGGTCGCCGGCGCCTCGATCCCGCTATTCAACGGGCAGGGGAACCACGGGGAGCAGAGCACGGCGCTCGTGAACTGGCCGGAGAACAAAGCGGTTCAGACCTCCGGCGGCCGGTACCAGATGGACGTCAACTGCTGCCAGAACGGAACGAAGTCCGCGAGCTACCCGAGCGAGTGGTACGCATTCAACGCGGGGCCGGTTCGCTTCTATGTGCTCGACGCGTCGTGGGACAACGGCAACGTCGGCACGTCGACGATCTATGGGAACGACTACGACGCCCATTGGGCGCTCGGTGATGCCGAACGCACGTGGCTCGAGAGCGACCTCGCGCACCACCCGGCGCAGATCTCGATCGCGTTCTTCCATTTCCCGCTGTACACGGCCAATGCGACCGAGACGACCGACTCCTACCTCGACGGGGCATCGTCGCTCGAGGGGTTGCTCGGCAACGCCGGCGTCGACTTCGTCTTCAACGGGCACGCGCACATCTACGAGCGGAACGCCCCGTCGGCGTCGGGGATGCCGGTGAGCTACGTCACCGGTGGCGGCGGTGCCGGACTCGAGCCGGTCAGCGTGTGCGGGGCGCCGGACCAGTACTCGATCGGCTGGACGCCGTCGACGTCGACCGGCTCGAAGTGTGACGGCGGCGTGAAGCCGGCGAGCGCCGACCACGTGTATCACTTCCTATTGGTGACGATCGACGGGTCCCAGGTGACGGTGACGCCGACCGACGAGCTCGGCCGCACGTTCGATCGGCAGACGTACGACCTGTCGCCGTAGCGCGTGTCAGCCGGCCGGGACCCGGACCGCGAACGTGAACATGGCCCGCTCTTCGAACCCCATCGCTTGATAGACCGGCTTGCCGAGCTCGCTGGCCTGCAGGACGCCGACGCGATAGCCGGCGTCGCGGCCGGCCGCCATCGCGGCGATCGAGACGAGCCGGCCGAGACCTGTCCGGCGCGCGTCTGGGAGCGTCCCGACGTTGTAGAGACCGGCCACACCGGCGGCGGACATGAGGAGGCTCGAAGCGAGCGGCGCGCCGTCGCGTTTCACGAGGAAGGTGCGGATGGTTCGCCGGTCGGGCAACGCATCGAGCGCTTCGAGGTACGCGTCGATGCACCAGGGTGGCAGTCCGTTCGTCGTGAGCGCGATCGTCGACGCGTCGCGGAGTGCTTCGGGGTCGTCGTCCACCTCATCGATCGTGGTGTTCGGCGGGACCTCGAGCGGCGGCAGGTCCGCCAGGTCGATCGTCATGGCCGGCGTGCCGTACTCGACCGCGAGACCTCGTGCGGCGAGCGCAGCGACGACGGCGTCATCGTGCGTCGGGAGCACCCACAGCAACGGCACCCCGGCCGCTTCGAATGGCTCGAGAACCGCCGCGATCGCATAGTCGAGATCCTCGTCCGCCGGCATCCCGATCGCGCCATTGAACAGCAGCAGCGGCACGTCGCAGAGCCATCGCGTGCACCCTGCTACCTGGTCCAGACGCGCGCCGGGGAATCGCTCGAAGACGGGGAGCCAGCCGCGGAGGTTCTCTTCGATCGTCGAGGCGGGATCGACGATGTCATCGGGTCCGAGCACGCCCATCGGCGAAGTGTATGGCCGCGAGATCAGGCCGCGGGCTCGGCGACGTCCGAGTGCCGCCACGGGGCGGCGATGCGGGCGACCTGGTGTGTCGCTGAGCGCCGAAGGGGCGTCTTCCTCGTGCCCGGCGTCCGGAAGAACGCGAGCTTCGCGAGGTCCACGGCGACCATGTACGCGACGATGAAGGCGGCGACCACCACGTAGAAGGTGCCGGGCAGCGGGGCGAACCCGAGCGTCGGCGCGAGCGGGGACCGGGTGAGGTAGACGCCCACGGCCAGCACGCCGGCGGCCGAGAGCGCGAGCGGCAACGACGGCCGGCTCCGGAAGAACGGCACGCGGAGGGTTCGGATCGCGAACACGACGAAGGTCTGTGTCGCGAGCGACTCGATGAACCATCCGGTGCGGAACTCCGGCGCGCTCGCGTGGAGCACGTGGATCAGCACGAGGAACGTGGCGATGTCGAACACGGAGCTGATCGGCCCGAACCGGAACATGAACTTGCGGATCGACCTCACGTCCCAGTGCGACGGCCGGACAAGCTGCTCTTCATCCACGTGGTCGGTCGGGATCGTGAGCTGGCTCATGTCATAGAGCAGGTTGTTCAGCAGGATCTGCGACGGCAGCATCGGCAGGAACGGCAGGAACGCCGCCGCGATCGTGACGCTGAACATGTTGCCGAAGTTCGACGACGTGCCCATCCGGACGTACTTGATCGTGTTGGCGAAGGTGCGGCGTCCCTCGACGATGCCGTCTGCGAGCACGTCGAGATCGTGTTCCAGCAAGATGATGTCGGCCGCGTCCTTCGCGACGTCCACCGCCGTGTCGACCGAGATGCCCACATCGGCGTGATGCAGGGCGAGCGCGTCGTTCACCCCGTCGCCGAGGAAGGCAACCGCCGAACCGGCGTTCCGCTGCGCCCGCAGGATCCGCGCCTTCTGCTCGGGGCTCACTCGCGCGAAGATCGAGACGTCGTCCACCTGGGCGTCGAGCGCGGCGTCGTCCATGCCGTCGAGGTCGTCGCCGGTGAGGACCTTGTCGGCGGGGATGCCGAGCGAGCCGCACACCGACTTCGCCACGATCGCGTTGTCGCCGGTGACGATCTTGATGCGCAGGCCGAGCTGCGCGAGACGCTTGATCGAGGCCGCCGCCGAGGCCTTGGGCGGGTCCTGGAAGACGAGGAATCCGTCGAGGGTGAGCCCATGCTCGTCGTCGGCGCTCAGCTTCTGGACACCGTCGGCGGCGCGGCTCGCGACCGCAACCACTCGGACGCCCCGCTCGAACTCCTTCGTGAGGATGTCGCGGGTCGCATCGGTGACGCCGTCGCAGAGCTCCAAGACCGATTCCGGCGCGCCCTTCGTGATCTGGAGACGATGACCGTCGTCATCGACGAGCACGCTGGTGCGCCGGCGGTCGTGATCGAACGGGACGATGTCGATGACCCTGGCGCCGTCCGCGGCGGCCTTGTTCGCATCGCGCAGCGCCTCGTCGAGCGGTCCACCGCCCCCTCCGGCGCCCGAGACCATCGCGTCGCTGCACCGCAACCCGAGCTTCACGACGTCGCCGGACTCGGCGCCGCTCGGGTCGATCGCGCGCTCGAACGTGATCTTCCCCTCGGTCAGCGTGCCGGTCTTGTCCGAGAACAGGACGTCGATGTCGCCGAGATCTTCGATGCTGACGAGGCGTTTCACGAGCACCTTGTGTTCCGCGAGTCGATGGGCGCCGGTCGCGAGGCTGGTCGACACCACCGCGGGCAGCAACTGCGGTGTGATCCCCACGGCGATCGCGAGCGAGAACAGGACGGCATCGATCAGCGGCCGACCGAGCGCGATGTTGATCACCAAGATCGCGACGCTCAGTGCGCCGGCGACCTTCGCCAAGAGCGCCGAGAACTTCGTGAGCCCGATCTGGAACTCCGTCGGCGCGTGGCGCTCACCGAGGCCGAGTGCGATCGCGCCGAACCGGGTGTTCGCGCCGGTCGAGACCACCACCGCCTGGGCGGAGCCGCGGTGGACGACCGTTCCCATGAACATGGCTGGGGAGGGTCCATCCTTCGGGGTTGCCGATGCGGCCGGGTCTGCCGTCTTCTCGACCGGCAACGACTCGCCCGTCAGGATCGACTCGTCGCACTCGATGTCCTTCTCGGAGACGATCCGCAGGTCGGCGGGCACGATCGCCCCGATCCCGAGGGAGACCACGTCGCCGGGCACCAGCTGCGTCGCCTCGACTTCGACCGCCTTCCCGTCGCGGAGCGTCGAGACCTCGTGACGGATCTGGGAGTGGAGCGCCTCGGCCGCTTTGTCGGCGCGGAACTCGTTGGCGGTGCCGAGGCCGACCGAGGCCGTCACGATCACGCCGATGATCAGGGCGTCCGCGCCCTCCCCGACGATCGCCGACACCAGTGCCGCGGCGAGCAGCAATAGGAGGAGTGGCGAGCGGAACTGCCCGATCAGCGTCCGCCACAGGCTCGCGTGATGGGTCCGGACGGCGTTCGGCCCTTCGGCGGCGAGCCGTTCCTCGGCCTCGGCGCTGGTGAGACCGGTGTCCGAAGTGCCGAGCGCCGTGAGGACCTCGGTCGCCTGCATCGACGCCGCCGCGTCGAGCGACGGTCGGTCGGACATGGGATGCAGCGTAGCGACGTTCGGGGTGTAACCCCCGGAAGAAGTGCGGGAAGGGAACGGGCCGGGCCCGAAGGCCCGGCCCGAACCACAGCTTCACCCTCGCAAGGAGGTCGGTCCTCGTACACCGAGGCTTCGTCCGGTGAGACCGGGCCGGAGCTCGCGAGGTCGGTGAGCTGGCGTGGATTTGCCGGTCGCCCGGCAGAGCCGTTACCGGCTCGTAGGGACGGCTAGCAGCCAGTCACCTCGAGGGTCTCATGCTGTATATGCAGTCGGACCACCTCCTTCCTCTCGTGCCAGACATGCTGCCGCAGGATCGGGCACAAGACAACCGTCCGAGGCCCCGACGTTGCGGCCGAACGGCCGAGGCGCCTGTTCGGCTCCCGGACTAGGCTCGTCGGGACCGACCCGAGGGAGGCAGCCGTGGGGACGAGGGGCAGGCGTCGGAGTGCGATCGCGGGAGCCCTGGCGCTCGCCGCGGGTGTCATCGGGTGGGCACTTCCGGCCTCGAGCGCATCGGCGAGCGATCCGATCCCGCTCGTGACCACGCCGACGACCGTCGTGACGATCGGGTTCGACGACGGCACAGCCGACCAGTTCGCCACGCGGCTCGTGCTGCAAGCACATGGCATGAACGCGACCTTCTTCATCAATAGCGGCCCGATCTTGGCCGGCGACCCCGATCACATGACGCCCGCGCAGCTGGGGGCCCTCGCTGCGCTCGGCAACGAGATCGGCGGACACACGATCGACCACGCGAACATCCAGCCGCTGTCCACGGCCGACGCGACACACGAGGTCTGCGACGATCGCACCCAGCTGACACAGTGGGGGCAGCAGTACGGGTTCCCCGCGCCGGTCTCGTTCGCGTATCCGTTCGGCTCGTGGGACACGAACTCCGAAGGGATCGTCCGGGGCTGCGGCTATGAGAGCGCCCGGACGGTTTCCGGCGTGTCGATCCACGTCTCCAAGGGCAAGATCGGCGAGACGATCCCCCCGGCAGATCCCTACGCGACGCGCACGCCGCCCAACCCCAAGAAGGCGACCAAGCTCTCGACGATGGAGAAGTACGTCACCAACGCCGAGGCGGGCGTGGCCTCATCGGGGCAGAGCCTGTGGATCCAGTTCGTGTTCCATCGCTACTGCCCGTCGCACTGCGGGGCCTACACGATCCAGCCGGACAAGTTCACGGCCCTGTTGGACTTCCTGCAGGCCGAGGAGCAAGCGCAGCGGGTCACCGTGCTGACGACCGCTCAGGCGATGGCGCTCGGCTGATCCGGCTCGTCCTGGTCGCCTCCGCGTCCATCCATCGCACGAACAGCACCGCGATGATCACGAGATAGAGCATCCCCGACGGGATCCACATCAGGAGCCCGGCGAGCTGCTGATCGGCGATCGCCCCGATGCCGTGTGCCCGCTCGGCCGCCGAGTATGCCGGGTACCAGACCGTCGGCGAGAACGTGAGCAACGCGCCGAGCACCGTCATCACGGTCGTGGCGATCAACACCTCGACGATGGCGAACCCGATCCCGATGCGCTGCCACAGGCCCGGCGTGAGGATCGGCCACCAGAAGAACAGTGCGGTGGCCAGCAGCGTCAGGTGCTCCAGCGCGTGCAGCGTGTTGTTGGCGAGCGCTGCCTGGAACGCCCACGGCGTGTGCCAGGCGACCAGCGCGATCGTCGAGACGGCCAAGCCGGCCATCGCGGTCCGGCGCGCCGCCCCATCGCGTGCCCACAGCTCGCCCTCGAGCCGGCCGGCCGCGCGGCGTACGCGCATCGGCAGCACCTCCTCGAACGCGCGAACGGGATCCCCAAGCACCACCAACGGCGCCACGACCGTGATCAACGCCAGGTGTTGCAGCATGTGGGCCCAGAACAGCTGGTCGGCGATCGTGTCCGCCGGTCCGTCGAGCACGAGCGCGGCGATCGTGAGACCGGCGAGCATCGTGGCGATCGATCCGTCAGACGGACGCGCCAGACCGCGCCGGCGTCGCGCGCGAACGCCGCGCAGGTAGACGACCGCGATCGACCCGAAGACGACGAAGGAGGCGACGAGCCCGATCACGGTGACCCCATCACGCCGGGCTGCAGGTCGACATCACCAGGTGCGGCACGATCCCACCGAGCACGATCAAGATCACGAACAGGCCCGACGACATGCATCCGAGCAGGGTCATGAACCGGATGCGCTCCAGCCGTGTGGCGTCCCCGTCGCGCGCCGGCGCCCCCCGATACCGCACGAAGGAGACGATCCCGGCGGCCAGAGCGATCGCCAGCGCGACGAGCGTGACCACCACCAGCACCACCGAGATCGACGAGAATCCCCCCGCTTCGCATCCAACCTCGGCGAACGCATCGGAGATGACCAACTGCGCGGCCCACGCCGCCGGCGGGCCCAAGATCCCGAACCACGCCAGCGCCAGCGCCCCGCGATCGTGCCGCGGTTCGCGGTCTCCATCCGTCGATGCAGTGATCCCAGCCATCAGAACCTCGGAGAGATGTAGAGGACGAGGAAGATCCCGAGCCAGACCAGGTCGACGAAGTGCCAATACAGCGACCCCGTTTGGACCGCGACGTGATGCTCGCGGTTGAAGTGCCCCGCGAACGACCGGACCTCGAGCCAGCCGACGATCAAGATCGCGCCGATCACGTGCAGCGCGTGAAGGCTCAAGATCGTGAAGAACAGGGACCCGTAGGCGTCGGTTCGCCACGAGAACGACGCCTGGGAGTACTCATAGCCCTGGATGGCCAGGAACCCGAGCGCGAGCACGATCGAGATGGCGATGCAGACCCGCATCCGCACGACGCTGCCCCGCTCGATCCCGCGCTCCGCGAGCAGCATCGGGATGCTGCTACCCAGCAAGAGCCCGGTGGCGATCGCGCCCAGCACGATGTCGGGCGGTTCGACGCCCGGCGGGGGCCAGGTCGGCGCCTCGAACCGCAGGAACAGGTACGACGCGAGCGCGGTCCCGAACAAGGTCAGCTCGGCCAGGATGAACAGCACCATGCCCCACCAGCCCGGCGACCGCGCGCCGCGCGCCTCGACGTGTGTGACGCTCATCCCGGCACCCCGCCCAGATCCCACGTCCACGCCCCGATGAAGGCGAGCGTCACGAGCCCCGACAGCAACGCGGCGGGCACCGACGTGACCAGCAGCGAGATGAACATCGCGGCGAACCCGAGCGCGGTGAGCAGCGGCCAGACCGACGCTTCCGGCATGTGCAACGCTTCTTCCGGTTCCGCGTCGACGACCGTGGTCCCGAGGATCTCGCGGCCATCGGTCAGCGTGAGGTTGCTCGTGAGCTCGGGCTGCTCCCACAGTGGTTCACGACCGGTGACGACGGGGATCGACGCGAAGCCGTAATGCGGCGGCGGCGAGGTGGTCGCCCACTCGAGGGTCGCCGCGCCCCACGGGTTCGCACCCGCCTTCGCGCCGCTCAGCAGGCTCTTGAAGGCGTTGACCGCCACCAGCGCGATCCCGACGAACACGACCGCCGCGCCGATGCTCGACAGCATGTTCAGCCCGCCGACCCCGAGCTCCGGCGAGTACGTGTACACCCGCCGGGGCATCCCCATCAGCCCCATGATGTGCATCGGGAAGAACGTGACGTTGAACCCGACGAAGATCAGCCAGAACGACCACTTGCCGAGCGTCTCGCTGTACATCCGCCCGGTGATCTTCGGGAACCAGTAGTGCAGCCCGGCGAACATCGGGAAGACCGCGCCGCCGAACAGCACGTAGTGGAAGTGCGCGACGATGAAGTATGAGTCGGTCACGCCCTGGTCGAACGGCACGCTCGCGAACATCACGCCGGTCACGCCGCCGATCACGAACACGACGATGAACCCCACGGCGAACAAGAACGGCGTCGTGTAGACGGGCTTCCGCCCACGGATGATCGTCGCCAGCCACGCGAAGATCTGCACGCCGCTCGGGATCGCGATGATCATGCTCGCCGCGGCGAAGAAGGTCAGCCCCAGCTGGGGCAACCCGGTCGCGAACATGTGGTGCACCCAGACGCCGAACGCGATGATCCCCGTCAGGACGGTCGCGAGTGCGACGTACGGATACCCAACGATCGGCCGCCGTGAGAACGTCGGGATCACGGTCGACACGATCCCCACCGCCGGCAGGAAGATGATGTAGACGTCCGGGTGACCGAACAGCCAGAACAGGTGCTGCCACAGCAGCGGGTCGCCGCCGTAGGTTCGGTCGAAGAAGTGCGTCCCGAGGTTCCGGTCCAGCTGCAGCAGGATGTTCGCATACGTCAGCGGCGGCATCGCCAGCACCATCATCCAGGCGGTCACGAACATCCCCCAGACGTAGAGCGGCATCCGCGCGAGGGTCATTCCGGGCGCGCGCAGCTTCAAGATCGTGACGATCAGGTTGATCGCGCCCGCCGTCGTCGAGATCGACAGGAAGATCAGACCGAGCCCCCAGATGTCCATGTTCATCCCGGGGTCGAACGTCGATCCGGTCATCGGCGGGTACGCGAACCACCCGCCGTTGGGCGCCGCTCCGATCACGAACCCGGCGTAGAGGAACAGCCCGGCGCCGAGGAAGATCCAGTAGCTGAACGCGTTCAGCCGCGGGAACGCCATATCGCGGGTCCCGATCATCAGCGGCACGAGGTAGTTGGCGAGCCCGGTGAACAACGGTGTGATGAACAGGAAGATCATCGTGGTGCCGTGCATGCTGAACAGCTCGTCGTACTGCTCCGGCGTGAGGTGCGTGGCGCTCGGTTGGGCGAGCTGCCAGCGCATCAGCGCCGCCTCGACCCCGCCGAGGAGGAAGAAGATCAGCGCGGTGACGATGTACCGCTTGCCGATCCGCTTGTGGTCGCCGGTCGTGAAGAACGACGCCGGCCCCGGCTCTTCGGCCCAGATCTCCTCGAGGCGCGTTTCGGTCGCGGTCGCCATCAGCTCAGGCTCTCCAGGTAGGCGACGAGCTCTCGGAGCTGCGTCGGGGTGAGGTCGCTCGCCGGCATCTCCGTGCCGGGTTTGATCGACTGTGGGTTCGCGATCCAGGCGGCAAGCTCCTGCGGGGTGTTCGGGATCGTGCCGGCGGCGAGCGTGGTGCGGCTCGCGACGTGGGTCAGGTTCGGGCCGACCGTGCCGGTCGCGGTCGTCCCGGACACCGAGTGGCAGTAGACGCACGACGAACCGAGGAAGACCTGCTGTCCGGCCAGCACGAGGCCGGTGGGTTGAGCCGGCGGCGTGCGCTGCTGATCGGCGACCCAGCTGTTGAACGCGTCGGCGGACTCGGCGATCACGTGGAACTGCATGTGCGCGTGCTGCAGGCCGCAGAACTCCGAGCACTCGCCGAGGTAGGTCCCGTCGGCGGTGGCCTCGAGCGTCACGTCGTTCGTCCGGCCGGGGATCGCGTCGACCTTCCGCTGCAGCTTCGGCACCCAGAAGCTGTGGATCACGTCGTCGCTGGTCACCTGCATCAGCACGGGCTGACCGGTGGGGATATGCAGCTCGTTCGCGGTGTCGATGCCCTGGGTCGGGTACTGGAACTCCCACCACCAGCGGTGCGCGATCACGTCGACCGTGAACACGTGCGTGCCGGTGTCGTCGCGCGCCTGCGCCTCGAGCGCGACGAGCGTGATCACGAACAGGACGATCAAGACGACGATCGGGAAGGCCACGCCACCGAACAGCACCATCCGCGTTCCGCCGCCGTCGTTCAAGATCGGCTTCCCGTCGTCGGACTCGCGGCGCCGGCGGAACAAGCCGTAGGCCAGGAACGAGATCACGACGAGGAACACGAACGCGGCGATCGCGAACATCCCAACCGCGAGGACCGAGATCCGATGGGCGCCTTGTCCCGCGGTGTTGCTCGTCATGGTTCCGGGGCCTGAGCACGCCGCGTCGGCGAGCGCCAGGACGGCTGCGAGCACAGCAGACCCTTGGATGACCCTGGCCTTTTGGCTCATGTCCGACGCTTTCCGGTCGTTACGGAGAGCCGCTACCCGAGGCCTTCTGGGTCGAAACGCATACCGACGCATGTTTGGGCGCGCGATGGGTACACGACCGTTCGTGCCCGCGTCGGTGGGTACGGCGGAGGACCGATCGAGATGGCCGAGCAAACGACCCCGAAGGGTCGTGTGTCGCGCCGGGTATTCATCCGCAACGCGAGCATCGCCGCGGTTGCCGCGCCGGTTCTGCTGGATGCATGTGCGCCGTCCACCGAGACGCCATCCGGATACGAGGGGTCACCTTCGCCAGCCGTATCGCCCCAGCCGCCGGGCGTTCTGCGGTACTTCTCCCAGAACGAGGCCGGCGTGATCGGCATCCTGTTGGACAACCTTCTGCCGGGCGCGAAGGGCGTGCCGAGCGCATCCGAAGCGAAGGTTCTGAACTTCATCGACCAGCGGTTGGCGACCGACGAAGGCGTGCCGACCTACATCTCTCCGCCGTTCGCCAAGGCCTACGACGGCCCCACGGCCCCCGGGCCCGACACCGACGAGGTGATCTGGGTCCCGACCTCGCAGCTCTACCGCTACGGAGTGCAAGAGGTGGAGCTCACGTCGGGGCAGGTCTACAAGCGCGGCGTGGAGCTGATCGACGAGTACTGCCAAAAGACGTTCGGCAAGCAGTTCATGCAGGCATCCAAGACCCAGCAAGGTGCCGCCTGGACCGCGCTGTCCAACGGCAAGATGAACACCTTCGTCGCCTCGCCGACCTCCAGCCACTTCCTCGACGTGTTGAGCGGCGACGCCGCCCAAGGGTGGCTCGCCGATCCGATGTACGGCGGCAACCACGACATGTCGGTGTGGAAGGCGATCGGCTACCCCGGCGTGCAGCGCGCCTACACGCTGGAGGAGATGCGATCGGGACTCACCAAGCGCCCGACGCAGAGCTTCCGCCAGATGTCGCCGGCGATGCCGGGCATGGCGATGCCGGGCGTCGTCTTGCCTGAAGCCGGGGCCGAGGCCGGCGCGGTGACCGGTCCGGGCGACGGAACGGACGAGGTATGTCAGACGACCCCCGGGTAGACGTCGTCACGATCGGCGCGGGGTGGACCGCGGGGATCCTCGCCTGGAAGCTGACCGCTGCCGGCCACTCCGTCGTGTCACTCGAGCAGGGCGACAACCGCTGGACCTACCCCGACTTCTCGATGGATCACGACGCCGAGGCGTACGTGATCCGCAAGAAGATGATGATCGACATCACGAAGACGAGCTGGACCTGGCGTCCGAACCCGGGTCTGCCCGCGCTTCCCATGCGGCAGTACGGCTCGTTCCACCCGGGCCAAGGGCTCGGCGGCTCGGCGGCGCACTGGTCTGCGCAGGTGTGGCGGTTCCTGCCGACGGACTTCAACTACCGGAGCCACGTGATCGACCGGTACGGGGTCGACAAATTACCGCGCGGCAACATGATCCAGGACTGGCCGATCACCTACGACGATCTCGAGCCGTACTACGACGAGTTCGAGTACGACATCGGCGCGTCCGGCCGAGCGGGCAACATCAACGGCCAGAAGATCCAGGGCGGCAACATCTTCGAGGGCCCACGCTCCCGCGACTATCCGACGCCGCCGCTCGAGCGCAACCGCGCCTCCGGCATGTTCTGGGACGCGTGCGAGAACCTCGGGTACCACCCGTTCCCCCAGCCCTCGGGGATCACGACCCGGGCGTTCACCGACCGGTTCGGGAACCAACGGGCGGCCTGCCTGTACTGCGGCTTCTGCACGCGATACGGATGCGAGGTCGACGCCAAGGCGACCGGGCTCACGACGCACACGCCGGTGGCGCTCGCGACGGGCCGCTATCAGGTCCGTACCGGCGTCCACGTGATCCGCATCGAGACCGCGAGCAACGGGCAGGCGACCGGCGTGACCTACGTCGACTGCGACGGGTCCGAGCGGTTCCAGCCGGCCGACGTCGTGATCGCATCCGGCTACCCCCTTGGCAACGTGCAGGTGCTGTTGAACTCGATGAGCGATTCGCACGCGCACGGTGTCGGGAACGATCAAGGTCGGGTCGGCAAGAATTTCACGTACCAGCTGGCGATCACGCCGGTGAAAGGGCTCTGGAAGCACCGCACGTTCGGGCTGTACATGGGCAACGTATCCACCTGCAACCTGATCTACGACTTCAACGCCGACGACTTCGACCACTCGAACCTCGACTTCATCGGTGGCGCGCAGATCTACGCGGCGCTCGGCGAGCGCGAGCCGATCTCGACGTTCCTCGGGTGGTCCGACGTCAGCTCCGCGAGCGGGTCACAGTTCGTTAAGGAGTTCGCCGAGGGCTGGGATTCCTACATCGACATCAACATCCAAGGCGAGAGCTTGCCGTACGAGGACCAATACATGGACCTCGATCCCAACTACAGGGATGCCTGGGGTCAGCCGTTGCTGCGGCTCGCGTTCGACTTCCACGAGAACGACCGGAAGCTCTACGCCTTCATCGCGGAGAAGAGCCTGGGGATCATGAAGGCGATGAACCCCGACTCGATCCCCTACACCGCGCCCGCGCTGGACCCGTACCGGATCGACGTGTATCAGACCACCCACATCACCGGCGGCGCGATCATGGGGAGCGATCCGGGCACGTCCGTGGTCAACAAGTACGGGCAGGTCTGGGACACGCCGAACGTGTTCGTCACGGGCGCGGCCCAGTATCCGCAGAACCCAGGCGCGAACCCGACCGGGACGCTCGCCGCACTCGCGTACATGGCGGGGGACGCGATCAACGATCAGTACTTCAAGGCTCCGGGCGAGCTGCTCGTCTAGGGGAGCACGAGCACGCGCCGCACCGGCGGCAGCCCGTCCGCGAGCTGCTGCCACGTCGCGCCCTCGTCTGAGGAGCGGAACACTTGCCCGTCTGCCGTTCCGAAGCAGACGGCGGGTCCGCCCGGCGGTGCGTCGAGGCAATGGCTGTCGATGTTGCCGTCGAACGATGCGGGCAGGCCGGCCGTGCATCGTTCGAACGCGCCGCCGTCGAGACCGGCTCGGTAGACAACCGCGTCGCCGCCGCGCGGACCGCGCGACGTCGACAGCAGCACCGTGTCGCCGATCACCGTCACGGCGCGCGCGTAGTGATGCACGAGCCCGTCGGTGCGGTGGTTCCAGGTTCCTCCGCGGTCGGCGCTCACCGCGAGCCCGCCGGCGGTCGCGGCGAGCACCATGCCCTCCGCGGTCGTGACCTGATGTACGTCGGCCTCGATGTCGATCGTCGGCATCCAGGTATCGCCGCCATCGTCGGTGCGCACGATCCCGCCGACGTGGACGTTCACGTAGACGTCGTCATCCCATTCCGACATCGACCGGGTGTCGGGCGGGCCGCCCCACGGCGTGAACCAGTCGCCGCGGCCCTTCACGTCGTCGAACTGCTCGATCGGGACGAGACCCCCGCCGTCGGTGAGGTGGAGGAGGTGCGCCTCCGACGTGCCGACGAGCCACCGGTCGGTGAACGCCAAGCAGTTCAGAACGAGCCGGGCGCTGGTCGCGACCCGATGCCAGCCGCCGTCGGCCGCCCAGATCTCGTTGCCGCCCAGGATCGCGCGCATGCCGTCGGGTCCCGGCGCCAGGAAGGTGACCTTCCGGTCTGCGAAGGCGGGCGGGTCGTCGCCGACGATGTCGTACAGCCCGCGGTCGGTCGCGACCAGGATCGATGCCATATCCCGGATGTTCCCACCGGGAGGGGTTCCACTCCGCCGAAGAGGGGACTGACCGAATCGAACATATGTTCTACTCTGGGCCTTCATGGCGAAGGAACAGCTCTTCGAGCTCGCCCGGCGGACCTTCGACACCCCGGAGTTCCGAGGGATCGAGTGCATCGAGGTCGAGGCCAAGTCGGTCATCAACAAGGTGCCCGGCAACGCGATGCCGTTCGACTGGACGATCAATCCCTATCGCGGCTGCGTCCACGCCTGCGTGTACTGCTTCGCTCGGCCGACCCACACCTACCTAGAGATGAACGCCGGGCGCGACTTCGAGACCAAGGTCGTCGTCAAGGTGAACGCGCCCGAGGTGCTCCGGCGTGAGCTCGCCGCGAAGCGCTGGAAGGGCGAGCACATCGCGATGGGGACCAACACCGACCCGTACCAGCGGATCGAGGGCCGCTACCAACTGATGCGGGGGATCATCCGGGCCCTGATCGATCACCGCAACCCGTTCTCGATCCTGACGAAAGGCACGCTGATCACCCGGGACATCGACCTCCTGGTCGAGGCGTCCGAGCACTCCGAGGTGTCGGCGGCCTTCTCGATCGGGACCCTGGACGAAGAGGTCTGGCGCACGACCGAGCCGGGCACGCCGTCGCCGCGCGCGAGGATCGAGGCGTTGCGCACGCTGGTCGATGCCGGCATCCCGACCGGGGTGTTGATGGCACCGATCCTGCCGGGCATCTCGGATCGGCCGGAGCAGATGCGCGCGGTGATCGAGGCGGCGCTCGATGCCGGCGCTTCGCACGTGTCGCCGATCATGTTGCATCTGCGCCCTGGTGTGCGCGAGGAGTTCTGGCCGTGGCTCGAGGAAGCGCACCCCGAACTGGTGGAGCGCTACACCGAGCTGTACCAGAAGCCGTATGGGCCCAAGGCTGAGCGAGATGCGATCTCGTCGCAGGTCCACCGCATGATCGATCGGACGCCACGCCGCCCCGGCGTGCTTGCGCCGCGGTTCCGGAAGTCCCGGCCGCCGCAGCAGAAGAAGGCCGAGCAACTGAAGATGCTGTGAGGCCCGGGCCGCGACCTCAGTCGGCGAGCTCGGTCACGGCCCGGTGTGCCTGTGCGATCGCCTCTGAGGCGAGGGGCATCCACCCGGCGTCGGCGTTCGCGATCGCGACGTTGCCGCAGCGGGTGCGAGCGAGTTCGTACGGGTGCTGGGCGTCCTCATCCGCCGCGTGGAGCCGATCGCCTGAGTACGAGTAGCCGTGGCCCCATCGGTTCACGGTGATCGCGGCGATGTCGGCGTCGGGGTCGAAGCCGCCGGCGCCGAGCATCCGCCCAAGCTCGTCGCGCACATGGAACTCGAAGTCCTCGAAGGTCGTGTCGTAGAGCAGTTGCCGCGCCTGTCGGTTCTGCTCGCGGCGCGCCAGATCCTGGTTCGGCACCGTCGGCACGTGCACGAGGTGCAGCACCATCGGCTCGTCGGGCGAACTCGGGAACCGGTAATCGCCGATGCTCACCGGGTAGTCGAGCTTCAGCCGTGAGAAGAACCCCATCGGGTTCGTGATCTCGTGCACGCCGCACGCGACCCACGCCCGCCAGTTGTGCACCGCGACCTTGGTGTAGGAGAGCGGCGCCTTGATGTTGCCGCGGAGCGCGCGCCGCTGATCGCGCGGAAGTTCGGGCAGGATCCGCCCGATCATCATGTGGTAGCCGGCGAGGATCGCGTGGCGCGCGCGCACCCCGGCGAGCTCGCCGTCCCGCACGTAGGCGACGCGCACGCCGTCGCCGTCGTTGGCCACGTCGACGCCCGTGCTCCGCAACCGAAGCCGTACCGGTTCGTTCGCGCGATCGAGCACGCCGTAGTCGAACCGCGCGCTCACGATGTCCTCCATCGTCGATCCCGGCGCGACGGCGGGGATCAGCGAGCGGACGATCAGCCTCGCGATCGACGAGTTCCCATCAGGGAAGTGATAGATATACGGCTCCTCCATCTCGGCGAGCGCCCGTGGATCAGACGCGAGCCGCATCCCGGCGAACCCCGGGTAGCCGGTCTCCATCGCGTCGAACGCCGTGATCCCGTCGACGCCGATCGCGTAGAAGTCGAGGGATCGCCCCTGGAACGTGTCGGCGGCGAGGTCGTCGAGCCCCCAGTACCGCTGGATGTACTCGCGGTAGCTGATCCTCAGGAGCGCGTCGTGCTTGGCATCCTCGTCGAGCGCAGGGAGCGGGTCTCGGTCCGCGGTGTAGAGCTCCAACAACCCGCGTCTCGACGCCTCGGGCAGGGGGAAATCCGCGATGAACGCCTCGGCCGAGCGCTCATGCATCCGGTCGATCGGGATGTCGTCGGCCACCATCCGCATCGGATCGCCGGCAACGAGCTTGTCCTCGCCGAACGCCTCCTTCGTGAAGAACTGACCTCGCGAGAGCCCGAGCGACGGATACAGGTCGGTGTCGAAGTACTCCTCGAACCGGTGGTGGTCGACGCCGAGCGCCGCGAGCAAGCCCTTCGCCTCCGGGCCGTACAGGGCCTCGGGCGACTGCAGCGCCTCACTCCCGCCGTAGCCGAGCAGGAACCGGCCGTCGACGGTGAACTCGTTGCGCTTGGCGTGCCCGCCGAAGTCGTCGTGGTTGTCGAGCAACAGGATCGTCGCGTCGGGATGCTCGCGCCGGTAGAACCACGCCGCGGCGAGCCCGCTGATCCCCGCGCCGACGACGACCAGATCGACGTCGTCGCTGGCGGCGAGGCTCTCGACGTCGAATCGCTCGCCGTCTCGCAGTGCGTGGGCTACCTCGAAGGAACCCGGATGGCTCCCACGCAGCCCGGTGGACGCCGGCGGATAGGCGGTGCCGTCGATGAAGTGTTGCCGCGTAACCACAAAGCCCCCTCTGCGTTCCAAGCAGCCTACGTGGTCCCGCCCGGCCTCGCTCCCGGTTCAGCGTCGTTGCAGGGGTAGCATCCGCAGGTCGGACTGCAACGGAACGGTCCGGCAGGGGGGACGGATGGATAGCTCCTCGAAGATGGGTGCCCGGGCAGCCTCGGGCATGTGGTGGTTGTTCCTGGTCACGGGGATCCTGTGGCTGCTGATCTCGGTGATCGTCCTGCGGTTCAACATCACGTCGGTCGCCTCGGTCGGCGTTCTGTTGGGCGTCGTCTTGATCTTCGCCGGCGTGAACGAGTTCATGGCGCTCGGCCTGCGCGACGTCGGATGGAAATGGCTGCACGGCCTGCTCGGTGCGCTGTTCGTCATCGGCGGCATCTGGGCCTTCATCCACCCGATCGGCGCGTTCTACGAGCTGGCGTCGATCCTCGGGTTCCTGCTGATCTTGAAGGGCTCGTTCGACATCATCGGATCGGTGATGCAGAAGGAGGTCAGCGAGCTCTGGTGGCTCGGGCTGATCGCCGGGATCATCGAGGTGCTGCTGGGCTTCTGGGCCTCACAGCAGTACTTCCCGCCACGCGCGATCCTGATCTTGATCTGGGTCGGCTTCATGGCGATGTTCCACGGCATCGGCGAGATCGTGATGGCGTTCGAGGTGCGGCGCGCCGGAAAGGCGATGGCCGCCGCCGCGTGATCTGACCGAGATGGTCCCGCGGGCTCGCTGAGCTCGCGGGACCTCTCGTCCTTCGGGCCGGACACCTTGGCCCCCGTCCGGGCCGACCCGGCCGACTTTCCGCTCGTCGTGCCCTCCGATAGAGTCTCCCGCGCAACCGTCGAAGGGAGTGGCAACGATGCTTGCGACCGAATGGAGCTTTGGCTCCGTGATCTGGACCATGGTGGTCCTGTTCTTCTGGGTGATGGCGATCTGGATCTTCATCGCCATCTTCGCCGACATCTTCCGGCGCAACGACATCTCGGGATGGGCGAAGGCAGGCTGGATCTTCCTGATCTTCATCGTCCCGTTCCTGGGCGCGCTGATCTACATCATCGCCCGGCCGAAGATGACCGCGCAGGACAAGGAGATGATGGAACAGGCGCAGGAGGCGCAGCGCCGCGTCTCCGGGTACTCGCCGGCTGACGAGATCGCCAAGCTCGCGGAGCTCCGCGACAAGGGCGAGATCTCAGCAGATGAGTACAACGACCTCAAGCGCAAGGCCACCATGCAGCTGTAAGGACCCGGGTTCAGCGGTACGTTCGGGGCGGCCCTTCGGGCCGCCCCGTTCGTTGTTCAGATCCCGGGTGCGGGCGGGGTCGCCGGATCGCTCGGATCCATCGCGTGCGCACGCTCCGAGACCCGGTAAACCACCAGCTCGTAGGCGCCGATCACGATCACGAAGAACAAGAGCCACCACAGCGACAGGTTCCCGAAGAACAGCAGCAACGCCGCCACGATCGCGCCGCCGACCATCAGCGGGTCACGGTGCGCGGCGATCCACGTCACGGTCTCGGTCGACTCGTGACCTCGAACCGCGGTGACGCCGGCGCGCCACACGTCGACAACCCAGCCGCGCATCTTGACCGCCCACGGGTACGGGCCGGTGATCAGCGCGATCACGATCACGATCGCAGCGATCGCGAGGAACCACGCGGTGTACATCAAGAGACTGCCTAGGACTCGGTCCACCACCGCTCGAACCGCCGCCTGGTTCTCGGGAAGCGCCTTGGTCACAAGGCTGTCCGACTGCCAGATCGCCAGTCGTCGCTCGATGATCATGATGGCGAGCGCCGCAACGGAGAGCTGCAGAAGCGTCCGGCGCCTGTGCGGCGACACCCACAAGGCGATCGCCGCGAACAACAGGAACAGGAGCCCGAGCAGGACGACCGCGCGTTGCGCGAGCTGCACGATGTTCTGGATCGTGGTCAGCGAGCTCGATCGGAACAGGACGATCGAGCCGAAGTCCGATGGCAGCGTGATGCCGAGCGCGGACTGCAGCGCGGTCAGCGCCTGCGAGGGAACCTCGTCGCCGGTGATGGTCGGCAGCGTCACCGGATGCCCGATCAGGTCGGAGATCGTTCCGGAGATCGACTGAAGCGCCTGGTTGATGAGCGGGAGCACGTTGAGCACGACCGCGTCGTTCACGATCTGAAACGTGCTGCTCTTGTTGGCGAGCACCGCGACGATCTGTGCCTGGACGGTGCGGTTCAGCGACGACCACAGCTGCTGGAACTGATCGCTCGCGAACAGGTTCTGCAGCTGAGACTGCACGACACCCTTGAGCCCGTCGGCCAATGGTCCGGCCAGGAACGCGAGACGGGCATCTCGCTCTTGCAGGACCTGCTGGAGCCGGCTCTGCACGTCCAACGCCGTGAACGCTTCCTCGGTGATCGTTCGGGCGAGGTACTCCTGCACCGCGGGGTCGCTCGCCAACGGTGCGACCGTGCTGACGTACTCGTCGGTGTTGAACACGGTGCGCCGTGCCCAGAGGCCGGGCACCGCGATCGTGAAGCAGAGGATCGACAGGACCAGCAGGATCGCGGTGAAGACGGCCCGGACCTTGCGGCGCTTGGCCGGCCTGTCCTCGAGTTGTTCGACGCGCTTCTCGAGTGCGTCGCGTTCGGCGCGGAGCTGGTTGGCATCGCTCGTTTCGGACATGGTCCCCCCAAGTCGGCGCGGTGTCGGGCGAGGATACCCCTGCGGTGCATCGGTCCGCCGGGCCCGATGGTCCCGGCGGGTGCGGTACGGTCGGCCCACGCACGGGACCGGAGGCTCGGTGGGGGACGGAGGCGAACCGAATACGCCCGCCGGCGGTGAGCCGCCCGCCGGTGATCGCCCGAGCGTGATCTCTCGGACGCGCGACCGGGCGACCCGAGCGTGGGAGACCGTTCTCGCCGCCCGATCGAGGATCCCGGCTCTGGATGCTGCGTTCGATGTCGGCGAACGAGACCGTGACGTCGCCGGCGGCTTGCTCGCCGGAGCGGTCGCGTTCCGGTTGTTCCTGTGGCTCGTCCCGTTCGCGCTCGTGGCGGTCACTATCGCCGGGTGGATCACCGCGGACACCGATCTGTCGCCCGAGGATCTCGCCAAGCGCTTCGGGATCGTGGGCGTCGCCGCGCAGTACGTGCAAGACGCCTCGAAGGAGTCGACCACGACGCTGGTCGTCATCTTGGTGATCGCGTTGTACGCGTTGATGCTCGCGAGCCGGAGCGCCGTCCGCGCGATCCGGTTGGCCCACCTGCTGGCGTGGCGGATGCCGATCGTGCGGTTCCGCGGCTCGACCGTCGCCGCACTGTGGTTCGCCGGCGGGGCGGCAGGTCTCGCCGTGGCGGCGGGAGCGATCAACACGGTGCGCGCGCAGCACCCGCGACCGGGCATCGTGCTCTGGCTCGTGCTGATCGTGGTCTACGGGGTCGTCTGGCTCGCGGCCTCGAGGGCCTTGCCCCATCCCGCCGACGTGCCGGTGCGCGCCCTCGTGCCGGGGGCGATCCTGTTCGCGCTCGGCACCGAGGTGCTCCACGTGCTCACCGTGGTCTGGTACGCGAACCGACTCGAGCATCGGTCGGAGCTCTACGGTGGCCTCGGCGCGGCGGTCGTTCTACTCGCCTGGTTGTACTTGCTCGGGCGGCTCACGATCGCATCCGCGGTCGTCAACGCGAGCCTGTGGCGCAGGTCACATCCCGTCCCGGACGATGGTCCCGGCGCCCCAACCCGCGGGGTAGGGTTCGGTCGAGATGGCTGAGGAAGGTGCGTTCTTCGGTGCGCGTCGCGGGTGGGCGCTGCGGAAGCGGTTCTGGGCGCTCGATAGCTACGGCCTGCTACTGATGATGATCATGGTGTCGCTCATCGTCGCGGCCGTCCCCACCGAGGGGCGCGAGAACCTGATGGCGGTGCTCCGCACGGTCGTGCTGGCGGGCACGTTCCTGTTCGCGCTGCATACCTCCGGTGCGAACCGCTGGATGTATTACGCGAGCGTCGTGCTCATCGCGATCGCCGTCTCCGCCAGCGTCATCGTCGACGCCAACACGAAGACCGGCGCCGCGATCGACGCGTTCGCCGCGTTGTTGCTGGTGCTTGCGGGCTTGTTCGTCATCGGCCGGCGCTTCGCGGCCCATCCCGTCATCACGGGCCAGTCCGTGCTCGCAGCGATCTGCATCTACCTGCTACTCGGCCTGGGGTACGCAGCGGTCTACGGGGTGATCGGCGCCCTCGATCCCGCCGGCCTGTTCGGACCGACCAACCTCGCGCAGAACAACATCGTCCGCATGTACTACAGCTTCATCACGCTGTGCACCGTGGGGTACGGGGATTTCGTCCCGTACGCGAACTTCACGCGGATGGTCGCGGTCACCGAGGCCCTCGTCGGCCAGGTGTACCTCGTGACGATCGTCGCGCTGCTCGTGAGCCAAGTTGGGCACGAGCGTCCGCGGCGGGATCGTTCGAAGCCCGCCGAGCCGGCTGAGTAGCGTCGGATACGGCCGGCGCTGTCCGGTCAGTCCTCTTCGTCGGCCTCGGAGAGGATCACCGCTGTCTCCGCGTCCACCACGGAGGCGTCCGTGAGGTCTTCCGCCGTGAGCTCTTCGACGACGGCTTCTGCCTCGAGCTGATCCGCAGCTGCCCTGAGGGCCTCCGCCTCGACGGCCTTCTCGACGGCATCTTCGTGCAGCGCCTCCGCGGCGGCCGCCTCGACGACCGCGTCTTCGGCCGCGCTCTCGGCCGCCGACTGCATCTCGTCACTCATTGTGATCCTCCTTCATCGGGTCGCACACGCTAGTGCCTCTCGTGCGCGCGAGCGAATCGCCTCAGGCGGCTGGCTGCCGGCGGATACACCGGAACCCGATGTGGCCCGTCGACGTATCGACCGCCTCTCCCTGTCGCGCCGCCGGGCGATACCGCAGGCAGTAGTTCGGCGCACAGAGGTGCGAACCGCCTTTCATCACGCGCCGCGGGATCGTCTCGTCGGCCGCGGCCGGATGCATCTCGTCGGTGCGCGGGTTCCGAGGGACGCAGCATCCGTGGTGGCTCGCTTCGTGCGTCGGCGTGAAGAAGTCGCTGGTCCACTCCCACACGTTGCCCGCCATGTCGTAGAGCCCGTAGCCGTTCGGCGGAAACGTCTCGACCGGTGCGGTGCGCTCGTAGCCGTCGAGCAGCTCGTTCTGCCACGGGAATTCGCCTTGCCACGTGTTGGCCATCGCCTTCCCCTTCGGGAAATGTTCATCGCCCCACGTGAAAGCGGTTCCCTCGAGGCCGCCTCGCGCCGCGAACTCCCACTCCGCCTCGGTCGGGAGTTCCTTGCCCGCCCAGGTCGCGTAGGCCTCGGCATCCTCGTAGGCGACCTGCGTGACGGGGTGCCGTTCACGACCGTTGAGCGTGCTGCCGGGTCCCTCCGGATGCCGCCACGATGCCCCCGGCACGTACGCCCACCAGTTCCGATAGTCGTTGAGGTCGACCGGACCGGCCGTCTTGTGGAAGACCAGGGCGCCGGGCACGAGCAGGTCGGGATCGGCGCCGGGATACATGGCGGGGTCCAGCGGCCGCTCCGCGAGGGTCACGTAGTCGGTCGCCGTCACGAATCGCCGGAACTCAGCAACGGTGACCTGATGACGGTCGATCCAGAAGCCGTCCACCTCGACGCGGTGCACGGGGCGCTCTTCGGGATAGAAGGAATCTGATCCCATCAAGAAGGATCCGCCCTCGATCCAGACCATGCCCTTGCTGTGCGCGCTCCCGGTCGAAGGGGCCACCTCTGGAGATCCCTGCATCGCTCGCCTCCGCGTGTATCGGCCAGACGCTATCGGACGACCGGATGAGCCGTCGCGGCATGCAGCGCATGTTCATCGTGGTGATCCTCGAGGGAGGTCTCGACGGATCACCGACGGCGCGCGAGCCTTGGCGACACGGGATGATGATGCCGAGCGCTCAGATGAAAAGGTGTTGCCTGACGACGGCGCTAGAGAACAACGGTTCGGTGACCGGAACCCGGCTCCGTGCTGCGTCCGACCTCGACGTCCGGATGCCAAAACTCGCAACCCGTATTACGTTCGGGGCATACAGGGCACCGGGGGGGATCCTATGGCGCTGCCTATCGAGGATTACGGCATCATCGGCGACCTGCGCACCGCGGCGCTGGTCGGTTCTGACGGATCGATCGACTGGCTCTGTCTGCCGCGGTTCGATTCGAGCGCGACGTTCGCGGCGCTCCTGGGTACCGAGCACAACGGCACGTGGCGGATCGCGCCGGCGGGCAGAGTGATCGGTTCGAGCCGGCGGTACCGGCCGCACTCGCTCGTCTTGGAGACGGACTTCGAAACGGCCGAAGGCGTCGCGCGGGTCACCAACTGCATGCCGTTGAACAGCACGCACCCGCGCGTGGTGCGCGTGGTCGAGGGGATCCGGGGCACCGTGTCGATGGAGCTGTTCATGTCGCCACGGTTCGACTACGGCCAGACGAAGCCGTGGATCCACAAGGTGGGTGAAGCGGTCGAGGCGGGCGCAGGGCCGAACGCGGTCGAGCTGCGCGGGCACGTGCCGCTTCGCGCGCACGACTTCCACGTCACCGCCGACTTCTCGGTGCGCGAGGGCGAGCGGATCGGATTCGTCCTGAGCTCGCATCCCTCGTGGGAAGAGGTGCACGAGCCGGTCGATCCCTTCGCCGTCGTCGAGCAGACCGACGACTGGTGGCGGGCGTGGGCGAAACGATCCACCTACGACGGTCGTTGGGCCGACGAGGTCGAGCGGTCCTTGATCACCTTGAAGGCGCTCACGTTCGAGCCGACGGGCGGCATCGTTGCCGCCGCGACCACGTCGTTGCCGGAGTTCCTCGGGGGCGTGCGCAACTGGGACTATCGGTTCTGCTGGCTCCGTGATGCGGCGCTGACCCTGGACGCGCTGATGACCGCCGGGTACGTCGAGGAAGCGACGAGTTGGCGAAACTGGGTCGTACGCGCGGTCGCCGGTGATCCCGAGGACATCCAGATCATGTACGGGCTCGGCGGCGAGCGGCGGCTCGATGAGTACGAGCTGCCGCACCTCGAGGGCTACGAAGGCTCCGCGCCCGTGCGTGTCGGCAACGCCGCGTCGGGACAGCTGCAGCTCGACGTGTACGGCGAGCTCATCGACGCGATCTACCGTGCGCATGAGCTCGGCATGCCACAGGTCCAGCGTGCGAAGACCGTCGGGCGCCAGGTGGTCAAGTGGCTCGCCGAGCACTGGCAAGATCCCGACGACGGGGTCTGGGAGGTTCGCGGCGGCCGCAAGCAGTTCGTGCACTCCAAAGTGATGGCGTGGGTCGCGGTCGACCGCGTCCTCAAGTTCGCCCAGGAGATGGAGCTCGAGCACGAGGTCGATGAGCTGACGAAGCTCGCAACCGCGATGCACGAGGAGATCTGCCGCGAGGGCTACGACGAGAAGCGCAACACGTTCACGCAGTACTACGGGTCGGAGCAGCTCGACGCGTCGCTGCTGTTGATCCCGCAGGTCGGGTTCCTCCCGCCGGAGGATCCTCGCGTGATCGGGACGGTCGAGGCGATCCAACGCGAGCTCGTCAAGGACGGCTTCGTGATGCGCTACATCCCCGACGAGAGCGCGGCCGACGGACTGCCGCCGGGCGAGGGCGCGTTCCTCGCGTGCAGCTTCTGGCTGGTGATCGACCTCGCGATGATCGGCCGCCGGGACGAGGCGGAGGCCTTGTTCGACCGATTGGTCGCGCTGAAGAGCGACCTGGGGATCTTCTCCGAGGAGTACGACCAGGTGAACGAGCGGCTGATCGGGAACACGCCGCAGGCGTTCACCCACCTGACACTGATCGCCGCCGCCAAGGTGCTGAGCGACGGCCCGAAGACATGACGGTGACGCGCGAGGCGCTGCTCCCGACGGGCGCGCAGCACGAGATCGCGTACGGCGACCAGCGGGCGGTGGTCACCGAGGTCGGCGCGACGCTGCGTTCCTATGAGGCCGCCGGCGTCGCGGTGATCGACGGGTTCCCTGCCGATGAGTCTTCGGCCGCGGGGCGGGGGCAAGTGCTCGCACCGTGGCCGAATCGACTTGAGGACGGGACCTATTCCTACGGTGGCCTCGATGCCGGCGCGGCGCTCGACGAGCCTCAGCGGGCGAACGCGATCCACGGGCTCGTGCGCTGGCGGCCCTGGACGCTGGATGTACAGACCGACGCCGCGGTGGCCCTCCGATGCATGCTGCACCCGCTTCCGGGCTATCCGTGGCTGCTCGAAGTTGGCGTCCGGTACGAGCTGGACGCGAGCGGGCTGACCGTGGAGGCGAACGCCACCAACCACTCGACCGAGACCGCGCCGTTCGGCATCGGCTTCCACCCGTATGTCACAGTCGGCACGGAGCGGATCGACGACGCGCATCTCACGGTGCCGGCCGGCGAACAGCTGGTCACGGACGACCGCGGCCTGCCGACCGGTACGCACGCGGTGATCGGCGCTTCCGAGGACTTCATGGCGGCGCGTCCGATCGGAGGCACCCAGCTCGACACCGCGTACGCGGGGCTCGTGCGGGACCCGGACGGCCGCGCCGTCGCCGTGCTCGAACATCCGGACGGCGCACGTGCGGTTCGCGTCTGGGTCGATCCCGCGTTCCGCTACCTGATGGTCTACACGGGCGACACGCTCGAGCCGGCCGAGCGCCGGCGCGCAGGCATCGCGATCGAACCGATGACGTGTCCGCCCAACGCGTTCCGCACCGGGGTCGATCTGATCGAGCTCGAGCCGGGCGCGACCTGGCGCGGCAGGTGGGGCATCAGCCCGGAGGGGAGCGCGTGATGGCTGATCCGGCGAAGGTCGTCGTCGTCGGCGCGGGGTTCGCGGGGATCGGATGTGCGCGCGAGCTCGCGAAGCACCCGCACCACGCGGAGGTCACTGTCGTCGACGCGCACGACTACCACCAGTTCCTGCCGCTGCTGTATCAGGTCGCGACCTTCCAGCTCGCCGGTACCGATGTCTCGATGGATCTCGACGATCTGTTCAAGCGCCACGACAACGTCTCGTTCAGGCAGGCGACCGCGACGAGCGTCGACCCCGCCGCGAAGACGGTGACGCTGGATGACGGGACGACGCTCGAGGGCGACTACCTCGTGTTGGCCGCCGGGAGCCAGGCCAACTTCTTCGGCACGCCAGGCGCCGAGCACACGTTCCCGCTCTACTCGCTGGACGATGCGCGCCGGCTGCGCGCCCGGGTGTTGGAGGCGTTCGAGGAGGCCGAAAAGGATCCGTCGACGATCGAGACCGGTGGACTGAACTTCGTGATCGTCGGTGCCGGAGCGACCGGCACGGAGATCGCAGGCGCGCTCGCCGACCTGATCCGCGACGTGATGCCCTCGCGGTTCCACGACGAGCAGCTGTCGAAGGCGCGCGTGGTCATCGTCGACGCGGGCGAGACCGTCCTCGGTCCCTTCTCACCCAAAGCGCACGAGTACGCATCGAAGGTGCTCACCGAGCGCGGGGTCGAGCTCAAACTCGGCACCAAGGTGAACGAGATCACCGCGGACCGCGTCGTGCTGTCCGACGGCGACACGATCGATACGCGATGCGTGATCTGGGGCGGCGGTCTACAGGCTGCGCCGTTGGCGGCCTCCGCGGGTCTCGCCCAGGGGCGGGGTGGCCGGATCGACGTCCACGAGGACCTCACGGCCGAGGGCTTCCCGGGCGTGTTCGTCGTCGGCGACATCGCCAACATCCCGTCCGATGACGGCCGTGCGTTTCCCCAGCTCGGCTCCGTCGCGCTCCAAGCGGGGCAGTGGGCGGCGAAGAACATCGTCGCGGACGTGGACGGCACGGCGATAGAGCCTTTCGACTATCACGACAAGGGGATCATGGCGATGATCGGCCACAACGCCGCGATCGCCGAGATGGGCGAGCACCGTCACGAGCTGCACGGGGCGGTTGGGTACGCGGCGTGGATCGGCGTCCATGCCTACCTCATGGGTGTCTCGAGTCAGCGCCGGGACGCATTCATCAGCTGGGCATGGGACGAGTTCGGCAAGAGCCGCGTGCTGGACACGTCCGACGAAGCCAGGTTGCACGGGGAAGGGGAGACAGATGGCTGAGCACTACGACGTCATCATCATCGGGACCGGCGCGGGCGGCGGCACGCTCGCCAACACCCTGGCGCCGTCGGGCAAGAAGATCCTGATGCTCGAGCGCGGCGACTTCCTCCCGCGAGAGCGCGAGAACTGGGACCCGGGCCAGGTGTTCATCGACGGCCGTTACATCTCGAAGGACACCTGGTACGACGCGAAGGGCGAGGCGTTCCAGCCGCAGGTGCACTACTTCGTCGGTGGCGCGACGAAGATGTACGGCGCCGCGTTGTACCGCCTGCGCCCCAAGGACTTCGGCGAGCTGAAGCACGTCGACGGCGTGTCGCCCGCGTGGCCGGTCAGCTACGACGACTTCGAGCCCTACTACACGAAGGCCGAGTGGCTGTTCCAGGTCCACGGCAACCACGGGGAGGACCCGATCGAAGGGCACTGGAGCAAGCAGTACCCATGGCCCGCCGTGTCCCATGAGCCGCGTATCCAGGAGCTTTCCGACAACCTCGCCGACAAGGGCTACCACCCGTTCCACGCACCATGCGGGATCCTCCTCGACGAGGCCGACCGCCCGCGGAGCACGTGTATCCGCTGCACGTGGTGCGACGGCTACCCGTGCCTCGTGCACGCGAAGTCCGACGCGGAGGTGATGGCCGTCCGCCCGGTCCTGGACATGCCGAACGTCACGCTCAAGGTGCGCTCGCAAGTCGTGAAGCTCGAGACCGACGCGAGCGGCAGGACCGTGACCGGCGTCGTGGTCGATCGCGACGGCGAGCGCGAGATCTACACCGCCGACATCGTCTCGGTCTCCGCGGGCGCGACGAACAGCGCGCGCATCCTGCTCGCGTCGGCCAACGACAAGCACCCCAACGGCCTGGCCAACGGCTCCGACCAGGTCGGACGCAACTATATGTTCCACAACAGCAAGGCGATGGTCGCGCTGTCGGAGGAGCCCAACGACACGACGTTCCAGAAGACGCTCGGGGTGAACGACTTCTACTTCGGCACCGACGACTACGACTACCCGATCGGGCAGATCCAGATGGTCGGCAAATCCAACGCCGAGGCGATGAAGGGCGAGGAGCCGATGCTGACGAAGCTCGCGCCGCACTGGTCCCTCGAGGACACGGCGCGGCACGCGGTCGATGTTTGGCTCACCACCGAGGATCTGCCCGATCCCAACAACCGCGTGACGCTGGACGATGAGGGGAACGTCCACCTGGCCTACACGTCGAACAACGATGAGGAGGCCGACCGCCTCTACCACGAGGTCAAGGAGATGCTGAACCACGTCGGGATGGCCCAGCATCACGTCTTGCACAAGAACTTCTACATGCACATGAGCGTGCCGGTCGCCGGGGTCGCGCATCAGGTCGGGACGTGCCGGTTCGGCCACGATCCCGCCGATTCCGTTCTCGACGAGAACTGCAAAGCGCACGAGCTCGACAACCTGTACGTGGTCGACACGAGCTTCTTCCCGAGCATCGGCGCGGTGAACCCCGCGCTCACGGCGATCGCGAACGGCATCCGCGTCGGGGAGCACCTGCTCGACCGGATCGCGTAACGCACGGATGGCGAGCCCGACCGAGTCGCGGGTCGTCAACATCGCCGGGTTGGCCCAAGGCATCGCCTTGGTCACCTTCCCGGCGGTGTCGACGATCTTCACCAGCCCGACCGGGTACGGGTTCTCGAGCGAACGCTACGGCACGATGTTCCTGCCGCAGGTCGTGCTGGCGATCACGGCGTCGCTTGCCGGGGCCGGGCTCGCCTCCCGTTTCGGCGGCAAGCGGCTCTACCTCGCGGGGCTGGGGGCCGACGTCGTGTCGATGACGCTGCTGCTCGTGAGCTGGGGCTTCACGAGTGACAAGGATGTGTCCTACTCGATCCTACTCGCCGCCACCGGGTTCCTCGGCCTGGGGTTCGGGCTGACCGTTCCGGCACTCAACACGTTCGCGGCGTCGTTCCACCCGGAGGACGAGGATCGCGCGGTCCTGGTGTTGAACGCGTTGCTCGGCCTCGGCACCGCGCTCGCGCCGGTGTTGGTCGCGATCTTCGTCGGCCTGGGGTTCTGGTGGGGACTGCCGATCCTGACCGTCGTGTTCCTCGCAGTGCTCATCGTGATCAGCGTGCCGCTCCCGCTCCAGACGGCGATCGCTGCCGCCGGACGTGCGCGCGCGAAGATCCCGTCCCGGTTCTGGCTGTTCGCCGGGTTCGCGGTGCTTTACGGCATCTGCGAAACGATGAACGGGAACTGGTCCCAGCTCGATATGACGCAGCTGGGCGCGTCGGCCACGCACGCGTCGCTCGCGCTCGGCGCGTTCTGGGGCATGGTCACCGTCGGCAGGATCGGGTTCGCGGCGATCGAACGGCGGTTCCCGACGTGGCGGACCTACCACCTGTTGCCGTTCGTGCTGGCGATCGCGCTTGTCGCCGTGTGGCAGCTGCCGCATGCGGCCGGCCTACTTGGAGTGCTGGCGTTCGCGCTCGCCGGACTCGGCTGTTCGGCGCTCCTGCCGCTCACGATCAGCTTCGGCCAGGAGCAGCTGGCCCCGATCGCGACGGCGGTGGCCGGCGGTGTGATCGCGTTCTACCAGCTGGGATACGGGATCGCGGCGATCGGCGGCGGCAAGCTGCAGGACGCCGGTGTGCAGCTGCCGACGCTGTTCGCGTGGACCGCGGTGGTCGCGCTCGTGATGGGCGGCCTGTCGTTCGCCCTCGCCCACCGGCCGGCGCACGACACCGCGCCCTTGGACGTATCTCACGAGATGTGATGGTGTTCCATCGAAGGGGACCTGAGGAGGGACCATGAGCTTGAAGGGGAAGTCCGCCATCGTGACCGGTGGCAACACGGGGATCGGCAAGGCGATCGTGCTGGCGCTCGCAGAAGAAGGTGCGAACGTCTGCATCGACTACGTCGCCATGCCGGAGGCGACCGAGGAGCTCGAGCGCAAGGTCGCCTCGCTCGGCGACCAGGCGATCGGCGTCGACGCCGACGTCAGCAAGGTCGCGGATCTTCAGATGATGATCGACGAGACGGTCAAGGCGTTCGGGCGGCTCGACATCATGGTGAACAACGCCGGCGTCGAGACCCGCACGTCGATCCTCGATACGACCGAGGACAAGTACGAGTTCGTGTTGAACGTGAACCTGAAGAGCGCGTTCTTCGGCACGCAGCTGGCCGCCAAGCAGATGATCAAGCAGGGGGACGGCGGCCGGATCATCAACATCACGTCGGTGCACGAAGACTGGCCGATGCCCGGCAACACCGCGTACTGCTTGTCCAAGGGCGGTATGCGCATGCTGACCCGCACCGCCGGCGTCGAGCTCGCGCCCCATAACATCACGGTGGTCGGTGTCGGGCCGGGCGCGGTCGACACCCCGATCAACAAGGAGACCGAGGCCGACCCGGCGAAGATGGCGAAGCTGAACGCCGCCATCCCGATCGGCCGCGTCGCCGACCCTGCCGAGATCGGTTCCGTGGTCGCGTTCCTCGCGGGCGACGGGTCGAGCTACGTGACCGCCACGACGATCTTCGCCGACGGCGGGATCATGCAGGGCAGCCCCGGGCTGTAGCCGACGTTACGGCTGATCCGACAGCCAGGCGAACGCCAGCGGCGAGGCGGCGGTCAGGTCGATCGCGGGCTCGACCGTGGAGAACGACTGCACGTTGTCGGTGAACTTCGCCCCCGACCCGTCGAAGGCGCCGAATCGGTCGCTGCCGTCGGCCGGACACAGGTTCATGCCCGACACCACGCCCTGATAGGTCGTCCCGTTCGGTCCCTCGACCGCCGCACCCTTGAGCACGGGCGCGGTGCCGTCGAGGTGGCCGGCGATGTTCGCGATCTGGTGGTGGATGCAGTCGGGGAACACCGTGCCGTCGCCGACGATCAGGGACGAGCCCCACGCGTTCGCGCCGAGGATGTTCCCGAGCCAGCCCATCGCCTGGTCGGCATAGGTGGACGTGCCGGTCAGCGCGTCGTACTCGCTCGCCATCACCGACAGTCCTTCACCGTGCGTCGTCGTGTCCCACTGCGCCCACGTGAACCCGAACCCGAAGGGGTCGGTCGCCGCTTGGGCGACGGCATCGTCGAGTTCCGTCTTCATGTCCGCGAGCAGCTGCGCCGGCGTCACCTCGAGCCCCGCAGGGTTGCCCGCCGCTTCGATCGCGCGATAGAGCTCGTAGTGCGCGAGGCCGCTCACGTCATACAGGTTGAGCGTGTCGCCGGCGTCGCCCGGTCCGGTGATGTACGCGTTCGCCCAGTGCGCGGCCTTCGTCAGATAGAAGGAGGGGTCGGTGTGCGAGAGTCCAGTCGGCAACCCGCCGTCGGCGAGTGCCGTCGCCAGTTCGGTCGCCCCGAGCTCCAGGTCGTCGCGCCACTCGGTCTCCGGATAGAAGCTGAACGGGATCAGCGTGAGCAGGTTGCCCGACGGCGCGGTGTCGGCCAGATCGAAGATGTGCTCACCCGCGCGCAGGCACTTCGCAGCGAGGTTCGGCGCGGTGGTTCGGTACACCTGGAAGCACATCCCGAACGCGGCGGCGTCGCGCCCCGCGAGGTTCGGACTGACCATCGACCCCGCCGGCGCGGCCCGGAACACCGGTCGGTTGCGGATGTACCGGTACGCGGGATCGGTGCCACCGTACGTGTCGTCGGCCTGCGGCAGCCGCCAGATGTCGTGGTCGGAGACCGTCTTCGCGT
Source organism: Actinomycetota bacterium (assembly GCA_036007245.1). Classification (GTDB taxonomy): domain Bacteria; phylum Actinomycetota; class UBA4738; order UBA4738; family HRBIN12; genus AC-51. Next base: position 31,158 of record DASYOY010000059.1, on the reverse strand, counting down.
TCCCGTCGCCGATGCCCACCTGGTAGTAGAGCGTCGAGGTCTTGTCATCCCACATCTTGAGGAGCCACTCCACGCCGAACCGCGCCTCGGCGGTGAAGTTCGACGTCGCCGACCCCGAGCCCATCCGCGAGGGGAAGTCGCGAACGCCGGCGAGCAGCATGTCTGTTGTATAGCTCTCGGTCTCGACCGCCTTGAGGTAGTCGCCCGCATCGAACCAACCGCCCGACGCATCGATCGTCCTGCCGATCGGGTTGAGGTCGCCCTTGAAGTGCCCCGCGCTGTTCACGTGCGGTGTGGTGTACGTCATCGCGTTCTGGTCGTTCAGGTGTGCCGGCGCCGTGCGGAGGGCGTTCTGGATGTAGTCCGGGCCGTCACGTTCCGTCTGATAGAAGGAGAGGGCGTTCGCCAGCGCACCCTTGTAGAGCGCCGACTCCGTCCCGATCTTGAAGGGGGGCGACGTGGCGGGTGTCGTTCCGCCGACGTCGATCGTGTACGTGCCCGCGGTCTGCAGCGCGGTGAAGTCGATCGGGTGCACGAACCCGAAGGCGTTGCTCCAACTTCCTGCCGAGGCGCCCACCGTGCTGGTGAGCGCGGCGGTGTTCGTCGCGATGTTGACGACGGAGAACGGTGCGCCCGCCTCGTCGACGGAGGCCATCACGAACGCCTGCTTCTGCAGGGCAGCCGGATAGCCGAGCTGGTTGATCCGGACGTACGCGCTCTTCGTCGGCGCCGCGTGCGCGCCGGGCATCAGGCCGAAGGCGAGCGCGAGGGCGCAGATCGTGAGGAGTGCGCGGGGGGAACGACCCATCACGTCGATGCTATGTGGCGCTCGCGCGCCGGGTCAACGTGTCAGTTGACGTACCCCTCGACGGTGCCCTCGTCACGCACGCTGGCCTCATCCGGGTCCATCCCCGCCGCCCGTCGCGCACGCCGCTGGTGCAGCAGGTCCCAGCACTGATCGAGGCTGACGCCGAGGTCCTTCAGCCGCTCGCGGTCCGCGTCGGACGCCTCGCCGCGCGACTCCTTCTGGAAGAGCGTGTGCTCCTCGTCGGCGAGCTGGTTGATCCGCGTGATCACGTCCTGGTCGTCCATCTCCAACGCCTCCCTGATCGATCCGCCCGGCCATGGTCCCACTCGGGCTCGGAAACGAGGGGTTGACGGCTCCTCGAGAGAGGCGTACTTTACCGACAGGTTAGATAACCGAAAGGTTGAACAAGAGATGGCCACGGACATGCTGGCGGGGCAACTGGATAGAACCTTCGCGGCCCTTTCGGACCCGACGCGGCGGGCGATCGTGCAGCGGCTCGCGGACGGTGAGGCTTCCGTCACCGAGCTCGCGGCGCCTTTCGCGATGAGCCTGCCGGCGGTGTCCAAGCACCTGAAGGTCCTCGAGAAGGCCGGCCTGATCTCGCGCGGCCGCAAGGCCCAGTGGCGTCCGTGCCGGCTCGAACCGGAACCATTGAAGGAGGCGTCGGATTGGCTCGAGGAGTACCGGCGTCTATGGGAGGAGCGGCTCGACCGCCTCGACGAGTACCTGCGCACGCTGCAGGGGAAGGAGCAAGACGATGACTGAGGTCACCGCAGAGGTCACGTTCACGCGGATGATCGACGCGCCGGCCGACCTGGTGTTCAAGGCCTGGACCGACGGCGAGCACCTGATGAAGTGGTACGCCCCGGAGGGCTTCGGGGTCGCACGGGCCGAGGCAGACGCGAGGCAGGGCGGCGCGTTCTCGATCGTGATGCAGGGCCCCGACGGGGCTGAGTACCCGCTGTGGGGCACGTACACGGAGTTCGAGCCGCCGTCCAAGCTCGTGATGGCGTCGACGGCTGCCGGTCCGGATGGAACGCCGGCCCTCGACTCGATCACGACCGTCACGCTCGTCGACCACGACGGCAAGACGGAGATGACGGTGCACGAGAAGGCGAGCGCGCTGACCCCCGAGGCCGCGCCGATGCTCGCCGGCATGGAGGTCGGGCTGCTGCAGACCCTCCGCAAGCTCGACGACGTGGTCACCGGCGTGATCGATCGCTCGATCGTCCTGAGCCGGATGCTTCAGGCGCCGCGCGAGCAGGTCTTCGAGCTGTGGACCTCGGCCGAGCACCTCGCCAACTGGTGGGGTCCCAACGGGTTCACGCTGACTACCCACGAGGCCGACATCCGGCCGGGCGGCGTGTGGCGGTTCACGATGCACGGTCCCGACGGAACCGACTACCCGAACAACATCCACTACGAGGAGGTTCGGGCGCCCGAGCTGATCACGTTCGTGCACGGCGACGACGTCGGCGAGATGCCCTCGTTCCACGGGACGATCACGTTCGACGACTTCCAGGGGATGACCATCCTCACGATGCGCACGGTCTTCGTGACAGCCGACGAGTTGCAGCGGCAGGTCGAGCGGGTGGGCGCGATCGAGGGCGGCAACCAGACGCTGGATCGGTTGGTGGGCTACGCCGACCAGGTCATCAAGGCGCGCCACGACGCCCAGTAGTTCCGTCGGCCCGGCCGAGACGCTCGTGCGGCGTCTCGGCCGGGTCGTCGTTCGTCCGGATCCTTAGGCGAGCGCGGCCGCCGGGGCTTCCTTCCGCGGATCGACGAACGGGATCGAGGCGGTCGTTCCCTCGATCGTCGTGCCGTGCTCGGTGTGGATCTCGAGCTTCGTCCCCGGCTCGGCCATGTCGATCGGCACCCAAACGAACCCGATGTTCCTTGCCAGGCCGGGCGACCACACGGCGTCGGTGACGCGACCAACGGCCTTCCCGTCGCGCATGACATCCCAGGGTCGCGAGAGCTCTGCGCGGAGCTGCTCGCCGGGAAGGTCGAGGCCGACCAGTTTGCGGTCGACGCCCTTCGCCTTCAGCGCCTCGAGCGCCCCCTTGCCGATGTAGTCCTGCGGCTGATCCTCGACCAGGCGCTCGAGCCCCATCACATGCAGCGGCGTGTCGTCGAGCGTCATGTCCGACCCGTAGTTGAAGATGCCACCCTCGATCCGACGAGCCTCGCACGGCGCGATCGGCTTGATCCCGAACTCCTCGCCGGCCCCGGCCACCGCGTCCCAGAGCGCGTCCCCCTTCGAATAGTCAAGTAGGTTGACTTCAAAACCGGGGATCGCGGTCCAGCCCGTCCTGCTTATCAGCACGGGGATGCCGTCGATCGAGAAGTTCTCGCACCAGTAGTACTTGATGTCGTAGATCGCCGAGCCGACGAGCTTCTCGAGGGTCTTCGCGGACAACGGCCCCTGGACCTGCATCGGGTGCACGTCGGGGAGCGTCACCTTCGCGTTCAGGCCGCTCGACGCGGCCACGCCGAGCGCGTACAGCCCGGCGTCGGAGTCCGCGAGCTGCATCCACCACTTGTTCTCGTCGACGTGGAGCAACACCGGGTCGTTCACGATGCCGCCGTGGGGCGCCGTCACGATCATGTACTTGCCCTGCTTGATCTTGCACTTCGTCAGGTCGCGGCAGGTGATCATGTCGATCAGCTTGTCCGCGTCGGGGCCGCTGACCTCGACGGTCCGCTCGACGCCGACGTCCCACATCGTGACGCCTTCGTTCAACAGCGCGTACTCGACGTCCGGGTCGTCGTAATAGCCCGGGAGGTACATGTGGTTGTAGATGTCGTACGCGGTGCAGCCCGCGCGCCGGGTCGCGTCGAAGTAGGGGGACCGTCGGTACCAGGGACCGAAATACAGGGTCGCGCTCTGCTCGAGCATCTCCGAACGTTCGTTGGTCACGGGCTCACTCCCTTTCCCACCTCGGCCCCGATGGCCGAACGGCCACCCTACGCCCGGCCCACCGGTCGCAGGTAACCGCCGGTTGCGCCGCCAGCCGTCCTGGCGGATGCTGCCCCCCACTGACCAGAAGGGGGACGGGATGGCCGAGTTCGACATGGGGCTGGTCCAGCGCGGGGCGAGGAACCGGAGGACGCCCTACTACGAGGCGGAACAGCGCCACTCGCCACTCGGCTACACCGTCTACAACCACATGTACTTCCCGATCCGCTTCGACACGTTCGAGAACGAGTTCGACGCGCTGCTGAACGACGTGACGGTCTGGGATGTCGCCGTCGAGCGGTGCCTCGAGATCTCGGGGCCGGATGGGTTCCGCTTCGCGCAGCTGCTCACGTGCCGCGATCTCTCCAAGTGCGCGGTGGGGCAAGCGAAGTACGTGCTTGTTTGCGACAGCGACGGCGGCATCATCAACGACCCGGTGCTCACCCGGATGGACGAGAACACCTTCTGGTTCGCCCTTGCTTCCAGCGACGCCTTGCTGTTCGCTCGCGGGCTGCGGAACGCCTATCCGGACCTGAACGTCACGATCCGCGAGGCAGACGTCGCACCGATGCAGATCCAGGGTCCGAAGTCGAAGGACCTGATGCAGGCGCTGGTCGGCGACGAGGTGCTCGACATCAAGTACTACTTCTGGAAGCGATTCGACCTCGGCGGCATCCCGGTGGTCGTGACACGAACGGGATGGACCTCGGAGGTGGGCTACGAGATCTACCTCGAGGACATGTCGAAGGGCACCGAGCTCTGGGACAAGGTGATGGCGGCCGGCGCGCCGTTCAACGTGCGTCCGACCGGCCCGTCGGACATACGCAGGATCGAGGGCGGCATCTTCAACTGGGGCGCCGACATGACGTACGAGAACAACCCGTACGAGATGGGCCTCGGCCGGCTCGTCGACGACCTGTCGGAAGACGCGTCGATCTCGATCGCGGCGCTCAAGCGGATCGCGAGCGCGGGCGTCGAGCGGCAGATCAACGGCGTCGAGCTCGACGGCGACCCGTTCCCCGCGCTCAACAACGTGAAGTGGCCCGCGCTCGACGGCAACGACGTCGTCGGCAAGGTCACGAGCGCGATCTATTCGCCCCGGCTGCAGATGAACATCGGATACTGCTGGCTCCCGAAGAGCAAGTCCGCGATGGGCTCGACGGTGGCGGTCGACACCGAGTGGGGCCGACGGATGGCGACGGTCGTGGAGATGCCGTTCGTAGACCCGGACAAGCGCATCCCCGTGGCGTAACGTCGCGGCACCTTCTCTGTGATCGGAGGAACCGCATGCGTGTCTATCGGGGCGGGCCCGGGAAGGATCTCTGCGACATCGGGTCGGGCTACAACGCAACCTCGTTCGAGGGCAAGGCGCCGAAGTTCCCGACGTAGCGGTCTGGATTGCGTGCCGTGCGGGCCGTATCGTGCGTGCGGCCCCGGCGGGCGGGGATGCGCGAAAGGGGACCAGGTGATCGCTTCAGCTGACTGGGTGATGATCGTGCTGCGTTTCTTCCACATCGTGGGCGGGGCGCTGTGGGTTGGGTCGGCCTTCCTCTTCGTTGCGGTGATCGGCCCCGCGGCCGCCGATGTCGGTCCCAAAGCCGGGCCGCTGATGGAGGTCGCGGTCAAGAAGTACAAGGTCTCCAAGCGGATCACGGTGTTCGCCACGAGCGCGGTGGCCGCCGGTTGGTTGCTGTGGCTCAAGGACCTCCGCGATTACGACTGGCACGTCTCGACCTGGGTCTTCCACTCTGGCGGCTTCGGGCTCGCGCTCACGCTCGGCGGCATCCTGGCGTCGATCGCTTGGTACGAGGGCCTGTTCCATGTCGGCAAAGGTGTGGAGGAGCTCGTTGACGTCGGCAGCGAGATCGCCGCATCTGAGGGTCCCCCGCCGCCCGAGAAGATCGCCCGCGTCCAAGCGATACAACAGAGCCTGATGGTGCACGGCCGGGTCGACATCGTGCTGCTCCTGCTCGCGGTGACGTTCATGTCGACGGCGCGCTACTGGTAGTCAGTCGGCGACGCCGCCACCGTCCACTGGAAGCGCCGCGCCGGTGACGTACGAGGACTCGTCGCTCGCGAGATAGAGAACCCCGAACGCGATCTCCTCTGGCGTCGCCATCCGCGCGATCGGCCGGTGAGCGACCGTCTGCTCCAGGTATTGCTCCCAGGTCAGCCCCTGTGCCCGGGCGTCCTCGCGCTCCATCGGCGTGTCGGTGTCGCCCGGACAGATCGCGTTCACGCGGATGCCTTGCGGCCCGTGGTCGATCGCCATCGCCTTAGTCATCACGACCATGCCGCCCTTCGCGGCGCAGTACGCCGCCGACTTCGGGCCGCCGACCAGCCCCCAGCCCGACGCGCAGTTGATGATCGAGCCCGTCCCGCGCTCGATCATGTGGGGGAGCGCGTACTTCGACATCAGGAACGCGCCTTTCAGGCTCGTGTCGACCTGGTCGTCCCACTCCTGCTCGGTGCAGCCGACGACGTCGTTCTGGTAGTAGCTACCCGCGTTGTTGAACAGGACGTCGAGGCGACCGAACGTCTCGAGCGTGCGGTCGACCGCCGTCCGGCAGTCGTCGCTCTTGCGGACGTCCGCCTGGATGAAGATCGCGTTCCCGCCGCCGTCCGAGATGCGCCTCGCGACGGACTTCCCGCGCTCGGTGTTCCGCCCGACGACGGCGACGCTTGCGCCTTCGCGGCCGAAGAGCAGGCAGGTGGCCTCTCCGATCCCAGAGGTGCCGCCGGTGACCAACGCTGCACGGTTCTCGAGTCGCATCGCGTGCCTCCTTCGGAAGGATGGAGCCCTACGATGCCACGAACGCCGACCGGACCGACTCGGCCGTCCACGGACCTGAGCCGTACGGGTGGAGCACGCCCACCCGGTTGAGTTCCTCGGCCATCTCGGCGAGCGAGCGGTGCTCCTTGATCATCCGCGTGACGCGGTCGCGCCAGGCGAAGTCCTCCCGGTTGCAGAGCTTGTGCGCCAGCCGCACGTTCCACGGGTCCTTGTGGCCGCCGTTCGACTTCAAGATCGGATAGTGGTCGAGCGTCGGATCCCAGTCTGAATCCGGGATCGGCGGCCTTGGGAAATACGTGCGACCTTGCTCGCAGTAGCACCTCGGCGTCTCGCACTTGAGCTCGAGCAGCTGGCCATCAAGCGCCATCAGGTGGAAGACGCCGTCCTCGATGCCGATCGAGATCAAGCCCTCGACCACTGCGTTGCGGCGCGCTGCTTCTTCACCGGAGGAGGCAACCACCGCAGCAGGATAGCGTCGGCGGTTCAGACCGAGGACGAGCGCTTCCGAGGCTCGAACAGATCACAGGTCGCCGTCGCTTCGATGACGCCACGCACGTACTTGCATGAGCCGAGCGCAAGCCGAGGGAACATCCACATGCATTCCTTGCACGCCACCTGCGGCTGCGGCGACGGCTTGTAGTGGACCTCGTCCTTCGTCTGTCCCCAGGTCGTCGGCGCCATCTACATGTTCGCCATCATCTCCATGAGCTTGGCATTGTCGCTCGTGACCATCACCACACGGTTACCGGTCGCGATGTACGCCGCCTTCACGTTGATGCCCGCGTTCGCGATCTGGCGCGCCATCGCGCCCATCGTTCCGGGATCGCTCGCGCCTTGGACCGCCGGGCCGAGGATCGCGTCGGCCTCATCCGTGACCGAGATGCCGGCACCCTCGAGCGCCTTGCGCGCAGCCGGGCCGTCCTCGACGCAAAGGTGGATGAGCCCACGTCCGTCCACGCTCGCCCCGAACAGGCCTTCGATGTTGATCCCGGAGCCGCCGAGCGCCTCGCCGATGCTCGCAAGCGAACCCGGCGTGTCCTCGACCTCAACCGTCAGATCGGTCGCCATCTGACCCTCCCTTTCCGTCGACGGAGTACCGGACTAACCCTCCGTCACGCTTGCGTCAAGTCGCGGACGGGCTGCCCGCGTGCCGCGGCGGTCAGCTCCTCACGATCGTGCGAGGTCGACCATCCGTTTGAACGCGAGAGCCCGTCCCGACACGCGGGCGATCGGGTCGACGATTGGTGGCGGGAAGGCTTGCCGGAACGCGCACGTCCATACGGTCGCGTGGTCGTCGCCGGTGCTGGTCGTGCTGTCGCCACCGACCGCGATCCCGGGTTGTCCCATGTACGCGGGGATGACTGCGTGCGCGTTGCTCCCGTCGGCGAGGTTTCCCGACAGCGGCAACATCGTCAGCATCGTGCCCGAGCCGGCTCTCGTAACGAAGACGTGGAAGGAGAAGTCATCGGGGCTGTACGTCCCGCCTCCCACGTAGTCGCCGAGCTCATCCTGCCCGAACGCGAAGCTGAAGTTGGGTTCCGCCCCGAAGGAGCCCAGCTTGGTGACCGTCCCTTGCTGCCACGTGGCGGCCCACAAACCGATCTGCCCTCCGAAGTCGAGCCCACCGGCAGCGACGCCGCGGTTGTTGATCAGGTTGGCCTGGCTGAAGCCGTTCGGGTACTCGGGTTGCAGGGCGTGACTCGACCCGTCATGGCCCCACTCCCAAGCGATCTGTGTGGTGTCGTTCCCGATGTCGCCGACGATGTCACCGGCGTTGTTGATCCCATACGCCTCGCTGTAGAAGCCGTCCGGCGTCGGCAAGAGGCGCGGCGTTCGCAGATGGATCCATTCGATCGCCACGGTGTTGCCATCTGCTGTGCCGACCGTTCCGACGGCATCGTTGTGGTCGTTGATCCGCCGAACGCTACTGCCACTCGTTCCGTCGGGGATGGGAAGAAGGTGTTCGGGCCCTCCGTTCCACCAGAACGCTCCTGCATCCACGGTCCCGACAACGACTCCTCGGTTGTTGACGTCGCTGCCCTCGCCTCCTGTGTCGCCGATGGCGTGGATCAGGCCGTTGCGCCATATGACCGGGAAGATGTCTCCTCTCGCGTCCTCGGCAGTGCCGACCCACGTACCAACGCTGTTGGACCCATCGATCTCGCTGTTCGCTCCACCGAGCGTGCCGAGATCGATGATCCGCGGGGAGCAAGGCGCGCTCGCACCAGGGCCTTCCTGCGCTTCTGCGGACGGAACAGCGGTCGCGATCACAACCAGGCTGGACGCGATAACGACGAACAACGCGAGCGGACGACCCACGTGGAATCTCATCTCGACCCTCCCCGTTCGACTTGAGACGAGGGTTGCCCTTCGGAAGGGTTCCTCGTCAGAGGGCCAAACCGCGGCGACCGTAGACCCCGTCGCTCGGTCGGTCAAACGCTGAAGCGGTCGGTCAGGGCGTGGGGGCCCTTGCAGGCTCTCGTTCGAGGAATGGCGACGGCGTAAAGCCTTTGAACGTCAGGTATATGCGCAGGAAGAGCTCCCAGACGACTCGGGGATGATCAGAACGGCCGAGGCCGCCGACTGGTTTTCGTATACGGCGAAGAGTTGCAGCACCGGCGATACCAGCGCGATCGTGCCGCCCGCCACCCCGGGGGATGGCCCACGGCCGCGGCACGATCTGCCCGCGGTACATCAGATATCCGAGCATGATCCCGTTGTCGATCGCGGCGCAGAACGCCGGGCCGATCATGAACGTCCGGTGGTCGAGCCGAAGTCCCGGCGCATCGTGACGACCGAGAGCAGGCTGATGAGCCCGACGACGATCAGCGTCGACTCGAGTGTCCGGATGGCGACGTACCCGATCGCGATGCTGCCGCTGACTCGCCGCACGATGCGGTAAAGGACGGCCGCCGTTCCGATGAGCGGCAGCGGTCAGCAGCTTGAGGAACGCGCCGAGAACTCGCGGGCGTCCTGCCCGGCGCCGACCACGTAGTTGGGGTCGGTCCGAACCTTGCCGTAGATGCCGACCGCGGGGGTCGAGAACACGATCGTGGCGAGGAATAGCAGCCCCGCGTACATCGCCGTCTTCCGGTCTCGGTCCGTGCGCTCCCCTCGCTCGCGCTCAGGATTGCATACCCGCGTTGGGCGCTCAGAACCAGTGGAAGATGGCGGTGAGGACGAAGAAGACGATCGCGCCCAGGACGAGCGCGTAGATCACGACGTTCCAGGCCGTTCGCGCTCGCTCGCTGAGGGGTCCGTCTTGATGCTCCTGTCCTGCTCCATACATCCCTGGTCCCAGATAGGAGGTTGGCGGAACGTTGCGCTCGCTCAGGCTTCGCCCGCGACGGCGGCGACGTGTTCGTTCACCCATCGTCCGTCACCTTCTGCCTACGCGCGCGCGGCGAGCTCCACCAGGGTGTCGATCTGGTCGGCAGGAACATCGTCGATGGTCGCCAACTCGAGCGCGTTCATGCCGGCGAACGCGACGCACCACGAGAAGATGACCGACTCGTCGACATCCATCGTGACTGCCAACCGCTCGGCTCGCCGCTCGATGGTTCCGACGCTGTTCGCTCGCCACAACACCAGGTCGACGACGTCGAACGCCGCGTTGCCGACGCACGGCGCCGGGTCGATCGCGACGAGTCCGCGCTGCTCGCCGCCGATCAGGATGTTGCTCGGCGTGAGGTCTCCGTGGAGCAGCACGTCGCGGTGCGCGAGCCTCGCGAGCCGGTCGGCCAGCGCGCGACCGCGCCCGTACGTTTCTTTCGAGATCACGACGGTGAGCGCGGGGTACCGCTGGTAGATCGATCCCGACGAGCGGAACAGGGCGTCGATCCGCTGTTCGACCCGTGGGAACGAAGGGCTCGGCGTGCCTTGGTGGAGTGCGCTGACGAGCTCGGCGACGGTTTCGGCCGACGCTTCATCCGGCCTCGTATCGAGCGGGTCGCCGGGTTCGACCGCCTCGATCAGCAGCGCACCGAAAGCCTCGTCCGACCCGATCGCGCGCGGAACGTGGACGGTCCGCCACGCCCGGAGCGCGGCGGTTTCCTCCGCGATGCGAGCCCGGTCGGGGCTCAGCTTGAGCACGGCCGGCCGTCCGTCGGCGAGCCGGCACCAGAAGACGATCGAGACGCTGCCGTGCCGGATCTGCTTGCCCAGGGTCAGGTGCCAGCGGTCGACGAGCGTGACCAGCACGGCCGGGAGCTGCGTGAACCACCCTTCGACGGCGTGCCCGAACCGCTCGGTCAAGCGCTGCCGGCTCGCGGGGTCGATCTCGAGGGTCTGCTGGTTCACAACAGGACCGTAGCGCGGTCGCGACGCCGATGTGGGCCGCTGGGCCGTTGGTCCTCTTCGAGTCGGGACGGGCGGCCCGGGCGGCGGACCCCCGACGCTCGCACGATGACGATGTCCGCTCCTCACGAAGGAGGAGAGAGCGATGAAGGTCGTGTACGTACACGCATCGAAGTACGGCAACGGCGCGCGGGTCGCCGATGAGTTCCGCAGCCGGATGGCGAACCACGACATCGCGGTCGAGACGCATCACGTCGAGGAGGTCGAACCCGAGGAGATCGCGGCGGCCGACCTGTACGTGTTCAGCTCGCCGGGGCGCATGGGCCGCCCGATCCGGAGCATCCGCCACTTCCTGAGGGATGTGCGGCTCCCGCGCGGCACGCGCTACGCGCTGCTGACCACCGAGATGGCGCCGCAGCCGGACAAGAAGACCGGCGTGGTCCCCACCGAGGAGGAGGTCTGCCGGTTCCAGCACGTCCGCCCGATCATGATCGAGATCCTGCAGCACAAAGGCTTGGTCAAGGTCGCCGAAGAGAAGGTCTACGTGACCGACCTCAAGGGTCCGCTCGAGGACGGCTGGCAGGCGAAGGTGGACGCGTTCGCCGACGCGATCGCGGCGATGGACCACACCGGGACCGCGAAGGCCTCGTAGCGGCTGGCGCGCTCAGGCCTCGACCGGGATCCGCCAGCTCGACGTCGTGGCCCAGTCGGCGATCGACTCGGGGGGCATCGGCTTGGCGATGAAGAACCCCTGCGCGATGTCGCAGCCGACCTCTCGGAGGAATGCGAGCGAGGACTCGTCCTCGACACCTTCGGCGACGATCGACAGCCCGAGGTTGTGCCCGAGCCCGACCGTTGAGCGGACTATTTCGCCGTCGGATGAACTCCCGGCGAGTCCCAACACGAACGAGCGATCGATCTTGAGCTCGTCGACCGGGAGCCGCTGGAGATACGCGAGCGACGAGTAGCCGGTGCCGAAGTCGTCGACCGACAGACTGACGCCGACGGCCGCCAGCTCTTTGAGCGTCGCGAGCGCGCGGTCCGGCTGATCCATCACCGAGCCCTCGGTGATCTCGAGGCGGATGCGCCTCGGCGACAGGCCGTTCGCGCGGAGCGTCTCGGCGACCGTTGCGGCGAGCCCCGGATGCTGGAGGTCACGGACCGAGAGGTTGACCGACACCGTCAGCTCGAGGCCGGCGTCTTGCCAGGCGCGTGCCTGGCTCGTGGCGGCCTCGAGCACGAACGTGGTGATCCGACCGATCAGGCCGCTGTGCTCGGCGAGCGGGATGAACGTGTCGGGACCGATGGGACCTTGCGTCGGGTGGGTCCAGCGCAGCAGCGCCTCGACCCCCACGATCGCGCCGCGCGAGAGGTCGATCATTGGCTGATAGGCGACGGTCAGCGCTCCCTCGTCGATCGCCTTACGAAGATCGGCGACCAGCGCGAGCCGGTCGGTCGAGTAGGTGTCCTGTGCGGGCGCGTACAGCTCGAACGGAGCGCGCGCCGCCTTCGCGACGTACATCGCGACCTCGGCGCGCCGCAACAACTGATCGGGCTGGTCCCCGTGATCGGGGTACGCGGCGATCCCGATGCTGCCGCCGAGCGCGATGTCGATCCCGTCGAGTTGGAACGGCGCCTCCAGCGCGTCGGTGAGCTTGCGGGCGACGTCCTCGGCTTCGGCCGGCGTCGCGAGGCCCGCGAGCGCGATGCCGAACTCGTCGCCGCCGAGCCGCGCGACGGTGTCGCTCGCGCGCAAGACGCCCTCCAAGCGTGGCCCGACCTGGCGCAAGAGCTCGTCGCCGCGCTCATGACCGAGCGTGTCGTTCACATCCTTGAAATGGTGCAGGTCGAGAAGCAGGACCGCGACGCCGGTTCCTTCCCGCGCAGATGCCGCGATCGTCTGCGAGACGCGATCGAAGAACAGCAGGCGGTTCGGCAGTCCGGTGAGGTGATCGAACATCGCGAGTCGCTGGTTCTCGTCGGCGCGCCGGGCAAGCTCGTCACGGTCGCGTCGGATACGACGCGAGGCGCCGACCACGATCCGGAACAGCACGGCCCACAACAGGACCAAGCCGCCGACGAGCACGAGCAGCAACCGCCGCGTGTTCGCCTGGATCTGGCTCGCGATCGGCGTCCACGGCACGTAGATCTCGAACGCCCCGACGTGCTCGGTACCGAACTGCACGGGCACGTAGACCTCGAGCAGCTCCCCGAATTGCCGCTCGTCGACGTTCTCCGCCTTGTCGACGTGGCTGACGTCGGCGCTTAGCTCACCGTCGAGCGCCTCCTGCAGGTCGTCCCCCACGGGGAACGACTGCCCGATCAGCTCGTGCTGATCCGAATAGAGGACCTCGCCGCTGGGCGACCACAGCTTGATCCGCACGAGCTGCCCGTCGGCGAGCCCCGCCTGGAAGGCGCTGTCGAGCTCCTGGATCGTGTGGTCGCGGAGGCCCGTGTCCATGTCCGAGGCCTGGATGTGCGGCTGGAGTCCGACCTGGACCAGGAGCTGGGCGGACGCCGCGGCGTCGCTCTGAGCGGTGGACCGCTCATGGGAGGTCTCGACCTGGGCCAGGGCGAGCCCGAGCAGCGCGACGGCAGCCGCGCTGAGCAGGGCGAACGTGCCCACGAACCCGGGGCGGGGAACCCGGAGGCGTCCCATGACCTAGGAGGTATCGCCCCAGGTCAGCGGGTCCTTTATCCAGCGCCTCCGGGCCCCTTTCGGCTCTTAGGCCGCGGGCACCTTCTTCTGTGGGTCGATGAACGGGATGGATGCGGTCGTGCCGGTGCGCTCGCCGTCGTCCGCGTCGATGTCGAGGCGATTGCCCGGCTCGGCGAGGCCGATCGGCACCCAGACGTACCCGATGTTCTTCTCGAGGCGGGGGGAGTAGGTGGCGTCGGTGACGTGCCCGATCTGCTCGCCCCCGGAGAACGCAGGCCAATGCCGCGTGGGCTGCTCGACCTGCGGGCCGTCGATCTCGATCCCGACGAGCTTGCGCGAGACACCCTCGCGGCGGATCCGCTCCAGCGCGTCCTTGCCGACGTAGTCGGCGTCCTGTTGCTCGACCAGCCGCTCGAGCCCGGTGACCTCGAACGGGTTGGTCTCCAGACCGAAGTCGGAGCCCCAGTCGAAGATGCCTGCCTCGATCCGGCGCGGGTCGGATGAGGGTGTCACACGGATGTTGTACGGCTTGCCGGCGTCGAGGATGCGCTCCCAGAGGTCGTCCCCGCGGCTCGGGTCGCGCAGGTAGATCTCGTAGCCGACGACGGCGGTCCATCCGGTGCGGCTGATCACGACGGGGATTCCGTCGAGCTCGGCTTCGTCGCACCAGTAGTACTTCATGTCGAGGACCCACTCGCCGAACAGGTCGCGCATGACGTCCTTCGCCTTCGGGCCCTGCACCTGGACCGGGTAGACGTCCGGATGGCCGACGTGGACGTCCATACCCGAGTTCACCGCGACGCCCATCGCGTACAGGCCTGCGTCGGAGTCGGCGAGCGCGAGCCACCACCGGTTCTCCTCGACACGCAGCAGGACCGGGTCGTTGACGATACCGCCGTTCTGCGCGGTGACGAGCATGTACTTGCCCTGTTTGACCGCGCACTTCGTGAGGTCGCGGCAGGTCAGCAGGTTGGTGAAGTCCGTCGCGTCGGGGCCGGTGATCTCGACGATGCGCTCGACGCTGACATCCCAGAGCGTGACGTCGTTGATCAGTGACCAGTACTCATCGAGGGGATCGCCGTACGTGTTCGGGTGGTACATGTGCTGATAGACGTCGTAGGCGGAGCATCCGGCCCGAAGCGTCGCGTCGAAGAACGGCGAACGGCGGTACCAGGGTCCGAAGTTGAGGGTGGTGCTGGACGGCTGCGGCACGGCGGCGACCTCCTGTTCAGGTGGAAAGTGCCGCGATGCTAGCGGGAGGCGCCACCGGGGAGGTATCGCGCGGCCTTCGGGCGGGACGCCCGGGCCTCGCGCGCACGTGAGTGTTGCCTGTCGCAGCATCGAGGGGTGACACCGCCACGCAGATATGCGTCAACGGGTTGACGGCTGAACTCCTGCAACTCCTTGACAGGTCCTGAGGGGTGCTTCCGAAGGTCCTCACATGCCGCCGGATCTCCACTGCCTTGATCCGTCAGCCGGCCTGGCAACATGTTGCAAGACTTGAAACGTCGCTGCGTTGACAGGTTTCCGCGCGACCAAGCCGCCCCCCGCTTGCGTCAACGTGTTGACGTGTGCGAGGGGCGGCTGAGCATCTGATGCCTGCGGGGCGGGCGCGCTAGACGGCGGGCCCAGAGATCAGCTGAACCGTCGCGGTGTGCTGGCCAGTCGCGTCCACCCAGGTGACCTGGGCGCTCTCGCCCGGCACGTGCACGTGCAGGAGCGGCCCGAGGGTGGTCGGCGAGGTGACGGCGTGGCCGTCCACCGCGGTGATCATCGCGGGGACCTGCATCCCGGCCTGCGCCGCCGGCCCGTTCGGCTCGAGCTGGGTCACCAGCGCGCCCGACTGCACGCCGAGCTGCGCCGCTGCTGTTGGGTCGTGATCGATGGGCACAACGCCCACACCGAGGTAGCCACGCTCGCCCATCAGGACGGTGCCGCCGCCACCGGCTTGGATCTGGTTGACCACGTCGAGCGCCGTCGTGATCGGGATGGCGAACCCAACGCTCTGCTGTGTCGCCGAGGTCGTCTGCGTGTCGGTGCCGGCCGTGATCATGCCGATCACCTGGCCGTTGCTGTTGACGAGCGCGCCGCCCGAGTCGCCGGGCTGGATGTGCGCGTTGGTCTGGATCATGCCGGTGAGCCGCTCGGAGGTTCCGTCGGGGTCGTTCGCGGTGATCGTCCGGTTGAGACCCGTCACGTCGCCGGTTGCCACCGTCGGGCTGCCGCCACGGCCGAGCGCGTTGCCGATCCCCGACACGTTCTGGCCGACCGACACGGAGCTCGAGTCGCCGGGGCTGATCGTCGCCATGCCCGACGCGTTCTGCAGTTGGATCAGCGCGACGTCGTGCGCCGGATCGACCCCGACCACCGTCGCCGTGTAGGACGAGCCGCCGGGCACGCGCACCTGGATCTTCCATGCGCCCTTGACCACGTGGTTGTTGGTCAGCACCTCACCGTTGGACGTCAGCACCATCCCGGTCCCGGCGCCCATCGGCTCGAGCTGGCTCGTCGGCGCGCCGATCTGCTTGCCGAACGTCGTGACATCGACGATGCCGGTCTGGGCCGCGACGCCGGGCGTGCCGCCACCGCTGCTGCCGGTCGAGCCGTTCGACATCGAGATCGCGGTGACGGCGCCGACGACGAGCGTGCCGACGAGCGCGAGCGCCACCACGAGGGGTACCCACTTGGAGGGCTTCTTCGGGGCGGGCTGGTCGGGCCGGGGGGCCCAGCCGACCGGGGAGGGTGGGGTCGGCTGGGTCCATTGCGTGCCCTGGCCCTCGCCGTGGCCGGGTGTTCCCCAGCCGGGAGGCGCGGGCATCCCATGGAGGGCACCGGGCCAGCGGTTCTGCGTCTCGTCGGGCGGAGGGTTCATCAGGTCTGACACGTCATCGGCTCCTCGGTCGTTCAACACCAGTCATTCGGTTGGCGTTCCCCCGAGGCTCGCAGTCACGCCTGGGAGTTCCCTGTGGAAACAGTTCGAGGTGTGTTGGAACGCATCTCATTGACCGGCGGCACACCCGCGCGTACGGTCCGACCTGGCCTTTTCGATGGGAGGGATCCATGGCGAACCCACCGGTCTACACAGTCAGTATCGACGCTCCGCCGGAGAAGGTATGGCCGCTCGTCGCGGACCTCGGCCGTCAGGGCGAGTGGTCGCCCAAGCCGTATCGCGTGGAGTGGCAGTCGGGAACGCCGAACGCCGTTGGAAGCACGTTCCGGTCGATCGGCTGGCTCCCGCAGGACAACGAGCACGTGATGAAGGGCGTGGTCAAGGCCAACGAGCCGATGAAGACCTTCGAGGTCACGACGCACGACGACAAAGAGGAATGGACCAACCGATACGAACTCGCGCCGTCGGGCTCGGGCACCACGGTGACCAAGACGGTGTTCTGGCCGCCCCTCACGGGCATCAAGTCGGCCTCGCGTTCCGCGATCTTCGCGATCTACGTCAACGGCGCGATGCGCAAAGGCTTATCGATGCTGAAACAGAAGGCGGAAGCTGGCGCGTAACTGGACCAGACAGATCGGGCCGAGGAACCTTGCGAAACTCGCCCTTGCGGGTGAGTCTCCTCGCTCGGCTCCTCGGCCTGATCTCTTCATCCCTCAGGCCCCAGTCGCACGCCGTGAGGCGCATGAACCGGGACCAGGGGATGAAAGTGGTCCCAGGCAACTTCACGACCGGCTTGGTTTCCTCGCGGTACCTCCGCTTTGGGGATCCCCAGATACCCCGCAAGCACAGGCAGTTCGCTTTCCCACCCGTACTCACAAGTACTCCGAGTCGCCTTACGGCATCAGCCCTGCTCGGTTCCCTGCTTCGATCTGTTCGGCCGCCTGGGACCGACGCGAACGATAGGGGACGCACACGAGGTCTGCAAACGCCTCTGACCTGCGCATATGTACGTTGACCTGCGCGTTGTTCGACAGCAGAAAGAGTGACAAGAGCGACGTTGTGTCACTCTTCGCGACGGAGGTCGGTACGCTCGTTCCGTGGATGTGAGTGGGCGCGCAAGCGGTTTCAACGATGCGTATCGCGATGCGCCGCCGTGGGACATCGGCCGTCCGCAACCTGGGTTCCGTGCGCTTGCAGAAGACGGCGCGTTGCGCGGTCGCGTGCTCGACTCGGGATGCGGAACCGGTGAGCACGCGTTGCTCGCGGCGTCGCTCGGGTTCGACACGACGGGGATCGACGGTGCGCCGCTCGCGATCGAGAAGGCGAACGAGAAGGCGCGCGAGCGCGGGATCGATGTTCGGTTCGTCGTCGGCGACGTGCTCGATCTCGCGGCCTTCGGCGAGCAGTGGGACACCGTGCTCGACTGCGGTGTGTTCCACGTCTTCGACGACGACGATCGACCGGTGTACGTCGAGAGCCTGGCCGCGGTGATCCCCGCGGGCGGCCGGTACTTCATGTTGTGCTTCAGCGATCAGCAGCCCGGCGCGGCGGGACCACGCCGCGTCTCGCAGGACGAGATCCGAGCGTCGTTCGCCGACGGATGGCGCGTCGACTCGATCGAGGCCTCGGTGATCGAGACGAACTGGCAAGATCGCAGCGCGAGAGCCTGGCTCGCGACGATCACTCGGGCCTGAGGCCGTTCAGCTACAGACCCAGGCTGCTCCAATCCCAGGTGATCGCGCACGTGATCCCCGGAACCTGGATGTTCACGAACAGCCACGCGCAACCCTCCTTGAGGGCTTGGAGCACAAGCGCAACGGCCGGCTCAGTCGGGGAGCAGCGGGACCTGGAGGCCGTCGCGCCGACCCAGCAGGACCCCGCGGGTGAGCGACTTCGACCCGAAGCGCTCGCGGACGTTGTCCAGGGTGGTGTCCATCGCCGCGGCGGGCACCTTCCCGAACGGGAGCGCGAGCTGGATCGCGTCGTCGTTCGAGAGGTTGCTGAAGGTGACGCCGATCAGCGTGATGCCGCGCTCCTCGATCATCGGGAGCGCGTCACGGAGCAACGTGCGGCCCGCCGTGAGCAACATCACCGTGTCTGTCGTTGACTCGTGCAGCGTGTGCGACCGCGTCGCGCGGGTGAGATCGTCGAAGCGTAGGCGCAGTGTCACGGTTCGGGTGACGCGGTGCGCCTTGCGGAGGCGGCGCGCGAGCCGGTCGACCAGCGCGATGAGGTCGACGTCGAGCTGGTCCGGGGAGCGTGCGCGCCGGCCGAGGGCCCGCTGCGTGCCGATCGAGTGGCGACGCTTCCCGACCTCGACCGGCCGCGGGTCGCGGTTGTGTGCGAGCGCGTGCAGATGCCGGCCCGAGGCGCGGCCGAGGATCGCGATCAGCGCGTCTTCGTCCAGCTGCGCGACGTCGGCGACCGTTGTGAGCGACCGTTCGCGCAGCTTCTTCGCGGTGACCTTGCCGACGCCCCAGAGGCGTTCGACCGGAAGGGGATGCAGGAACCCGAGCTCGTCGTCGACCGGCACGACGAGGAGGCCGTCGGGCTTGGCGACGCCGCTGGCGACCTTCGCGAGGAACTTCGTGCGCGCGACGCCGACCGTCACCGGGATGCCGACGCGCTCGCGCACCTGGGTTCGGAGGCGGACCGCGATCTCGGTCGGCGTACCGGAGATGCGCTTGAGCCCGCCGACATCGAGGAACGCCTCGTCGATGGACAGACCCTCGACCAGCGGCGTCGTGTCGCGGAACACCTCGAACATCGCGTCGCTCGCTTCGCTATAGGCCTCCATCCGCGGGCGGACGACGATCGCCTGCGGGCACAGGCGCCGCGCCTGGATCTCGCCCATCGGGGTGTAGACGCCGAACGCCTTGGCTTCGTAGCTCGCGGCGAGCACGACGCCGCCACCCACGATCACCGGTTTGCCGCGGAGCGAGGGATCGTCGCGCTGCTCGACGGACGCGTAGAAGGAGTCGGCGTCCGCGTGCAGGATCGTGGCTTCCGCGCCCACCGGCCGATGCTCGCACCGGCCACCGACACTCATCGTTCGTGCAGGTACTCCTCGGCGAGAGCCGGTGGCGCGCAGGCCAGCCAGCCATCGACGAGCAGCTCCTTCAGCGGGCGTTTGCCCACAAGCCGCAGCTCGACCAGGACGGCCGGGTACCCGTTGAAATGTGCCATGTCGAAGACGCCCTTGATGCCGGCCTGGAGCACAGCCGCCTTCTCGATCATGTCGTCGGTCCGCACTGCGACAACCGGCTGACGCGGCGGTGTCTCATCGCCGAACCGCTTGAGATCGGCCTTCGTGTACGGACGCTCCCAGGCGAAGCCCTTCCCGGCGACGGACCACGTGCGGTGGCCGTGGCGCTCGCCCTCGGTCACCTCTGGAAGGGCGAGTGCGATCCGAGCGGCGTCTTCGAGTGTTGCCACCATCGGACCGCGGGCTTATGCGACGTGGAAGAAGAGCAGGGCGCCGATGATGACAGACGCGACCGCGCCGATGAGCGTCAGCATCCGTCGCGTGACCGACGGCTTCCTCGTGTACAGGTACGTGACGATCCCTGCCGCGATGAGGACCGCGCCCATCAGCGTGTCTTTGTTGATCTTCAAACCGCTCCCTCTTCCGGCTCGGATGGGCAGACTGTAGTCCGCGAGGTTCGTTCGCACGAATCCGGGCGCCGGGTGTATCCGCTTGCGGTGATACGTTCGAACGATGGAGTACAGAACGCTCGGCGGGACCGGCCTCAAGGTCAGCACGCATTGCCTCGGAACGATGATGTTCGGTGAGTGGGGCAACAGAGACGTCGACGACTGCGTCGGCACGATCCGGGCGGCGATCGACGGTGGCATCAACTTCGTCGACACGGCCGACGTGTATTCCGCGGGGGAGTCGGAGGAGATCGTCGGCAAGGCGCTGAAGGGCCGGCGCGACGAGGTGATCCTCGCGACCAAGGTCCACGGCCAGATGGGCCCGGGCCACAACGACGCGGGCAATTCACGCGTCTGGATCGCCAAGGAAGTGGAGAACAGCCTCAAGCGACTCCGCACCGATCACATCGACCTGTATCAGATCCACCGTCCCGACGGGGACACCGACGTCGAGGAGACGCTCGGTGCGCTGACCGATCTGCAGCGCCAGGGCAAGATCCGATACTTCGGCTCGTCGACGTACCCGGGTTGGCAGATGGTCGAGGCGCAGTGGACGGCGGAGCGGCGCGGGCTCTCGCGGTTCCGCACCGAGCAGCCGCCCTACTCGATCTTCGTGCGGCAGATCGAGCACGACGTGTTGCCGGTGGCCGAGAAGTACGGCATGGGTGTGCTCGTCTGGAGCCCGCTCTGTCGCGGCTGGCTGACTGGCCGGTACCGACGCGACGATTGGGACGATTCGCCCGACGCGCGAGCGACCCGCGGCCCGCAGCGGGCAGAGTGGATGCGACCGATGTACGACAGATCCCGCCCCGAGGTGCAGCACAAGCTCGACCTGGTCGAGCAGC
Organism: Actinomycetota bacterium; assembly: GCA_036007245.1. Classification (GTDB taxonomy): domain Bacteria; phylum Actinomycetota; class UBA4738; order UBA4738; family HRBIN12; genus AC-51. The sequence goes on along the minus strand of DASYOY010000059.1, from coordinate 10,250 downwards.
TCATGACCATCGCGGATAAGGCCGGCGTACCGATGACCCACATGGCGATCGCCTTCACGCTTGCGCACCCGGCCGTCACGTCGACGATCATCGGGCCGCGCACGCGCGAACAGCTCGATGACCTGCTCGGTGCGGCGGACATCAGGCTCGACGCCGGCACGCTCGACGCGATCGACGACCTCGTGCCGCCCGGCACGATCGTGGACGAAGAGGACCGCGGGTTCGACCCCTGGTGGTTCGAGCCCGAGTCACGCAGACGCTGAACGATGCGAACGCAAGGAGGAGATCGCGATGAACTTCAACGGCATCTTGATCGGCTCGGAGGAGCCCGCTCGCCTGGTCGGCTACTACAAGAAGCTGTTCGGAGACCCGACCTGGGATGAGTCCGGCTACACCGGCTGGCAGCTCGGCAACGGCGGCTTCACGGTCGGACCGCACGACCAGGTCAAGGGCGACAACGAGCAACCTGGTCGGATCATCTGGAACATCGAGAGCGCGGACGTGCGCGGGGACTACGAACGGTTCAAGGCTGCCGGCGCCAAGGTTGTGCAGGAGCCGTACAACCCCGGCGGCGACGGCGAGGGCGACGTGAGCATCGCGACTTTCGCCGACCCGGACGGCAATTACTTCCAGCTCGTCTCACCGATGTAAGGCGTGCTGACCGACGCGGAGCTCGATGCGCTCGAGCACGCGGCCTCGAGCATCGCGATGAGCAGGTTCGAGTTCGTCGCGACCGATTACATCGTCGCGCTGTTCGACACCGTCCTCGACTATCAGAACCAAGCCGCCGCGATCCAGAAAGCGGAGGATCACTATCGCGCGGAGCACTACAAGGAGATCCGGACGCTCGACGACCTCGAGGCGGTGCTCGAGCGGTTCCGCGAAGACCGCGACGGGAACGACGAGCTCGCGCAGTACCTCTGGGGGAACCACCACTGGCGCCGCGCGCAGGAGCTGCGCGGGCTGGTGGCGTACTTCCGTGAGCGGAACGTGACCACCCTGCGCCGGCTCCGGACGTGGGCCACGAAGTCACAGCAGGAAGACTTCGTCGGGCACATCAAGGGACTTGGGCCGGCGGTGTATCGGTCGCTCGCGATGCGGATGGGCGTCGACACGGTGAAACCGGACGTCCACGTCCTGCGGTTCGTCTCCGGCGCCATCGGCAGGAACGCGACGCAGGGCGAGGCGGTCGACGGGCTCAGCGAGGTCGCTGCGAGGCTCGGGGTTCCGGCCCGCGACCTCGACTGGAGCGTCCTGCAGCACCAGAAGGCATCCGCCTGAGCTTGGCGCCGGTCCGACGCTCTCTCGCGCATGTCGGAACGCCGTGCTGGGTATCGGGCGAGCAGGTCGCGCGAGGCTCGTTCGGGAGGGGCATCTATCCATGAGGTGGCAACAGTTCGAGGCCGCTGCCCCCCGGCTTGCCCGTGTCGCGGAAGAGAAGCTGGTCGGGCCGGGCGTTGTGCTCGTCGGGACGATCCGGCGCGACGGGACCCCGCGGATCAGCCCCGTGGAGCCGTTCCTGCTCGACGGCGAGCTGTGGCTGTCCATGTTGTGGGGCTCCCACAAGGCTCTGGACCTGAAGCGTGACGGGCGTGTCCTTCTGCACAGCATCGTGACGAGCCGCGATGGCGGTGCAGGAGAGGTGAAGATGCGGGGGACCTGTCGCGAGGAGCGCGACCTATCGGTCCAGTCCCGCTATGCCGAGGCGGTGTCCGCGGCGCTGGGGTGGGAGCCTGAGGTCGGTCGGTTCCACCTCTTTGCCGTCGAGATCGGCTCCGTCTCCTATCTGAGGTACGACGATCCGACGGGAGATCAATACGTCGCGTTGTGGCCGCAGGGAGAGGAGTTCGTTCGTCGGGGCACGTCGGCGACCAGTCTCGGCGAACTCGAACCATCTGCGACGGTGTACACGAGCGGCTGAGCAAGAGGTCGGGGGCAACCACTTCAGCCGACCGGAACCGAACCGGACACCGATGTTCCCGCGCCGGGTGTGCTCGTGATGTGCAGCGTGCCGCCGATCGCGTCGAGCCGGTCGGCCATGCCCTGCAGGCCCGTGCCGTACGTCGTCGTGGCCGTGTCGAACCCCGATCCGTTGTCGGTGACGGTGAACCTGAGGTCGCCGTTGTCCTGCCGGACCGTGACCTGCGCGTTGGACGCCTGCGCGTACTTGGCGACGTTGTTCAACGCCTCGAGCGTGCAGAAGTAGACGGCTGCTTCGACGGGCTGCTCGTATCGCCCGATCCCATCGGTCTCGACCGAGACCGGCACGACCGACTTCCGCGCTTGGGCCTCCAACGCGGCGCCCAGCCCCTTGTCCGCCAACAGCGGTGGGTAGATCCCGCGGGCGAGGTCGCGGAGGTCGTCCAAGGCTTCGCTCGCTCGGGTCTGGAGCTGCTCGGCCATGTCGACGACCTTCGACGGGTCGCTGCTCCCAACCCGCGCGAGCAGCCCGGCTTGCACGTTCAAGGCCACCAACTGCTGTTGCACGCCGTCGTGGATGTTGCGCTCGATCTTGCGGCGTTCCTCGTCCTGGGCGTTGACGAGCCGTTGGCGCGATGCGCGGAGCTCTTCGATGAGCCCGACGTTCCTGAGGACCAAGCCTGCCTGCGAGGCGACGTCCTCGAGCAGCTTCTCGTCGGCGGAGGTCAGCGCCTCGCCCGGCGCCATGGTCACCGACAGCGCACCCAGCAGCTCGCCTTGGTAGCGAACGGGCGCGGTCGCGCTCGCACCCGGAACGATGACGTCATCGGTGATCGACACGCGCGAGACTGATGCCGAGGGCCACGAGCCCGCTGTTCGGAGCTCAGACCCAACCTTGACCCATACGTCGGCGCTTCGGGCGCCCATCCCCTCCGCCAGGATGTGCGCGGTCCTCGGCAAAACGTCGTCGACCGCATATGTCCCCGCGACTCGCTCGGCGAAGTCCGACAACACCTCGTACGGCGTCGCGCGCTTGCCGTACACCAGCCGGTTCGCGAAGCGCCGACTCCGCTCCCGCACCGGTTGGAACGCGATCGCGATCACCGCCGCGGCGACCGCCGCGAGGAACTTGCTGCTCTGCCCCCCGACCAGCGTGCCCACGCCGACCACGATCGCCGCGTAGATCAGCGTGATGAATACGGCGAGCGATCCGTACACAACCGCCCGGTTGATCACGACGTCGATCTCGTATAGGCGGTATTTCAGGACCGCGATCGCGATCGTGGAGAACAGGAAGATGAACGCCACGCTCTGGACCACCGAGATCCAGACCGGCGTGACCTCGCCTTGGGTGAAGTTGATCAGGAACGTCAGCACGACGAACGCCGCACCTGTCGCGAACCACTTGATCTGCAGGCGCTCGTCGCCAACCGAGTAGATCGCCCGCACGATCACCGCTGCCAGCGATGCGATCAACGACGCGACGAGCGGCACCAAGAACAGGAAGACGAAGAAGAGGATGGATCCCGGTTGCGCAACCGAGCCCTGTTGTGGGAACGGGTCGCTCCAGGTCGTGCTCGAGTAGTAGATGCCGGCGCTCGTCCCCACGATGGTCGAGACGACCAGGAGCCACCAGATCGGCCGCCACCGCGGCGAACGGATCTCGCCGGTGGGGAACAGGAGGAACAGGAACGTGAGCATGAAGATCGGGATGAAGCCAGTCCACGCGGCGATCCACGCGGCGAACTGGCCGCCCGGCCACGAGCCCGGGTCGACGAGCAACGCGTGTATCGCATACGCGTTGCCGAAGCCGCTGATGCCCAGCGTGATGCCGGCGGCCATGAAGAACCACCCGACCCGGTTGTCCGGGCGCTTGGCGGCAACGACGGTCCCGATCGAGATGCCGACGATGTTGGCGATGATGGAGAGACCGTTGGCGTAGCTCCAGTCCCACGAGCTGGCGCTCGTCGGCAGGACCGCGGCACGATCGGCAAACATCAGGATCAGCCCGGCGGTCATCAGCACGATCGCACTGGCGCCGATCCAGGCGGCGACCCTCGATGGGTTCCGGACCCTCATATCCGCCTCGATGATGGCCCCAGAAGGCAGGGGACGGAAGGGGTGCAGGCATGCCCGCGGAGGGGGGTGCCTTCCGGCGCTCTGGCTCGGCTCAGCTGAAGTTGTCGGTGTGGGCGTCGAATGTTCGACCCCTGCTCATCGGTCGGCGCCACGGTCTCCGTTGAGCCGTTCATCGTCACCAAGAAGGAGCGAACCGGAGGCGGTCACCGACGCGATCGGTACCCCTGAGTGGCGGTTCACACGCGCGGCGGCAGATTAGCCTTTCGCATCGTGGATACAGCACTCGAGAAGCTCGGCCCTGCTGATCGGAAGAAGCTGAAGCGCGGCGCGATGCCCTCGTTCACGCAGCCGATGCTCGCGACGCTGACCAAGCAGGTCTTCTCGGATCCGGATTGGGTGTACGAGCCGAAGCTCGATGGCCAGCGGTCGCTCCTGTGGCGGCGCGGTGACACGGTCCGTCTGATCACACGGAACGAGAAGGACCGCACATCTCACTATCCTGACCTTTCCGCGGCGATCCTGCGCGACGACACCGCGCCGCTGATCGCCGACGGCGAGATCGTGGCCTTCGATGGCGACGTGACCTCGTTCTCGAAGCTCCAGGGCCGGATGCAGAACGCCCGGCCCAACTCGGCGAACGTCGCCGCGGTCCCCGTCTACTTCTATCTGTTCGATCTGATCTGGTTCGACGGATACGACCTGTCGGCGTTGCCCTTGGTTGCGAGGAAAGCAGTCCTGCGAGAGGCACTGACGTTCGCCGATCCGCTCCGGTTCTCCGAGCATCTCGACGAGGAGGGCGAGGCCGCCTATCGGGCCGCCTGCGAGAAAGGGTGGGAGGGGCTCGTCGCCAAGCGTGCCGCCTCGCCGTACACGCACGCGCGGTCGAAGGATTGGCTCAAGTTCAAGTGCAGCAACGAGCAGGAGTTCATCGTGATCGGATGGACCGAGCCGCGCGGGTCGCGCGAGGGCTTGGGCGCGCTGCTCGTCGGGTACCACGACGATGGCGCGTTGTGGTTCGGCGGGAAGGTCGGGACCGGGTTCAACGAGCGCGAGCTCGAACGGCTGAGCACGAAGCTCCGCCGGCTGGAACGGCAGACCTCGCCGCTCGCCGACACGAAAGGGATCGCGATGAAGGGCGTGCATTGGGTGCGGCCGGAGCTGGTCGCCGAGGTCGGGTTCGCGGAATGGACCCCGGACGGGAAGCTTCGGCACCCGCGCTACCTCGGGCTGCGCAACGACAAGTCGGCCGATCAGGTCGTGCGGGAGCGGCCGCGGTGACGCCCGACGTCAAGATCACGAACCCCGACAAGCTGCTGTGGCCGGCGCTTGAGATCACCAAGCAGCGCTACGTGGACTATCTCGCTGCGGTCGGCGAGCGGATGTTGCCGTGGCTCCGTGATCGCCCGTTATCGCTGGTGCGTGCGCCCGACGGTGTGACGGGGGAGCGGTACTACCAGAAGGACACGCCCAAGTACGCGCCGTCCTGGATCAAGACGGTCACGATCCCGGCGGTTCGACGCGATGTCGCATACACGGTCTGCAACGACGCCGCGACGCTCGCCTGGCTCGGGAACCAGGCGGCGCTTGAGTTCCATCCGGCGCCGGTGCGCCGCGACAAGGTCGAGCAGCCGGATACGCTGACCGTCGACATCGATCCGCCCGACGACGCGTTCGACGCGGCGGTCGAGGTGGCGCTGCTGGTGCTTGAGGTGACGGACGAGCTGGGCCTGCGCACGCTGGTCAAGACGACTGGCGGCAAGGGGCTCCACATCGTGGCTCCGATCCAACGGCGGGTGTCGGCCGACGAGCTCCGCCATGCGGCGAACCGGCTCACCGAGATCGTGCAGGAACGCCGTCCCGACCTCGTGACCGCTGAGTTCCGCAAGGCCGATCGGGGAGGCAAGGTGATGCTCGACCCCTCGCGCAACTCGACCGGCGCGACGGTGGTGGCGCCGTACTCGCCGCGGGCGCGCGACGAGGCCACCGTGTCGTTCCCCGTCGTTCCTGGTGAGCTGAAGAAGACGGACCCGAGCGCGTTCACCGTCGCGACGGTGCCCAAGCTGCTCGATCGGAAAGGCCCGCGAGCCTGGAGTGAGGCGGAGCGCGAGTCGCCGCAGCGGATCCCTCGAGCGCTCCTTCCATAGTCATAGTACGAGCCGAACTCGGTAGGCGTCCCCGCAACACGGTGGGAACATGCTGGTCATGCCAACGACAGCGGTTCGCGTCACGGGTCTCACCAAGAGGTTCGGCGAGGTGCAGGCGCTCGCGGGGATCGACTTCGAGATCCCCGAGGGCACGATCTTCGGACTGCTCGGCCCGAACGGCGCCGGCAAGACGACGGCGGTTCGGATCCTCGCGACCGTCCACAAGCCCGACGCCGGCTCGGCGGAGGTGCTGGGCTTCGACGTCGTGAAGGATGCCCATGAGGTCCGGATGCGCATCGGCCTCGCGGGCCAATACGCGGCGGTCGACCCCAACCTGACCGGACGCGAGAACCTCCGGCTCATGGGCCGGCTCGCGCAGGTCGAGCCCGCGTTCATCCCGCCTCGCGCGGACGAGCTCCTCAAGAGCTTCGACCTGGTCGACGCCGGGGACCGGCCGGTGCGCACCTACTCCGGCGGGATGCGCCGGCGCCTCGATGTCGCTGCCTCGCTTGTCCAGAAGCCGCCGGTGCTCTTCCTCGATGAGCCGACCACCGGGCTCGACCTGCAGAGCCGGCAAGAGCTGTGGAACACGATCCGCAACCTGGTGCAGGAGGGTACGACGGTCATCCTCACTACCCAATACCTAGAGGAAGCGGATCAGCTCGCCGACGACCTCGTGGTGATCGACCACGGGAGAATCATCGCGCAAGGTACCGCCGGTCAGCTCAAGAAGAACCTCGGCGGCACGGTGATCGAGCTGACGATGGGCGAGGGCAGCGACGTCGACAAGGCCGCATCGTTGGTCGGTGCCGTGATCGGGAGTGAGCCCGAGCGCCAAGGCGCGCTTCTTCGGATGCCGTCCCCCGATGGCTCGCACCTGTTGACCCAGATGCTTCGGCGACTCGACGACGAGGGCGTGCAGCCGACCGCGGTCGCGCTCCGCGAGCCCTCGCTCGATGACGTGTTCCTCTCGCTCACTGGTCATGCCGCCGAAGAGGAGCAGTCGCTCGATAACGGTCAGGGGAACGGGAAACCGAAGGGCCGCAGGAACAGGAGGGCCTCATGAGCGCGATCACCGCCACAACCGGCCGCCTGCCGGTCGCCGATCGTTCGGCGATCGCGAAGGAGTTCAACGACGGGCGCGCGATGATCGGGCGCAACCTGATCGCGTACAAGCGCGTGCCGCAGCTGCTGGTCTTCTCGACGATCCAGCCGATCATCTTCGTGCTGATGTTCACCTACGTGTTCGGAGGCGCGATCAAGGGCTCGCTGCCCCCGGGCATGAGCTACGTCGATTACCTGATGCCCGGCATCTTCGTGCAGACCGTCGTGTTCGGATCGCTCGCTGCCGGCGTCGGCCTCGCGACCGACCTGAAGAGCGGTCTGCTCGAGCGGTTCGCGTCGCTGCCGGTCACGCGTTCATCGGTGCTCGTCGGCCGAACCGGCGCCGACATGGCGCGGAACATCTTCGTCGTGATCCTCATGCTCATCGTGGGCACGCTCGTCGGGTTCCGGGTGCACACCAACGTGTTCGGCCTGCTGGCCTCGATGGCGCTGGTCGTGTACTTCGGTTTCGCGCTCTCGTGGATCTTCGCGACCCTCGGGCTCGCGGTGAAGGACCCGGAGACGGCGCAAGCGGCTGCGTTCCCGATCCTGGCGCCGCTGGTGTTCGCGTCGGTCGCGTTCGTGACCGCCGACAGCATGCCGGGGTGGCTGCAGCCGTGGGCGCGCAACCAGCCTGTGTCGTCGGTGGTGTTGGCTACCCGTGCGTTGGTCCTCGGTGGGCCGACGGCGCACTACGTGTTCTGGGCGCTGTTCTGGTGCACGGTGGTACTGGTGATCTTCGTGCCGCTCGGCGTTCGCACGTACCGCCGCGCGATCTGATCGATCGAACACGCGTCGCTGAACCGATGCGGTGACCGACCCGTACTCCCTTCCAAGTTGATGGGGGGACAGGTCATGAACAGATATCTCGTGGTGTCGGACCTGATGGTGGGTTCGAACCAGCTGAAGGACTTCCTGCGGAACCAGCTCGGCGACGAGCGGCCGACGTTCTATCTCGTCGTGCCGACCATCCCGGATCGGCGGCGTCTCGCGTGGGATGAGAGTGAGGCACATCTCATCGCCCGCAGACGATTGGTGAACGGGCTCGAGTGGATGCGTGAGGTCGATCCCGGCGCCAACGGTGAGGTCGGCGATGTCGATCCGATCCTTGCGATCGAGGATGCGTTGCGGACTACCGACTACGACGCGATCGTGCTCGCGGTGCGCGAACGGCCTCACCGCCGCCGGTTGCGGGTCGCGGCGCGTGCGCGACAGGCGTTCGATCTGCCGGTCGTCGACGTGCTCACCGCGGCGTAACGCGTCGGTCCAAGTGGGCGAGCAGCAACTCGGTCGAGCCGGCGACGCCCTTTAGGTCGACCGGACCGATCTCGCGGAACCCGATGTCGGCCTCATCTGACGCGTCGACCACGGACCGGGTGACGAGCACCTCGCCCGGCCTGGCGTAGTCGGCGATCCGCGCGGACAGGTTCACCGTCTGGCCGAAGTAGTCGCCTTCTTGGAACAGCACCGGGCCGCACGACATGCCGACGTGGACGGGCGGAAGCCCGGCGGCCGGGATCGCCTCCGCCATCTGGAGCGCGGCCCGCACGCCCGGTCCGGGGTGGGCGAAGTAGAACATCACGCCGTCACCGAGCCATTTGATCGTCTTGCCGCCATGTTGCGCGGAGTTCCGCTGGACGAGGCGTGCGACGGTCGCCGCGAGTTCGGCCGCGGCGTCGTCGCCCATCTCCTGCGTCAGCCGCGTGTATCCGGTGATGTCGAGGAAGCAGATCGCGGGCGGCCGCTCGAGCATGCTGTGGATGCCAGCCTTCGCCAGCAGCTGCTCGAACCCGCCGATGATGTTGGCCGTCCACTCGCGCGCTTGTTGCGCGTGATAGATCGACAACAGCGCTTGTTCAGCGAGCGGCGAGATCGTGTTCGACAACTCGGGGTTCCCGATCTCGTCGACGCCTTTGCCCGCGGCCATCCCCGGTTCGATCACCTCGGATCGCCACCACGCTGCCTCCTGCTCGGCGATCCGGCGCGTGGCATCGCCCGCCACTCGCATCAGCCGGTCGATCGCCGGCGTCCTGAACCCTGTGTGTACCTGGAGTTCCAGGAACGGGACGACGCCGAGTTCGTCCTCGCGCATCCGGTCGTCGGGCGACGGCTGCGCCATCCCGATCGACTCCCGGATCAGCATGAGGAGTTCGACCGGGATGCTCGTTCGGTCGCTCACCTGTTGGAACGTCTCGTCGCAGAGGCCGGAGAACCGCTCGTACGCCTCGGAGTCGAGGAAGTCGAGGTTGAGTGCACCGCTCTGCATCGCTTCCGCGAACACGTCGACCGAGATCCCGGCGTTCTCCAGCGATCGTGTGGTGATCGCCCGGCGCACGTCGCCCTCCGAGAACACGGTGCCGGTTCCGGGGATGATGCCGAGGTCCCGCAAGCGCTGCAGGTAGGCGGGCTCGACCCCTGCCCGATCCGCAGCTTGTTCGAGCGGGAGCTCCCCGGTCACGGCGCGAGCGTACCGTCCGACGTGACCGCCTGAACGTCCGGCGACGCCAGGAAGGTTGCGCGGAGCGGCTCCTCGTCGATGGTCGCGGTGAGCCGTTCGACGATGGCCTTTGCACGTTCGCGGAACTCGGCCGCGCGCTCCTGGTCACCAGCTGCCGAGGCGATGTCGTACAGCGCCATATCGATGCGCCACGTGATGGGTGCGAAGCCGAGCTTCTCTGCCTCGTCGCGACCTTCGAGGAGCACCCGTTCCGCCTCGTCGGTCCAGCCGAGCGCGGTCAACGAGGTGCCTTTGAGCAGAAGTGCGTCGGCGTCGTAGGGGCGGACCTCGAGCGGACGGAGCCATCCCAAGACGTGATCGGCGATCTCAACCGCCTTCGTGTGGTCGCCACGGATCGCCGCGATCCTTCCCCGCTGGATCTGCGCGTTGGCGGCAGCGGAGAACGCGAGGAGGCCGGGCAGCCGCCCGGATGTGCTTTCCTCGACCGCGGCTTCGGCCTCGTCGAACCGACCTCCGAGGAACGCGACCTCGGCCACCGAGGCCAT
>DASYOY010000058.1:0-14465 GCA_036007245.1 Actinomycetota bacterium | reverse complement strand
CAGTACGAGGCGCTCCTGTCCGCCGGATCGATGAGCGAGTTCTCCGACCGCCTCGCGTTCCTCGGCGCGATCACCCAGAACGACGCGAACGTCGCGAGCCAGGCCGACGCCGCCGCGCAGCAGGCTCAGTGGGCGGCCCAGGAGTACAACCAGGCGGTCCAAGACGCGCAGCAGAAATCCCAGCAGCTGCAGACCGAGCAGCAGGCCGCCCAGAACGCGCTCGATCAGGCCCGGCAGTACGCGGCGACGACCCAAGCCAACTACAACTCGTGGTACCAGCAGCAGCAGCAGGCGCTGGCGGCAGCGGCCGCCGCAGCCGCCGCAGCCGCTGCCTCCCCGACGACCGTGTCCCAGCCCGCCCCCCCGACCTCGGGCGGCAGCACACCTCCTTCGATCCCACCCTCCTCGGGTGGCGCCGCGACCGCCGTGGCCGCGGCGGAGTCCGTGATCGGCGCGCCGTACGTCTTCGGCGCCGCAGGTCCGGATGCGTTCGACTGCTCGGGCTTGACGATGTGGGCCTGGGCACAGGCGGGCGTCTCGCTCCCGCACTCGGCGGCCGCGCAATACTCGAGCCTGCCGAAGGTGCCGCTCAGCGCCGTGGAGCCCGGCGACATCATCTACTACGACAACTTCGGGGCTCACGTCGCGATCTACGTCGGCGGCGGCCAGATCGTCCAGGCGCGGCACCCCGGGCCCGGCGGTCAGGTCCAGTACAGCTCGATGACCGGCTACGACACGCCCGTCGGCGCCGTCCGGCCCTAGTTCCGGTTCCACCTCGGTAGGCTTCGCGCGTGCAAGCGCCGCGCGCCTCCGCCGCCGACCTCGAGCTTGTCGAGCGTCTCCGCGCACACGACGAGGCCGCGTTCATGGAACTCGTCGACACGCTCACGCCGTCGATGCGCCGGGTCGCCCGGATGTTCGTCTCCTCCGACGCGGTCGCCGACGAGGTGGTCCAGGAGACGTGGCTCGGCGTCCTCCAAGGACTCGACGGCTATGAAGGCCGGGCGTCGCTGCGTACCTGGATCTTCCGGATCCTGGTGAACATCGGGAAGACGCGGGGTCAGCGCGAATCACGGAGCGTGCCGTTCGCGACGCTGGCCGGTGACGACCTGGATGAGCCGATGTTCGAGCCGACCGCGTTCGATCACTCGGGCAGCTGGTCGACGCTGCCGTTCGACTGGCGGGGCATGCCGGACGAGCGCGTCACCGGTCGAGAGACGCTCGCGGTGATCGGGCGGGCGATCTCGTCGCTGCCGCCGATGCAGGCCGAGGTGATCCGCCTGCGCGACGTGCTGGGCTGGTCCTCCGACGAGGTCCGTAACGCCCTGGACCTGACCGACACCAATCAAAGGGTGCTGCTGCATCGTGCCCGCGCGAAGGTGCGCGCGGCGGTGGAGGAACACCTGAGGAGCGTGCACACGTGAGTCGAGATCTCGTCTGCCGGGAAGTCGTGGAGCTGATCAACGGCTACCTCGACGGCACGCTGCCCGCGGACGTGCGCGCCGCGGTCGAGACGCACCTCGGCGGCTGCGACGGCTGCACGCTGGTGCTCGAGGAGTTCCGGCAGACGATCGCGATGACCGGGATGCTGACCGAGGAACGGGTCACGCCTGCGCAGCGGGGCGTCTTGCTCGACGCCTTCCGCGGTTGGGCGCTCGCCTAGGCCGGCGCGCCGAGGTCGGCCAGCCGCGTCTCCGCCTGCTGGACCAGCGCGTCGTTCCCGATCTCTTTCGCCGCATCCCGCGCCTGCGTCAGCAAGTCGATCGCCTGCTGCTTGCGCTGATCCATGTTCGCTTCGTGCGAATACTTCACGCGCTCGTCGGCCTTGATAATCAACTCGAAGATCTCTTTCGGGTCCATGCTCAGCCTCCCGGGTGCACGGCCTCGTCCAGCTGGCGATCCAGGAACCCGCGGATCTGGATCGCGACCCCGGCGCCCTCGCCGACCGCGCTCGCGAGCTGCTTGGTCGAGCCGCCCCGGACGTCGCCGGCCGCGAACACTCCGGGCAGCGAGGTCATCTGCGTCGCGTCGGTTGCGATGAACCCGCGCTCGTCGAGGTCGACGATCCCTTTGAGGAAGTCCGTGTTCGGGTCGAGGCCGATGAAGACGAACACGCCGTCAGGGTGGTGCTCCTCGCGCTCGCCGGTCGCGGTGTTCTCGAGGACCACCGTGCCGACCTTGCCGCTGCCGTCGTCCTTCGGCTCGAACGCGACGACCTTCCGCTGGAGTAGGACCTCCATCTTCGGGTCGGCGGCGACCTTGTCCTGCAGCACCTGGCTGCCGGCAAGCCGGTCCTTGTACTCGACGACCGTCACCTTGTCGGTGAACTGCGAGAGGAACTGCCCCTCCTCGAGGCCGCTGTTTCCGCCGCCGAGCACCATCAGCTGCTTCGACCCCTTGTAGAACGGGCCGTCGCACGTCGCGCAGAAGTGGATGCCGGCGCCGATCAGGTCCTCCTCGCCCATCGCCTCGGTCCGCCGGTAGGACGAGCCGGTGGCGATGAGCACTGCCCGCGCCTCGTAGTGATCGCCGTTCGACGTGAACACGCGAAGCTCCTCGGCGCCGGCGTCCTCGATCCCGGTGACGGAGAGCGCCTGGAGCATCTCGACGCCGTACCGCTGCGCCTGACGCACGATCCGGTCGGCCAGCTCCGCGCCACCGATCCCGTCAGGGAACCCCGGGTAGTTGTCCAGGCGCTCGGTCACGCCCGCCTGCCCGCCGAGACCCTTGGAGTCGATGATCAGCGTCTCGAGGTTCTCACGCGCCGCGTAGATCGAGGTGGTGAGACCCGCGGGCCCGCCCCCGATGATGATCAGGTCGTAGGCGTGCTGCATGCCCATCCGTGTAAGGCCGAGCTTGTTGGCGAGCTCCTCGTTGGTCGGCTCGGCCAGATGCGAGCCGTCCGGGAAGACGATGGTCGGGATGATGTTCTTGCCGTCGTTGCGGGCATGGACCTCCGCGATCAGCTCGGGCTCGTGCTCGATGTCGTGCCACTCGTAGGAGATCCGCTGGTCCGAGAGGAAGCGCTTGGCCCGGCGACAGTCGCCGCACCACGTGGCCCCGTACACCTTGATCAGTTCGTCCACGCCTCGGTCTCCCTCTTCCTTGACGGATGGAGCCTAGTGCCGCCCGGAGGAAGGCGCGTTACACGGCGGACGCCCTTCGCCCCTTGCACCGAAACGTTTGCGCATGTAGCCTCGGCCGGCTATTCCACCTGAAGGGAACGGGGGCTGCAGATGTCGGTGAAGTTCGTTCGCGTGCTTGCGGTCTGCCTGATCGTCACGGCCGCATACATGCCGCCGGCCTCGGCCGCGGCGACGACCGGTTTCCTCGACAAGACCTTCAACGGCGACGGCCGGGTCCTGACCAACGTCGCGGGCGACGACAGCGGTGAGGCGGTCGCGGTGCAGGCGGACGGGAAGATCGTCGTCGTGGGCAGCTCGTCGGGCGGCACCGACGTCGCGCTCGTTCGCTACAACACGGACGGGTCGCTCGACACCTCGTTCGGGGGTGGCGACGGGATCGTCATCACGGATGTGAACGGCGACGACACCGGGAACGCCATCGCGATCCAGGGTGACCAGAAGATCGTTGTCGCCGGGAGCACCGACGGCACCAGTCAGGCGTTGCTGATGCGGTACGACACGAACGGCATTCTCGACACCTCGTTCGGCGGTGGAGACGGGATCACCACGACGACGATCGGGGCCGGAGCGATCTTCCTCGATCTCACGATCCAGGGCGACGGCTCGATCGTCGCCGCCGGCGCGATGACGCCGGACGGGGTCAAGGGCCTGGCCGTCGTGGCGCGCTACGACTCGAGCGGCACGCTCGACACGGCCGGGTTCGCGTCCCCCGACGGGTACGTGACGACCAACCTCGGCGCCGGGGGCGGACAGATGACGGGCGTTGCCCTGGATGGAACGAAGATCGTGACGGCCGGCACCTCGTTCAGCTCGACGTCGAGCACCGTCGCCGTGCTCCGCTACACGTCGGCGGGCGTGCTCGACAGCACCTTCGGTGGCGGCGACGGCAAGGTCACGACCGACGTGGCAACCGGCTACGACTTCGGTGGTGACGTGGCGATCGACGGCGACGGCAACATCGACGTGGCTGGGGGCGGCGGGAACAAGGACGTCTTCCTCCGCTACGACGACACCGGGGTGCTCGACACGAGCTTCGGCGGCGGCGACGGCATCGCGTTCGCGGGCAAGGCCGGCTTCGAGGGCTTCTCGGGCATCGCCATCCGCGGCACCGGCGAGATCGTGGCCGTCGATGCGGGATTCGGGAAGAGCTATCAGCTGACCGGAGAGTTCAAGGCAGTGCAGGTCACTTCGACCGGCGCGCTCGACACCACGTTCGGAAGCAACGGGACGGCGATCGCCTCGTTCAGCATGAACCTCAACGGCGGCGAGCCACCGATCGCGAACGACGTCGCGATCGACGGCAACGGCGCGGTCGTCGTGGCCGGCACCGCAGGCGTGCACAACGACTTCGCGGTTGCTCGCTTCGGCGACGCGGCGAACGCCGTCATCGGCCAAGCCGACCTGCTCATCGGCACGGGCAGCACGTTGATCGGCGGCGATGTCTACAACTCGACCGGGCACAACCAGACGATCTCCCGGCACGTGGCACGCGGGAAGACCCTCTCGTTCTCCGTCAAGGTGCAAAACGACGGCAACGCGCCCGACGTCATCACCCTGTATGGACGCCCCGTGTTCGGGCTGGCGATCACGTACCTGCTCGGCGGCAACGACGTCACGAGGGCCGTGCTCGGATTCAAGGGCAAGGCCCTGTCTCTCGATCCCGGCGAGTCCAAGACGTTGAAGGTTCGGGCGAAGGTCGGCGCGAAGGCGAAGGTGGGCAAGGTGCTCAAGGTCCGAACGGAAGGCGACTCGTTCAACGCGACGAGCGGCGAGGACCTCGTCGTGGCCGCGATCACGGTGAAGAGGTAGTGACGAGCACCGCCAGCTGAATGGCCTCGCGCTCGATCGCGTCACGCTCGGCGAGGTGCGCAAGCCACGCCGGCGGGATCGCCGAGACGCCGTGGAGCGCGCCGAGCAAGGCACCGGCGACGGCGGCGTTCGTGTCGGTATCTCCCCCGAGGCCGACGACGTAGCGAAGGCCGTCCTCGAAGCCGCGCTCCTCGCCCGCGACCTGGAGCGCGATCCCGGCCGTGAACAAGGTGAAGCCTTGGTCGGGGCCGTCGATCTGGCGGGACCGGCCGGCCTCGCCGACGAGGAACTCGAGCTCTTCGCCGCCCTCGCGGTCCGACAGGACCGCGAGGCTGTTGAGAACGGCGGCATCCGGCGCCTCTCCTCTGACCAACGCTGCGACCGTCTGGGTCACACCGAGACACGCCGTCCGGCACCGGCCGTCCCAATGGGTCAGGCGACTCAGGGCCGGCGCTTCTTCGATGAGGAGCTCAGGATGTCGCGCTCGCACGACCCCGAGCGGCGCGCAGTACATCACCGAGCCGTTCCCGGCGCTCACCTCCGGCCCCCGTCGTTCGAAGACGGCCCTGGCACCCTCCGGCGTTCCGGTCGCCGCTTCCTGGAGCGCCAGCCGCGTCTGGACCCCGACGTCCGGCGGATCCGAGGCGACCCACGCCAGGTGTCGCTGCAACACGTCATCCAGATCGAGCGCTCCCCCGTGCTCGATCAGCGACCGCCACAGGTTCATCGCCATCGCCGTGTCGTCGGTCCACGTCCCCGGCGGGAGCCCCATCCACGGCAGCTCGAATGCCGGCAGCGGGAAGGCGACCTGTGTTCGGCGACGGAACTCGAACGGCGCGCCCAGCGCATCGCCGATCGCCAGGCCAAGGATGCTCCCCAGCACGCGGTCTCGGACGTCCACGGGCGGCGAGCATAGCCGCAGGTCAGAGCTATCGGACGTCTGGTAGCCTTACCAACCGCGATGGATAAGACCGGCCCCAAGCACAAGACCTGTCGACGTGTGGGCGCTCCACTCTGTGGGCGCCCTAACTGCCCATCCAACAAGCGGCCCTATCCGCCCGGCCAGCATGGCCGCGGCCGCAAGCGCATCTCGGAGTACCAGACGCGTCTGCTCGAGAAGCAGAAGCTCCGCCACATGTACGGCGTCAACGAGAAGCAGATGCGCGGCTACTTCGAGAAGGCCACCCGCAGCAAGGGCGTGACCGGCGAAGAGATGATCCGCATGTTGGAGACTCGCCTCGACACCATCTGCCTGCGCCTCGGGTTCGCGCAGACCACCAGCCAGGCCCGCCAGCTCGTCTCCCACGGCCACGTCAGCCTCGACGGCCGCCGGATCGACATCCCGAGCGCTCAGGTCAAGCCCGGCCAGGCGATCACGCTGTCGCCACGGGCGAAGAACTTCGTCTTCGTGCGCGAGGCCCTCGAGATCACCCCCGAGCCGCCCTCGTATCTCTACCGGAACAAGGACGAGGGTTCGGGCACGCTCAGCCGGTTCCCGGAGCGCGGAGAGATCCCGCTCCCGGTGCCGATCGAAGAGCGCATGATCGTCGAGTTCTACGCCTAAGCGTCCCCGCAAGGGGTGCCGGCCGAGGCGCGCACTCGACCGACACCCTGATCGACCCCTCTCCACGGCCGATCGTCTCGAGGGATCCTCCGAGATCAGATGTTGACCAACACCCGTGACGCGTCGGGCACCGACGCCGTGACGCCGTTCGTCGTGTCCGTCAGCACGATGTTGGTGTACGAGACCGACGCCAGCACCAGCCGCTGACCGTTCGGGCAGCTGAAGCCACCGGCGGACGGAGGACCCGCGCTCAGGCTCGCGATCACGCGTCCGTTCTTCGGTTCGAACGACCCGCTCGCGCTGACCTCAGAGTTCACGGTCTCCTTGTTGGCCGCCTGCGGGTGATTCCCCCCACCGTTGATGCAGGCATACACCGCCGTCGCATCTGCCGTGAGCGTGTAATCGATGTTCAGATTGCCCAGGCCGCGCTCGTCCCAGTTGACCACCAGCGCCCCTGATGAGCTGACCGACGATGACACGCTGTGGAACTTCGGCGCGTCCGCCCAGGCGGCGGTCGCCGACAGGGCAAGGATCGTGGCCACCGATACCAATATCGCTGAACCTCTCTTCACCAAACGCATCTCATCCTCCTTCGGAGATCGGGGTTCGGCCGCCCGTCGCTCGCATCCCTCCCCATCGGGGCGGTCGGCTCGTGGTTCCAATCTCCCGGAGATACATCCGCGGTTCAGCGGTCGTATCCGGTAACCGACCCTTCTCTCGCTGGGGCGTTTCCTGTACTGAGATCCCAGTAGCCGGAGGAGGTTCAGCGACCCAACTCCTGTAGGGTGTTCCTTGGGGAGGGAACACATGTCTGGCGGGTCTGTCCGTCGTGTCACGGCACGGCGTGACGAGGAGATCCTCGTCATCACCCCCGACGCCGACATCCGTGACCTCTTGATGCGTCTGTTCGACCGTGCCGGTCTTCCGATCCATCCAGTCGAAACGGGTGGGGAGGGCCTGAAAGCCGCCGCCGGATCGGCGCCGTCGCTCGTCCTCCTCGACCTCGATCTCACCGACATGAACGGGTTCGAAGCGTGCTACGAGCTCCGCGACCTCCTCGGCGAAGATGCGCTGATCATCTTGGTGTCCGGAACGCTCAAAGAACCTGCCGACCGCGTCGCCGGCATCACGATCGGCGCCGATGACTACCTCACGAAGCCCTTCGATCCTGATGAACTCCTCGCTCGGGCACGCCGCCTGCTGGCGAGAACGAGGCCCCCGGCTGCACTGGATACTCCGCTCACCGCCCGAGAGGTCCAGGTCCTGCGTCTCCTCGCCGATGGCGGGACGCAGGAGACGATCGCCGAAGAACTCTTCATCAGCGTGAAGACGGTCGCGACACACATCCAGCGAATCATCACCAAGCTCGGGGTGCACAGCCGGACCGAAGCCGTGGCGCTGGCGTACAGGACCGGACTCGTCGTCGCACCCGTCGATGGATCGAAGGAACCCACCTAGGCCCGTCCACCGGTGGCATGATCCTGGGGGTCGACCGGAGCATGCGGCACCGATACGCTTGCCGCCGTTGGTACAGGCTGAGAGGAGGGGGACCGATGGCTGCGTCGGACGACATGCGGATCACCGTCACCGAGAACGGCCCCTATCGAGTCACCGGGTCGGTGCCCCTCGTTCCGCGGACGATCGTCACGGACGACGAAGGATTCTCCGTCGAGTGGGGCGAGGGAGAGCCCTACGCGACCGAAGCGACGTATGACCTGTGCCGGTGTGGCGAGTCGAAGACGGCTCCGTTCTGCGACAAGGCGTGCGAGAGCAATGGGTTCGACGGAACGGAGACGGCCAGCCGGAAGCCCTACTTAGAGCAGGCCGAAGAAGAGGTCGGTCACGACCTGATCCTGACCGACGCCGAGGACCTCTGCGCGTACGGCCGCTTCTGCGATCCCGGCGGCCAGATCTGGAACCTCGTCCAAGAGCACGACGACGCGTCGAAGGCGCTCGCCATCCGTGAAGGGAAGCTGTGCCCGTCCGGACGGCTCGTGACGTGGGACAAGGAGACACGGACCCGCAACGAAGAGGACTACGAGCCGTCGATCGGCGTCGTCCAAGACCCGAGCGAAGGGTGCTCGGGTCCGCTCGCGGTTCGCGGCGGCATCCCGGTGATCGGGGCCGACGGATTCGAGTACGAGGTGCGTAACCGCCAGACGCTCTGCCGGTGCGGCCAGTCGGAGAACAAGCCCCTCTGCAACGGATCGCATGCCGCCGTCAAGTTTCAAGACGGGCAGGCAGAGCGCGGCGCGCTCAGCACCTGATCGCGAACGGGGACCGGCTCCTCATCGGGCTCGACGTTTCGTCACCGTCCGGCAAGATGGCGATCGCGTAACCGCTCGAAGGCCACGAGCTGCGCCGCGTGATACACGTCCGGTTCGGTTGCCGATCGAGGATCTGAGAACCAGCCCCTCGCCTCGGCGCGGAGTCGTCGCCGGACCCACGGCAAGGGATCGAACGGCGGGGCGACGTTCGCCGGCCCATCGGCGGCGACGTAAGCCCTGAGGAACGCCTCCGCGCGCTCGTCGACCAGATCCTCACCCCCTGCGTCCTGGCAGAACTCCCAGACGGCCCACGAGACCTCTTGCTCCATCGGCATGAGGTCGGCGTCCGACCAATCAACGACGCCAACGATCCGATCACCTCGGACGAACAGGTTCCCCCCGTAGAAGTCGCCGTGGATCGGGAGATCGGCGCCACGCGAGGCGACCGTCGCCTCCCATCGATCCAAGTCGTGATCGACCATCAGATCGCTGCGCGTGTGCGCCCACCGCGCCCCGCGGTCTGGCCGAGGACCGCTCCGTCGATCCCACTGCGCCTCGATCCCTCGATGGACCGCGGCGAGGAGTTCCGCCGCAGGCACATCGAGCGGTCGATCGCCTGGGTGAACGGCGTCGACGAACGGAAACACCATCACCGGTCCCTCGAGGCTCTCCACGACTCGGAAGCCGTCGTGGGTCACGATCGCGTGGACGGATGCGGGTGCGCGGCTGGACGCGGCCTCCGCCACGCGGTCACACCATGTGAGCGCCTCGACGGACCGGGACGCCGGGAACAACTGGACGAAGCGATCACCGTCTGGCGACGTCGCTCTCCACCCGATCGACTCTTCACCCCGCCACGCATCGCCGGAGCCCTCGACAGAGACATCGAAACGGTCGCGAACCAGCGCCGCAAGCGCCGCCGACGGGCGCTCATCCGTCCGCTCACCCTGGGTCATTCGAACCTGCCTCACGGCCGCCCTCACACGAGGGGCGTCAGCCACCGCTCGGTGCGAGGGCGGCACGGACGAGCTCGACCACCTCGGCTTCGCGCCGCTTGAGCGAGGTCCGAGCGTCGTCTTTTCCGACGAACGATGCGAGCACGCTCGCTTCCGTGAGCGAGCCGATCACCGCCGTATACAACGTGAACAGCAGCAGCGCCGGGTCTTGCTTCCTGATCTGTCCGGCTTCCATCCCGGCTTCGAGGAACCCGATCGCGCGCACGCGCAGGGGCTCCAACGCCGACCCGAACCGATCGAACGCGTTCGGTCCGAGCCGACCGGCTTCGCGGATGAACATCGGGAACTCGGGCCACTCGGCCGCGAGCTCGTATACCGCATGGATCACGGCTTCCGCTCGCTCCTCGGGATCGGGCGAGCCTGCCAGGGCGGTCGCGATCTCCTCGGCAACGCGCTGGCCCGCCGCGGCGAGGCACGTCTCCAACAGCGCGTCCTTGTTCGGGAAGTAATACAGGAGTGTCTGCTTGCGCACGCCGACCGCCGTCGCGATCGAGTCGAGCGATGCCCCCGTGTAGCCCTCGGTGCCGAACTGCCGGATGGCTTCCTCGACGATCGTGGTGCGCCGTCGCTCCCCGCCCGTCCGTGGCATGAGCGCTACTTCCAGGTCTGCGGTCGTCCGCGTCTCGGAACCGGCCGCGACCCCTCCCACGTGCGCCGCCAGGTCGCGCCGACCGGACCTGCGAGCGACGGGGTCTCGCCGCGTTCGGCCCGCGTGAGCGCGTGGAACCAATCGGTGCGGTCTTCGTCGAAGAGCTGCATCACGGCCTGCTGCATCCGCGCCGACAGGTGCTGGTGCGTCTCGCCCTCTTCGGGATAGATCGCCTCCCCGTAGCGCATCGTGACCACAGGCCGCCCGCGGCGCGGCCACCACCGGCCCTTCGGCATCGCTTGGTAGGCACCGATGATCGCGACGGGCACGAGGCCGACGCCGAGCTCGAGCGCCAGCCGCGACGCCCCGTGCCGGAACCGCTGCATATGCCCATCTGGCGAGCGCGTTCCCTCGGGGAACACGACGATCGACCACCCGTCGTCGACCAGCTCGCGAGCCTTGCCGATCGCGGTCTGCCCGCCCCGTCCTCGGTCGATCGGGAACCCGCCGTAGACCAGCGCGGTGAACGCCTGGCGCCACCACACGTCGAAGAAATAGTCGCGAGCTGCGCCGACACCGGTCTTCTTCTGCCAACGCTCGGGGAGCGTGCACATGATCAGCGTCGCATCGAGGTGGCTCGAGTGGTTCGAGTAGAAGATCACCGGTCCGGGAACGTCCTCCAAGTGGTCGGTCCCGTACACCCGAAGCGACAGCTCGGTCGCGACGATCGGCAGCATCCCGCCACGCAGGATCACCCGCCGCGCAGCGACGCCGGCCTTGGACCGAGCCCAATCCGTCGGGAACCCGAGGTCCTCGTGCTGCTCGGTGTAGGGCTCGGCCGACTTCGGCACCAACGGCCGGCGGCCCCAGCGGAACCCGCGGGCCATCTCCCGGAGCTCGTCGCGCGCGCTCATTGGACGTCCGCGATCATGATCGGCGGCGCGTGGAAGTACGTGATCGACGCACCCGACCCGACGGTGTCCTTCGCCATCTCCATCGCGTCACGGAGAGAGTCCGCGCGCCGGTAGCCGAGCCGGGCGACCGACTTGGGCTCGCCGCCGACGAAGATCACGTCGCCACAATGATCGCGCCCGTGCGCGCCCCAGTACCACATGTAGAACGGGTGCACGCCGTGGTACGCGTGCGACGTCCGATACAGATGGACGTACCAGGGGTCGCGCGCGTAGCGCTCCTCGAACGTCGCCTCGATCTGCTTCGGGTCGGTGGTCTCGGCGAGCACTTCCTCGAAGAAGTCGATGTAGCTCGGGTGGTGGATCGTGTTGAATTCCCACGGGACTGGGTGGAACAGGATCGCGACGCCGCCCTCGCGCACGATCGGCTTGTTCCGGTACATGTTGAATAGGTAGCCGAGCCCCAGGCAGTGCACGAGGATCGGGTTCAGCACCGAGTTCACGTTGTACGGACCGATGTACGGGATCCCGAAGATGGCGATGTCCGCCTGGCCCTGGACCTCGACGAGCTGCTGGCGGTGGAGGTTCTCGATCGTGCGCTCGTGGACGGCCTCGACCTCGCCGGCGTTGACCCCCGTCACCTTGTACGGGGCCTCGATCCGCCGGAAGAACTCGCGGCGGATGCGCGGCGGCGCGAGGTCGTTCGCCTGCTTGGCGCCGGCCATCAGCGCCTGATCCTTGGCCGACCACTCCCACTCGCGCTTGTTGAGGAACCCGAGCTGCGACGGGAACGTGTCCGCGTTCATCGTGGTCTCGATCTGGAAGATCTTGACGCCGTTGTCCTTGAGCAGGCGGCCCATCCGGTTGACCGAGTCGTTGATCGCGCTGTGGCCCTCGCGCGGGTCCATATAGGACTGCGAGTGGAGCATCGTGTTGACGTTGTGGTGGTGCTTGAGGCTTTCGTAGCCGGCGAGCCCGACCGCGACCGACTTGTGGCCACCGTCCATCGCGACCAGGTTGATGTTGACGTAGACGATGAGGTCAGACTCGGCGGCGCGCTTCTGGATCTGGACGGTCTCGCCGTGGTCGGTCTGACCGACGATCGTCATGTTCGCGGCGTCTTCTGCGTCGAGGTTGTAGAGCGCCTTCGGCCAGAAGGAGCGGTAGACGCGCTCGCCGACCATGCGCCGGATCTCGGCGGCGGTCATGCGGCGGTGCAGCGCGGTGGCCACGACGATCTCGAGGTCGTCGACGCCGGCGCGCGCGGCCAGCTCGATCACGTGCTCCAGGATCCGTTGCCGGACATCGGGTGTGATCATCGGCGGCAACGGGATCGAGATGTCGTCGACGGCGATCGTGAGCTTCATGCCGGCGTGCAGCAGCTCGGGGAGCGGCTTGCTGTCGCCCATCGGGTTGAGCAGCGCGTGCTTGATCGCGGCGTTCAGGTCGTCGATCCCCGGCAGCGAGTCGGGCGGGTAGATCACCCGCGTCCCGAGCGGGAACTTCTGCATGCGGTAGCCCTCGCCCTCGTGGACGAGCAGCGGCGGTGTCCGCTCGTCCACCTCGAGCACGAACCCTGGTCGTGGCATGTGTGTTGGTCTCCTCTTAGTCCTGGGGTCGGAACGCGACCTTGAACGTGCCCAGCGCGCCGGCCGACATCGCGTGATCGATCGCGTCGCGCCAGCTGGCGAGCGGATACGTGGCGCCGACGAGCTGTTCGAGATGCGGCAGGTTGCCGGCGGCTTGGATGGCGGTCGCGAAGTCGTCGGCGGTGGCGGTGTAGGCGCCGACGAGCTCGAGCTCGCGGAACCAGAGCGGAGTGAGATCGGCGCCGGCGCCCGGGATGCCGGAGACGACGATCCTGCCGCCGGCCGTGGCGGTTCTGAGCGCCATGTCGAGCGCGCTCTTGGAGCCGGTGCACTCGAGGACGACGTCGGCGCCCCCGAGCAGGAAGTCCTGGCCGCGCTCGGGCGTGAGCTTGACCGCGCTCGTGTGTCGACGGACCGACTTGGTGGCGTGCTCGGGCCGAACGACCTCGTCGGCGCCGGCGACCCTGGCCGCGGCGCGCTGCTTCTCGTGCTTGGCCGCCACGATGACGTGACCGGGCTCGGCGAAGAGCTTGAGCGCGATCAGCGTGAGGATGCCCACGGTGCCCGCGCCGATCACGAAAACGGTGTCGCCCTTGGCGACGTTGGCGCGCTTGGCCGCGTGGATCGCGCACGCGAAGGGCTCGAGCAATACCGCGACCTCGTTCGAGATCGTGTCGGGGATCGCGTAGAGCTGTGAGCGGTGCGCAACCATCGCGCGTGCCCACCCGCCGCTCGTGTCGGAGCAGTAGCCAGTCTGGAGGCCGGCCTTGAGGTCGCCCACCGTGACCCGGTCGCAGCGGTTCGTCGCGCCGGCCGCACAGTTCGGGCAGAGCGGTTCGCCGCGCGCAGCGCACGCGAGCACGCTCCCCATGACCACGCGGGTTCCGGCCGGCAGGTCGTCACAGTCCTCGGAGAGCTCGCCGACGATCTCGTGACCCGGCACGAACGGCGTCGACACCAGAGGCGAGAAATAGAACGACGACTTGCCCGCGATCGTCGAGAGGTCGCTGCCGCAGATGCCCGCGAGGAGCGGCTTCACGGTTGCCCACCCGTCGTGTCCGTTCGGTGGTGCGGGGTCTTTGATCTGTACGAGCCGCAGCGGCGCCAACGGTCCCGACAGCAGACCGGGCGCCTTCGACCCAACGGTCCGCGCGCCGATGTAGCGCGGTGCGCTCCTGAAGTATTCCAGCGCAAGCGTGGTCATGGTCGCGGTCCATCCGCCCGACCCGGCCGGGCCGCCCGAGGCATGTCCACATGTCGGAATTGAGTTCCACTATTTGGACATGACCCGGCCAACCTCTCCGGGAAAGTCGCGTTCTCAGACAACTGCAGCGTGACATTTCTCACAACGCGAGGCCGGCGCACACGCGCACGCATCAGCGAACCGCCGGCTTCGGGAAGCGAACCTTCGGCATCGAGCGCGACATCTCCCAGTTCTCGATCGGCCACCGTCGCCGCTTCGCATGCCGATAAAGCGCCGAGTCCGGCGACACCGCGACCGGGTTCCCCACCGCGCGCAGCAGCGGCAGGTCGCTGTACGAATCCGCGTACGCGTAGCAGTGCCGCAGATCGAC
>DASYOY010000057.1:0-20663 GCA_036007245.1 Actinomycetota bacterium | reverse complement strand
GTTCCTGTTCTCGGCGGCGATGGTCGCCGGCATCACGCTGCGAAGTGCCGCCGCGACCGAACACGAAGGGCTCGACATGTCGCGCGTCTGGCGCGACACGCGCGACGGCCTCCGCTTCTTGCGCGAGGACTCGATCGCCGCTGCGATGACCGGCGGCATCGCGATCGCGTTCGGCGCCGTTGGCGCGGTGCTCGCGACGGGTCCCGTGTTCGTCGCGACGACCGTCCACGGCGGGAAGTCGGGCTGGGGGCTCGTCGTCACCGCGTTCGGCGTCGGCATGGCGCTCGGGATGGTGAGCGCGACACCGGCCGCCCGGGTCGTCGAGCGCGATCGGGTGTTCGTGTGGTCTCTGCTCGCCGCGGCCGGAACGTTGATCGTGATGGCGGCGATGCCCAACCGGTCGTGGACCGTCGTATTCACGGTCTGGCTCGGTGCGTTCTGCGGCCTCGCGTGGGTGAGCGGGTACACCGTGCTCCAGGAGAACGTCGTGGACGAGTTCCGCGGCCGAACGTTCGCGGCTCTCACGACGCTTTCTCGGATGGTGCTGTTCATCTCGCTCGCCCTGTTCCCCTTGCTTGCGCAGCTGTTCGACTGGATCTCGAACGCGTTCGGCGGCGGCGACTTCTACATCGGGGGCCAGCGCATCGACGTGTCGGGCCCGCGCCTCGCGCTGTGGACCGCCGGCCTGTTGATCGTCGCCGCGGCACTCAACACGCGGCGGTTGCTGACGCGGTACCGTCTGTCGCGTCCCGTCTCCCTCTCGCTCGTGCCGAAGCTCAAACGCCCACCCGCCACCGGAGCTTTCATCGCCTTCGAAGGGGTCGAAGGCGCGGGCAAGGGCACCCAGATCGCGATGCTCGAGCGGTATCTGCACGACGCGAACGTGCCCGTGATCGTCACGCGCGAGCCCGGCGGCACGAAGACGGGAGAGCGCATCCGCGAGCTGCTGCTCGACCCGGCGACCGGCTCGCTCGACGCCCGCGCCGAGGCGATGTTGTTCGCGGCGGCGCGCGCGCAGACCGTCGCGTCGGTGATCCGGCCGGCGCTCGCCGAAGGCAAGGTCGTCATCTGCGACCGTTACGTCGACTCGTCGCTCGCGTACCAGGGATCCGGTCGAGGGCTCGGTGAGACCGACATCCTGTCGTTGAACGTCTGGGGCACCCAGGGCTTGTTCCCGGACCTCGTGATCCTGTTGCACATCGAGCCCGAGCTGGGCCTCGCGCGGTCGAGCGACGAACGCGACCGGATGGAGCAGGAGGGCGGCTCGTTCCTCGCGACCGTCGCCGACGCGTACCTGCGCATCGCGGAGGAGCATCCCGAGCGGTTCGTGGTGATCGATGCGGCCCGCGACCCCGCCGAGGTGTTCGACGACGTCCGCGCGGCGATCGACAAGGCGCTCCGCGACCGTCACGGTCACGGCGACGGCTGAGCCGTCGGCATCACGCGCTACCCTGCCGGCCATGGCAGCCGTGCTCGACGACGTCGCGGGGCAGGAGGACGCGGTCGCGTTCCTGCGGCGTGCCGCCGACCGCCCGCATCACGCGTACGTGCTCGCCGGGCCGGAGGGCTCGGGCAAGTCGCTGGTGGCGCGCGCGTTCGTCGCCGCGCTGCTCTGTCACAACGGCGGCTGCGGGGCGTGCCGCGACTGCCAGCTCGCGCTCCGCGAGCACCATCCGAACGAGTTCGTCGTCGAGCCCGAGGGCCGCGACATCCACATCGACACGATCCGCGACGAGGTTT
The DNA here is from genome assembly GCA_036007245.1 of Actinomycetota bacterium. Taxonomy (GTDB): domain Bacteria; phylum Actinomycetota; class UBA4738; order UBA4738; family HRBIN12; genus AC-51. Next base: position 18,923 of record DASYOY010000057.1, on the reverse strand, counting down.
GGCACCACGCGTACCGCACGCCGCCGGACCCCGGCCGGAAGGTCTTCATCATCCGCGAGGCCGATCGGCTGTCGCCCGCGGCGGCCGACACGCTGCTGAAGGTCCTCGAGGAACCCCCGCTCGACACGGTGTTCCTCTTGTTGTCTGCGCGGGCGCAGGAGCTGCCCGACACGATCATGAGCCGCTGTCACGTGGTCGTCTTCGCCGCGCTGCCCGAGTCCTTCGTGGTCCAAGAGCTCGAGGGCGAGGGCGTGGACCGGGTCCGGGCGCAGCTCGTCGCGCGACTGTCCGGCGGCAACCTCGGGCGGGCGCGCCGGATGGCGACCGACCCGGACGGGCTCGGGTTCCGCGACGTCGCCGCGGATGCCCTGGACCGGGCGGCCCGCGGCCCCGGCGACGCGCTCGCCGCGGCGGCCGACGTGCTGGATGCCGCGGCCGCCTACAAGAAAGGACTCCGTTCCGAGCTCGACGAGGAGTTGGGGCCGTTCCTCGACGAGAAGGGCCGGCCGGAAGAGGCGTACCGGGGCGCGATCCGGCGGATCGAGGTCCGCTTCGCGCGACGCGAACGGCGGGCCGAACGCGATCAGGTCGACCGGATCTTGCTTGCGGCCTCGGCACTGTTGCGTGACCGGATCGCCGCGACGGTCCAGGCGCCGGACGACCTGCGCCTCAACCTCGATCGCGACGCCGAGCCCGCCGGCGAGGTCGGCGGCCTGGTCGCCTCCCTCGCGGCGGTCGAGGGTGCCCGCGCCGAGCTGGCGGACGACGTGAACCGCAACGCGCGGCTCGTTGTCGAGCAAGCCTTCTTGGTCGTTGCCGGCGCGTCGGCAGGTTAGGCCTTTCGGCCCAGCCCTTCGGCAGTTCGCATCAGGCGGACGCAGCGGTATCGTGTGCGGCGTCCGTGTTTCGGGGGGGCCGCGCGTTTCCGTGTTGGATAGGTTCACGCTCGACGAGATCAGCGCCAAGATCTGGTGGCCGCTTGCCATGGTGGCGCTCGTCGCCCTGGTGCTGACCGTGCCGGCGGCGAACCATGCCGCCGACCGGGCTCGGCGCGAGAGCGCAGGGACCGCGATCGTCATCAGCATGCAGCAGATCGAGCCGCTCACCGCCGGCGGTGCGTCGGTGGCGGAGCTGAACGCGGCGCTTGCGCGGATCCAAGCGGCGAACCCGAGCTATGACGCGGTTCGCCTGTGGAGTGCCGACAAGCTGCTCATCGCCTCGTCGATCGGCGTCAACGACCCGCTGCACAACGGCACCGCCGGTGTGAACGACAACGATATCGACGCTGCGTTGTCGAGCACCTCGCGGTTGGATGTGACCAACCGGGAGCCGACCGGCGACGAGGGACCGACAACGGTGCATACGTTCGTGAGGGTTGACGGCCCGACCGGCAGTCCCGAGGTTGCGGAGTTCGAGGCAAGCGACGCAGCGCTTCTGGCGCAGGTTCACCACGATTGGAACGGCTACCGGATCGTCGGCGCCGCTGCCTTCCTCCTGCTCCTCCTGCTCGCGCTGATGTCGATGCGTGAGCCGGTCGCGGACATCGGCGTAGGCGTGCCGTTCTATCCCGCGTCGCTGCCGCCGAACTTGGCGATCGTCGATGCGGAGCGCGCGATCGTGATCGAGCACGAGGACGACCATGTCCGGCAACGTGTCGAAGGTCTGCAGCAGCGTTTGGATGAGAGTGAGCGGCAACGCTTGAAGGCAGAGGCGCGGCTGCAGCAGGCGCTCACCACGTTGGGGACCGGTGGGCGCAATGTGCCCGGCCTGCCTCCGGAACCGCCGACGCCCACGCTGCCACCCTCGCGCCAGACGTCTGGTCGCCGGCCGAAGCCTGAGCCGACCGAGCCCGTGACGCGACCAGCTGCCGAGGCGGCGCCGACGCCGGCCGCGGCCGTCGAGCCCGCCGCCGCGTCAGCATCGAGTCCGAAACACGCGTCGAAGAGGCGCACCTCGCCGCGCAGCACCCAGAAGCCTGCCGCCGAGAGCACGCCCGCGCCACGGCGATCTCGGGCGGAGGAGCCGACCGAGGCGCCGGTTACCGCGCCCGCGGCGCCCGAACGCGTGACCGTGTCCGCCGACGACGTGACCGTGACCGCGCAGCCAACGACCAAGCCGGCCCCCGCGAAGTCCGAACCGGATGGGGGGCCTGAGGTCGTGGTTCTCCCCGCCGAGAAGCCAACACCGGTTGGCGCCGCGAAGGCGTCGACGCCTGCCCCCGTCGCGGCACCGTCGAAGCCACCCGAGCAGGATGCATCCGCGGATGTCCTGCACCGGCTCGTCCCTGAAGGCGATGCCCCGGTTGAGCCGCTCGACGATCCGGGCGATCTTCGGGCCCGGCTGGCCCGCACCGCCGCGCTGAAGAAGCCGGGCTCGAAAGAGCGCCAGGACCAGCGAGAAGGTCTGCAGCACCGGTCATCCGAACAGTAGTGCCTGCACCACTGTCGGTCGTCGGCGCGTCTGCCAGCCTGGGTTGCGGTGACCTTGCGATGACCGTCCGCGTGCTGATCGTCGATGACCAGGAGCCGTTCCGGCAGGCCGCCCGCATGGTGGTTGAGCTGACCGACGGGTTCGAGGTCGTGGGCGAGGCCGAGACCGGCGAGGACTCGGTCGCGATGGCGCAGGACCTGCAGCCCGACCTCGTTCTGATGGACGTGAACCTGCCGGGCATCAACGGCCTCGACGCGACCAGGCAGATACTCGGCGAGTCCGACACCGTCGTGGTGTTGCTGCTGTCCACGTACGAGGAGGCCGAGTACGCGCCCCGAGCGGCTGAATGCGGTGCGTCCGCCTACATCCCCAAGTCGTCGTTCGGGCCCGACCGGCTCGAGGCGGCTTGGGAGGCAGCCTCGGCCTGACCCGGCTCGACCGGCACCGTGCCGATCACGGTGGTTCCCGACCCGATCACCGACTCGACCAGGAGCGACCCGCCGACCGCCTCGAGCCGGTCGGTCATGCCTTGCAGGCCGGTCCCGCCGACAGCCGCGCGAGGGTCGAACCCGCGGCCGTCGTCCCGGACCGTGAACCGCAGGATCCCGTCGCTCTGGTCGAGCCGGACCGACGCCTCGGTCGCCTCCGCATACTTCGCGATGTTGTTCATGGCTTCGAGCGCGCAGAAGTACACGGTGGACTCGATCTCGCGCGGGTAGCGACCGATCGACTCGCCGTCGACACGGACGGGCGTGGTGGCCTTATGCGCCTGTGCCTCCAGCGCGGCGCGCAATCCTCGATCCGCGAGCAGCGGCGGATAGATCCCTCGCGCGAGATCCCGCAGGTCCTCGAGCGCGGCGTTCGCGTCCTCTTGTAACGCCGCGATCGCGTCGTGCGCCTTCGCAGTGTCGCGGTCGATCATGCCGTCGGCCAGCCGGAGCTTCACGGCCAGCGCGACCAGCTGTTGCTGCACGCCGTCGTGGATGTTGCGTTCGAGGCGGCGGCGGCCCTCGTCCTGCGCAGCGACGAGCCGCTGGCGTGACGCGCGGAGCTCTTCGATCAAGCGGACGTTCCGGAGCGCCAGGCCCGCTTGGTCGGCGAGGTCGCGCAGCAGCCGTTGCCGCCCGGGGCCGATCGGGTCGTTCGCCGGCATCGTCACGGCGAGCGCACCGAGCAGCTCGCCCCGGTCGCGGACCGGCTCCGCCCAGTCCGCCGGCAGCATCGGCAGGTCGTCGCCGTCCACCGTGATCGCACGACCCACCGGCCCGGCGGCGGGCCACGTCCCGGCCGGCCGGATCTCGCGCCCGACGCGCAGCCACACCGCGGCGCTCGAGGCCCCGGTGGCGGACGCGAGCAGCTGTGCGGTCCGATCGACCACGTCGTCGGTCGCGTAGGTCTCCGACATCCGTCTGCCGAAAGAGGTGAGCACCTCGTACGGCGTCGCGCGGCCGCCGTACACGATCCGGTCGGCGACCCGGCGGGCGATGCGGATCGCGGGCCAGACGGCGACGCCGATCGCAGCCGCCGCGATCACCGCGGCCCGCTGGCTCCGTCCGAAGATCCCGCCAACCAGGACGGCGGCCACGGCGAACGCGACGAGGAGCAACCCCGCGACCGTCACGTACAGGACCGTCTTCTTGACCACGACGTCGAGGTCGTACAGGTGGTACTTGAGGAGCGCGACGGCGACCGCGCCCGGGATGCCCACGGACAAGCAGCAGGAACGCGAGATCGTTGACCGGCCGGCTCTCACCGGGTCCCAGTCCGATGCTCGTGACCAACACCAACACGAGGAACACGCCGGCGAGCGCGGCCGCGACCGCGATCCATCGCACCTGCTGCCGTTCCTCTTCGTCGGCGCGACGGAAGCGGACGACCAAGGCTCCGACGGCGGCGATGGACTCCGCGGCCAGCAGGAGCCCACCGATCCATGCGGCCGCAGCGGCGGCCGTGCGGAGCGCCTCGATCCCGGTGGGGTTCGGGACCGTGAGGTCGCCGTTCAGCTCGATCGGGATGGGCCGGACCATCGCCGAGACGACCAGCACCACCAGGGTTGCCCCGATCGCCCACAGCACCCATCGCCAGGCGCGCGACGGTGGCCGGCCGGTCGGGAACAGGATCAGCACGATCGGGATCAGTCCTGCGATCACGAATGTCCAGTTGTTGATCCACGCCACCCAGTCGCCTCCCGGGAGCGCACCCGGGTTCGTCTGCACCGTGTACGTCGCGTACTCGGCGGTGCCGCCCCCGAAGAGGAGGCCGAGCGCGATGACGAGGAACAGCCAGCCGATCGGGTTGTGGGGGACCCGGATCGCGAGGATCGCCCCGGTGATCATGTAGGTGACGACGGACAGGACGATCAGCAACGTGAACGGATCCCCTGAGAAGGTGCCGTTCAGCGTGCCGAGCCAGAGCGCTTCGACGACGAGCGCGGCGCCGACCGTGATCGGGAGCCAGATGCCGACCCGTCTCACGCCGAGCCACCCCTGATCGGCACGGTTCCGACCACGACGGTCCCAATCCCCGGCGCACTTTCCACGACGATCGAGCCGCCGCTCCCCGTCGAGATCGCGAGCACGTATCGCACGACCAAGAGCACGATCGTCAGCGCCACCACCCCGATCGCGATCGGCGTGCGTTCACCGAGCCACCTGCACGAGATCGTGGGCCGCCGTGCGGATGCGGCCTGCAACGGTCGTTCCCGACGCGTCGCTGCGGACCGAGAGCGAACCCTCGAGCGCGTCCACCCGGTCCTGGATGATCTGCAGGCCCATACCGCGCGACGTGTGAGCGACGTCGAAGCCGGGCCCGTCGTCGCTGATCTCGAAGGCGAGCTCGTCACCGTCGAGTTCGAGTCGCACGCGGCTCGGCGCGTTCCCCGCGTGCCGAAGGACGTTCTGGATCGCCTGCAGGCAGCAGAAGTACGCGCACGCTTCGACGTCGGCGTCGAAGCGACGGCCGGCCACACCATCCGCGTCGACCGTCGTGTGGGCGCCGACCTTGCGGATATGCGCCGCGAGCGCCGGGACGACCCCTTGGTCGGCGAGCAGCGGCGGGAAGACACCGCGCGCGAGGTCGCGGAGACCCTCGAGGGTGTCGTTCGCGCGGTCGATCAGCAGGTCGAGCTGCTGGGGCTCGGTCACGGTGTCGAGCGAGCGGCCGATGTCGAGCAGCTGACGTTCGGGCCCCTCCTGGATGTCGCGCTGGAGCCCGCGACGCTGCGCGTCGCGGGCGGTCACCAACCGCTCACGCGAGACCCGGAGGGCCGCCGCCTGCACATCGAGCTCTCGCAGCCGGATCCCCAGCTCTTCGGTCAGGCGGACGTTGTGCACCGCGAGACCGGCCTGCGCACCGAGGTCCTCCAACAGCCCCCGTTCGGCTGGCGTGAGCGGGTCGTTCGCCGGCTTCGTCACCGTCAGGGTGGCGACGGCGTCGCCCTGGTGGACGATCGTGGTCACCCACGGCTCGGCGGCGCGACCGCCTGCCGCCGGCCCCTGCCACCGTTCGACGCGCTCGCCGCCGTCGGGGAGCGCGACGCGGATCGTGACTTCGGCCGCGCCCACGCCGGCGCCGGCCGCCTCGGCCATCTGCGGCAGGACCTCCTCGGTGGATACGGCGTCGGCCACCCGCTCGGAGAATCCGGCCATCACCTCGTACGGTGTCGCCCGCTCGCCGAACACGAGGCGGTTCGCGAGGCGCCGCGCCCAGACGCGCGCGGGCTGGAACAGCACCGCGACGATCACCGTCGCGAAGAGCGAACCGGCTCCGGTGATCGATCCGATCGCCGCGACGACGAGGACGTACACCACCGTGATGAAGGCGGCGAGCAAGGCGAACACGAGTGTCTTCGACAACACGAGATCGATGTCGTAGAGGCGATAGCGCAAGATCGCGATGCCAGCGGCGATCGGGATCAACGGCGTCAGCAACGCGAAGGGGACGTCGGGTTGCGGCGCCAGGAACGCGCCGAGGGCGACCCCGATCGCCGTCACCGCGCTCGCCGCGGTGAACCACTTCATCTGCGCGCGTTCGACGCCCGTGGAGCGCCGGTAGCGGAGCACGATCTCGCAGCCCGACGCCAGGAGCACCACGACACCCGCGAGGCCGCCGATCGACACCAGCGTCTCGGCCACCGACGGGGAGACCACCTGGAGCGGGTGGGTGATCTGCGGGAAGTTCTGCGTGAAGTTGGCGGTGACGCCCAGCGCGGGACCGACGATCGACACCGCGATCGCGGCCAGCGTGAGCCACGCGAGCGCCCGCCATCGAGGCGTGAGCGGGCGCCCCGTCGGGAACAGCTGCAGGATCAGGTAGATCGCGCCGGCCAGCCCGATCGCCGACTGGAAGACCCACGCGACCCAGTCCGCCCCCGGGAGGTCGTCGATCGTCGCCTGGTGCACGTAGCCCGAGAGCGCGACGTCGAGCGCGATCGACGCGCCGACGAACGCGAACAGCGGCCCCAACGCGCGTCCGGCCCGCCGGTGCCAGAGCAACGCGCCGACACCGGTGGAGGCGGCAACGAGCGGCACCCACATCAGATCGCCGGGCGAACGCTCGAGGACCGCGCCGGCGAGCAGCAGGGCGACGGAGGCGATCGGGATCGCGATGGCGAGCGTTCGCCTCATCGTGTCCGCACCCTCGGAACCGGCACGCGACCGCGCACGACCGTCCCCCTCCCCGGTGAGGACTCCACCGTCGCGTCCCCGCCGAACACCGCCAGCCGGTCGCGGATGCCCGCCAACCCGCTGCCCTGACCGGTACGAGCCGGATCGAACCCCACGCCGTCGTCGCGCACCGAGAACCGGAGCTCGCCGTCGGTTGGCTCGATCGCGATCGCGATCTCCCCCGCCTCCGCGTACTTGGCGGCGTTCTGGAGCGCCTCGAGGGCGGCGAAGTAGACGGCCGCCTCGATCTCGATCGGGTAGCGGCCCGTTGCGTCGGCGTCCATCCGGACCGGCAGACCAGATCGCACGTACTGCGCCGCGAGCGCCGGCGCGATGCCCTGCTCCTCGAGAAGTGGCGGATAGATCCCGAGCGCCAGCGCCCGCAAGGTGTCGAGGGCTCCGTCGATCTCGCCGCCGATCTCCTCCAGCATCGCGCGACCCCGCCCCGGGTCGGCCGCCATCGCGGTCTTCGCCAGGCGCAGCTTCACGGCAAGCGCGACCAGGTGCTGCTGGGCGCCGTCGTGGATGTTGCGTTCGAGGCGGCGCCGCTCCTCGTCCTGCGCGGTGACGATCCGCTGGCGTGAGGCTCGGAGCTCGCCGGCCTGCACGGCGATCTGGTCCAAGCGGGCCTCGAGGTCGGCGGTCAGACGGGCGTTCGCCAGGATCAGGCCCGCTTGATCGGCCAGGCGATCGACCAGCTCGGCTTCGCCGTGGGTGAGCGGTTCGCTTGCCCGCTTGTGCACGGCGATCGCGCCGAGCAACTCGCCGTGGTGGCGGACCGCCGCGACGCGGTCAGCCTCGATGGGGAGCGAGCCGTCACTGATCGCGAGCGGTGCGTGCGCGCCCGGGTCCGGCCACGCAGTCGTGAGCCGCAGCTCGTCGCCGAGACGGAGCCACACCTCGGCGCTCGCCGCAGCGGTTCCCTCGGCGATCACGCGCGCGACGCGCGGCAACACGTCTTCGCTCGCGTACGTCTCGCCGACCCGGTCGCCGAAGCGCGCGAGCACCTCGTACGGCGTCGCCCGCGCCCCGTACACGAGCCGGTTCGCCCAGCGGTTCGCGCGATCGCGCACCGGTTGGAACGCGATCGCGACCAGCGCCGTGGCCCCGATCCGCAGCGCCGGCGAGTCCGCGAACGAGCCCAGCCCGACGACGATCGCCACGTAGATCACTCCGATGAACGCGGCGAGCACGCCGACGACCACCGTCTTGCGGATCACGACGTCGATGTCGTACAGGCGGTACTGGAGGATCGCGATCCCGATCGAGATCGGGATCAACATCAGGACGAACCCCTGGATGAAGTCCGCGACCCCGCCGTTGCCGTGATCGAGCGGCAGCATGAACCATGCAACGGTCAGCGCCCCGGCGAACATCAACCACCGGATCTGCTGGCGTTCCGCGCCGCGCGATCGCCGGTACCGCACGACGAGGGCGGCTACGCAGGCGCCGAACGCGGCGATCACGAAGAAGCTGATCCAGACGCGTGCAGCGTCGAACACGGGCGCGAATCGCTGGGACACGTACGGGTTGGTTGCGGGTCGGCCGAGCCCGCTCGTGTAGTCATGCTGCTCGAAGGCGAACGCCATCGACCAGGCGACCGTGAGGATAGCGACCGCCCACCCCACGGCCCGCCATCGTGGGCTTGGGAGCTTCCCATCGGGGAACAGCAGGAGCGGGTACGTGAGGAGCAGGACGAAGATGGGAACCCACGCCCAGTTGCCGAGCCAGTTCGCGAACACCGCGCCGGGAGCGCCGGGATCGTGGAGCGATGCCCACTGCGAATAGGTCCCGATGAACGCGAAGACGAACGCCACGCTGGCCCACACCGCGAGCAAGATCCAACCGATCGGGTTCCGCGGTTCCCGTCGGGCGATCACCAGTCCGACGAGCCCGTAGGCGATGAAGGCGCCGCCCTCCGAGAACGTCGACAGCGGTGTCGGGAGCCCCGTGGCGAACGCGAAGGCGAGGGACGCGACGAATACGAACGCGGCGCACGACCACAGCGCCCAGGCAAGGGCACGCCTGGAGGAAACCGGCCGGATCATGTCCGGCATCGGGGTCGGCACCTGCGGCTGCATTCGTGCTGATGGTGGCAGCGCCGGGACGCGCCTCCAAGGAGGAGGTTGCCACCCTTCCGCGCGTGCTGGCACCACCCGGGAACCGTGGTGTCCGCCGGGTCGTTCCCGCAGGTCACGGGGCCTACCGTGGGCTCAGTGACAGGAGGCGAACGAGAGATGGCAACGATCGTGGTAGGAACCGACACCTCGGCGGCAGCCGATCTGGCGGTGAACGAGGCGGGGCGGCTCGCGCGGGCCAACGGCGCGGAGCTCGTGGTGCTCCTCGTGCGGCCCGACGGCGACCTTCGCGCGGTGGTCGATCCCGCCAAGGCGGCCGACCCGGAGCGACACCTCACCCAGCTGATCCAGCGGTTCCCGGGCGTGACCGTGAAGACGCGGATCGAGCACGGCGACGCGGCCGAGCGGATCTGCGAGGTCGCCGGCGAGCTCAAGGCCGAGACCATCGTGGTCGGCAACCGCGGCACGAAAGGCTCGTGGTGGAAGGTGAAGGACAGCGTCCCGAACCTCGTCTTGCGGCATGCCCCGTGCAGCGTCTACATCGTCGACACGCGGCGGGCTCAGTGAGCCAGGGGAGGAACGTGCAGTGACGCTACGCGAGCTCGGTCTCTCGCAGGAACGCGAGCACGGCCATGACACGGCGGTGCACGTCGGGTTCCTCGGTGAGACCGAGCTTGTGGAACATCGAGTTGATGTGCTTCTCGACCGCGCGGTCGGTGAGGAACAGAGCCTTCGCGATCGACGCGTTGTTCATCCCTTGCGCCATCAACGACAGCACCTCGCGTTCGCGGTCGGTGAGTTGCGCGAGCGGCGAGTGCGCGAGCCGGTCCTTCGCGGCGACGAGCGACTCGACGACCTTGGGGTCCAGCACGCTGCCGCCGCGGGAGACCTCGTGCAGCGCGCGGACGACCTCGTCGAGGTCGGCGACCCGTTCCTTCAGCAGGTAGCCGAGCCCGGCGGCGCCGTCCTTCAACAGGTCGTACACGTACGCCTCGTCGGCGTACTGCGACAGCACGACGACGCCGGTATCGGGGTGTTCGGCTCGGATCTGCCGCGCGGCGCGGATCCCTTCGTCGGTGCCGGTCGGCGGCATCCGGATGTCGGTCAACACCGCGTCCGGGGTCTGATCGGCGACCGCGGCGAGCAGCTCGTCGTAGGAGGCGGCGGTGCCGACGATGGCGACGTCCTCGGCCTCGTGCAGCAGCGCGGCGGTTCCCTCCCGCACAAGGTAGTTATCCTCGGCGAACACGATGCGCAGCACGGCCGCATCGTACACGGGGAGCTACGGGCGACATGACGATCCGAGTGGTGCTCGGCGAGGACAATGTGCTGGTCCGCGAGGGTGTCCGCGCGCTCCTGGACTCCTACGACGACGTCGAGGTCGTCGGCGTGGCGTCCGACGCGCCGACGTTGATGGCGGCCGCCCACGAGCATGTGCCCGATGTCGTCGTCACCGACATCAAGATGCCGCCGTCGTTCCAGCTCGAGGGGATCGACTGCGCCCATGCGATCCGCGAGCAGCATCCGGACACGGGTGTGGTCGTCCTGTCCGCGCACGACGACGCCGAGTACGCCGTCGCGCTGCTCGGCGAGGGGCACAGCGGCCTCGCATACCTCTTGAAGGACCGGATCGCCCAGGGCGATGAGCTCGTGCGTGCGATCCACGAGGTGCACGCGGGCGGCAGCGTCGTCGATCCGACGATCGCGGAGCGGCTCACCGGCAGCCAGCACGCCGACGACCAGGACCGCAAGGTGCTCGACATGATGGCCCAAGGGCTCGGCTATCAAGAGATGGCGGCCGCGCTCGGGACCACGCAGGAAGCGGTCGACCGCCGCGTCACCGATCTGTTCCGGCGGATGGCCGGCGGTGGCGAGTCCGGCAACGTCGACGACTTGAAGCGTTTGCACGCCGCGGTGGTGCAGAGCTCGGCTTCGTTCGAGACGCTCCGTTCGTACGTGCCGCAACAGGTGGTCGACGGGCTCGCGGCCGACGCGAGCCTGGCCGAGCAACGCGAGGTCGAGGTCACCGTCCTGTTCAGCGACATCCGCGGCTTCTCGGCGCTGTCCGAGCGGCTCGCCGCCCGCGACATCGCCGAGGTGATCGGTCGCCACCTGCAGGCGATGGCCGAGGTCGTCGCGTCGTACGGCGGCACGATCGACAAGTTCCAGGGCGACGCCGTGATGGCCGTCTTCGGCGCCCCGGTCCCGATGGACGATCACGCCCGCTCCGCCGTCGCGTGTGCGGTCGAGATGCAGTCGCGCCAGCGCGAGCTGAACGCGGAAGGGTGGGGGATCGAGGAGGTCGAGCGGCTCGACGTCGGGATCGGGTTGAACACGGGCATCGTCATGGCCGGTGCGATCGGCGGGGGCGGCCGCCTGGAGTACACGGTGATCGGCGACGCGGTGAACATCGCGCAACGCTTGCAGTCCGAAGCGATGGGCGGGGAGATCGTGGCCGCCGCCTCCACGGTCACCGCATGCGGCGACATCGAGGCCGAGCCCATCGGGGCCCGGTCGGTGAAGGGCCGGGAGGAGCCGGTCGAGGTGTACCGGATCCTCATCGCGGGCCCATGACGATCTCGGATCAGGGGCTCCGACGGTGCACGTGGGCGGTCGCCGGGCTGTACCTGCTCGGCGGCGTCGCCGCCGTCTGGCTCGATCGGCTCAGCGGCTATCAGGGCGACTACTTCTTTGCCGTCATCCTGCTCGCGTTCCCGGCGGTCGGATTCGTCGTCTTGCAGAAGCGGCCGCGGAACACCCTCGGGTGGCTGATGCTCGCGATGGGCATCCCGGCCGCGCTCCCGTTCCAGGACTACGCCGAGTACGCACTCGTCAAGGGTCTCCCGGGCGGCGCCGTGGGATTGGCTTTGTCGGAGCCGACGTGGGTGCCGTTCATCGGGATCTCGGGGTTCCTCCTGTTGCTGTTCCCCGATGGGCACCTGCCGACGCCGCGCTGGCGCTGGTTCGGCTGGACATGCGGCATCGGCCTCGGGCTGCTCGGCCTCCTCGTGCTCTTCGGCCCGGGCACATTCGGCGATATCGGCCATCCCGAGATCCGGAACCCGTGGGGGTGGCATCCGCTCGACGCGCTCGGAGGCTGGATCTACGTCACGACGATCTTCGCGCCCCTCGTCGTCGTCGGCGGTGCGGTGGCCGTGTTCCGGCGCCTGCGCCGAGCGACCGACCCGGTGGAGCGCCAGCAGCTCCGGTGGCTCGCGTGGGCGGCGGTGCTCATCGCAGGGGCGTACGTGTTCGCGTTCATCCCGGAGCTCGTCTTCGGGTCGGAGCAGTCGAACTGGAACGATATCTTCGCGACCCTCGCGGTCGCATCGTTCATCCTGATCCCGATCACGATCGGGATCGCGATCCTGCGCTACCGCCTCTACGACATCGACGTCGTGATCCGCAAGACCGTGGTCTTCGCGGTGCTGGCCGTCTTCATCGCTGTTGTGTACGTCGGGATCGTGGCCGGGATCAGCGTGGTCGTCGGCAACCTCTCGAGCACGGTGGCATCGGCGATTGCTGCGGCCGTGGTCGCGCTCGCGATCCAGCCCGTCCGAGGATGGGCGCAACGGACGGCCGACCGCATCGTGTACGGGAGACGCGCGACCCCCTATGAGGTGCTGACGTCCTTCGGCGAGAACCTCGCCGAGACGTACGCCGCTGACGACGTGTTGCAGCGGCTCGCCCGCGTGCTCGGCGAGGGTGTGGGCGCCGACCGTGCGCGCGTGTGGCTCGGTCCGGAAAGCACCCGCCGCGTCGTCGCCGAGTGGCCGGATGACGTCACGGAGGCCAGCGACGACGACCTGGTCGAGCCGGTGCGCCATCAGGGCGAGGTGCTCGGCGCGTTGTCGGTGTCGATGCCGGCGCGCGATCCGATCGACGAGCCGCGAACCGAACTCATCAACGGCCTAGCGGCGCAGGCCGGCCTGGTGCTCCGCAACGTCGGCCTGCTCGAAGACCTCCGCGAGTCGCGCCGCCGGCTGGTCGCGGCTCAAGATCTCGAGCGGCGCAAGCTCGAGCGCAACATCCACGACGGCGCACAGCAGCAGCTCGTCGCGTTGACCGTGAAGCTCCGTCTGGCGCGGCAGGTGCTCGCGAAGGACCCGTCGCGCGTCGACGGCATGCTCGGCGAGCTGGCCGGCGAGACGCAGCGGGCGCTCGAGGATCTTCGCGACCTCGCGCGCGGGATCTATCCGCCCTTGCTCGCCGATCAAGGGCTCGGCGCGGCGCTCGAGGCCCAAGCGCGTCGGTCGCCGGTGCCGGTCGCCGTCGAGACTGACGGAGTTGGTCGCTACGCGCCGGAGGTCGAGGCGGCCGTGTACTTCTCGTGCCTCGAGGCATTGCAGAACGTCGCGAAGTACGCCGGCGCGACCGCGGCGACGATCCAGCTCGCCGCTGCGCCGGACCGGCTGGTGTTCCGGATCCACGACAACGGCGTCGGGTTCGACGCCGACGCGACCTCCTACGGAACGGGCCTGCAAGGGATCGCCGACCGGCTCGCGGCGCTCGGCGGGGCGCTCGTCGTCGCCTCGACCCCGGGCGGCGGCACCGCGATCACCGGGTCCTTGCCCGCCCGGGAGGCCGATGCGAAGGTGAGCCCCGACGGGGCGTTGCCCGCCGTTGCGGCGAAGGCGATGGGCGCCGCGCGCCCGTGACGAGAGGGGATCCGATGGATACGCACACCGCGCCGACCGTTTCGAGAGGCCGAGTGCTCGCCTACCGGATCATCGCGGGCGTCGTCGGGTTGTTCTTCGTCGTTTCGAGCCTCGCGTTCTCCGTCCCGCAGTTCTTCAGCACGACGGACAAGGTCCACTCGTTCCACGACCTCGCCACGATGCCGGCGTTCCTGGTTCTACTTGGGTTCGCGCTGATCGTGATGATGCTGCGCCCCGACGACGTGGTCGCCCTGCGGGTCGCGTGGGCGGTGGCGCTCGGCGCCGTCATCGCGGGGATCATCGGACACGACCTCATCACGGACACGTTGTACCCCATCACCGTCGTGGCGATCGGTGTGCTGACGATCCTCGCTCCCAACCGCGGCAAGCTGTTGCGGTTCGACTCGCCGAACGTCGCGATGCTGAGCCTTGCGATCGTCGCCGCGATCCCGGCGATCGTGTTCGCGTGGGACAATGCGCGCATCATGTTGCAGATGGACCCGGCGATGGACATGAGCGGCCACTGGAAGTACCACCACTGGAGCGGCGTCGCGGCCTCGGCGCTCGGCGTCGTGCTCGCGGCGATCGTCGTGTCGTTCCGCTCGCCCGGCGACCGCATGTGGACCTGGGTGGTCGGGTTCGCGACGATGCTGTTCGGGCTCGCCGGCATCATCTTCAGCGACGCGGTCCGCTACCCGAGCTCGATCGGGACGCTCTGGGGCGTCGGCGTCTTCTTCGTCGGCCTCGTCTACATCGTGGTCGCCGAGGTCAGCAGCAGCGCGGACGCAGCGGCCGAGCCGGCGTGAGCACGCGTCCCGGCACCGCGGCCCCCAAGGGCATCCGCCGGCTCGAGCGCTGGTTCGTCGGCGTGATGATGGGCATCATCGCGTTCGCGCTCGAGAAGATCGTGCTGCGCTCGGTCAAGAAGAAGCATCCCGAAACCAAGCCGGAGGCCTCGACGCTCACGTCCAAGGGTGGCGACGTCGACCTCGAGGACCTCCATCTCGGGAAAGGCTTCGGGAAGGGCCCTTAGAGGATCCGGTCGCGGCGGTCCCGCACCAGGTCCATCACCAGGCCGATCACGAACAGCAGCCCGATGGCGCCGAGCGTCAGCGGCACCCACGTGTCGACGCGAGTCGACGTCGCGGTGATCGCGGTGCCGAGCAGCGCCGCGGACGCGACGAGACCGATCGCCAGCCGCCGGCCGGCGCGCCGCACCGTTCGTTCGAGCGACGCCGCACGGAAGTTGACCTCGAGCTTCTGCCCGGGTCGCGCGCCGATCAGCCGCTCGACCGCCTCGATCACCCGCCCGGCTCGGACCCGCAGCCGTTGCACCTGATAGAAGATCGTCTTCGGGTCGAGCTTCGTGCCCATCCCGGTCATCACGCTCCGCATCAGGAATCTGCCGGCGACGTCGAACGGATCGACGGTCGGGTCGAGCTGCGAGGCCGCGAGCTGCATCTGTGCCAGCGCCTTCGCCGTCAACGTGAGCGAGGCGGGGAGCGGCACGCCGTAGCGCAGCGAGATCTCCGTCATCTCCTGCAGCACGGGGCCGAGCTGGATGTCTTGGATCGAGGCGCCCTGGTACTTCGCCACGAGGGTGCCGATCTCCTCTTGGAACGCGTCGACGTCGAGGTCGCTGCGGTCGATCGCGCCGGCCATCATCAGCGTGACGTCGGTCAGGAAGCCGACGTCGTCCTGCCAGAACGCCATAAGCAGCAGCATCATCGACTCGCGGAGCTCGGAGCCGACCTCGCCCGCCATCCCCAGGTCGAGGAAGTAGAGCTTGTTCTCCTCCGGCTGCCACATGAGGTTGCCCGGGTGCGGGTCGGCATGGAAGAAGCCGTCGACCATGACCTGCTTGTAGAAGGACTCGAGCAGCTGCTTGGCGGCCTCGGTACGCACCGGCCCCTCGGGCGCGATCGTGATCGGGCCGCCGCCGACATCGCCCATCACCAGCTGGCGTCCGGTCGAGTAGTCCGTGAAGATCGAGGGGACGGCGAGCCGGTCGAACGGCGCGATCACCTCGCGCATACGCTCGACGTTGCGGGCTTCGTTCCGGAAATCGAGCTCGCGGTGCAGCGACGTCGACAGGTGTTCGAACACCGCCTTGAGGTCGATCACCTGCTTGAGGCCGGCGCGGTCGCCCGCCTTGTCGGCGAACACCTCGAGCAACCCGAGGTCCTGCTCGATCAGCTCGCGCGCGTCGGGCCGCTGGACCTTGATCACGGCCTTCGCGCCGTTGGCCATCACCGCGCGGTGGACCTGCGCGATCGTGCCGGCGGCGAGCGGTTCGGGCTCGACGTGATCGAACACGTCCTCCCACGGGACGCCGAGCTCCTGCTCCATCACCTGGACGACCTGTTCCTCGGACAGCGGGGGCACGTGGTCCTGCAACTGCGCGAGCTCGGTGATGAACTCCGGCGGCAGCAGGTCGGGGCGCGTCGACAGGATCTGGCCGAGCTTGCAGAAGGTCGGGCCGAGCTCTTCGAGCGCCTCGCGGAGTCGCTTGGCGCTTCGGGCTCGGCCCATCGTGCCCTCTTCGTCCGGGCGGCCGAACACCTCCCGCAAGCCGTGCTTGGCGAAGACCGTCGCGATCTTCGAACCGCGGGCGATCAGGTGTGGCCGGGTCTCCGGCGGGGTCGCGCCTGCGCGCAAGACCGTCCCGCCGGGCGCGGCCGGCATCGCGCTCGTCATGCCGTCGGTCGTGTTGACGATGATCACGGTGCAGCGCGCGTTGTGGCTGATCCGGTTGGGCACGTTCCCGAGCAAGAACTCCTTGCGTCCGGCCATCCCGGCGTTGCCCACGACGAGCACATCGATCTCTGCGTCGTCGGCGGCGCCGACGATCGCCATCGCCGGGTCCTCGTCGACGACGACGTGGGCTTTGCCCCGGACGCCGGCAAGTCGTTCCGCCTCCGCCTGGAGCGCCTCGGCCGCTGCCGCGGCCCGGGTCCGCTCGGCCGCGCCGAACTCCGTGTCGGAAGGGTTGGTCGGGATGATGACCTGCACCAGGTGCAGCTCCGCCCCGAACCGCTCGGCGAAGTCGTTGGCCCACCCGACCGCGCGCGATGCGGTCTGGGACAGGTCGGTGCCGACCATGACCCGCTCGATGGGTCCCGCGAGATCGGGCTGCGCATTCACGGGCGCATCATGGCAGCGCCGGCGCGATGGAGGAAGGGAGGCTCTCGGGCGTCGTCTCGGTGGTGGTGGCACCCGGCCCACGCCGTCCGCGTCGGGCGTCTGCGCGCCGAGTCGCCCACGGGACGAGGGCGCCGGCGCCGGCCACGACGACGATCACGCCGATCGCGACCGGCCGGGAGGCGAGGCGAAGACCCAGCCCGTCGGCGATCGCGCCGGCCATGATCAGACCGGCGAGCCCGGTGCCGGTGGCGCGCTCGAGCAGGGCCACGCCCCGATGTCCCGCGGCAACACACCACCCCGCACCTGCCAGGCCGCACGCAGCGAGCCAGCCGAGCATCGCAACGAAGGCCGCCGCCACCGAGGGCCGCGGCAGCGTCGGTGGGGCGTCCGGAGCGGTGACCTGGGGAGCACCGGACGCGAGCGCGCGACCCGCCTCGTCTTCGCTCGCGCGCCACAGGCTTTGGGCGTCGGCGTCACCCTGGGGTGGCGCGGGGTAGCGGAGCACCACGTCGCGGACCCGATCGCCCGGCACGGCGGCACGCAAGAGATTCAACGAGCGGATCACCGCCACCGCGGTCGCGTCGCGATCGGCCGGAAGCTCGACGACGACCGTGCCCGAGGTCGCCGCGATCGTAGGAGCAGATGCTGCGACGGCGTTGGTGGCAGGATCGGCGTACGGGCGCGGCGCGTTCACCCAAAGCCAGATCCCACTCGCAGCGATCACGCAGACGACGACCGTCGAGATCGGCCTCGCGAGCCTCGGGAGCCGTTCGCCGATGACGCCGAGGCCGATCGCCGCGAGCAACGGCAGGCAGAAGGCGAACGCCACGATCCGATGCGGCGGGAACCATCTGCCGACGAGTCCGGCCGCGACGCCGATGACGGTGGCGATGGACCACGCGACGAGGAGTCGGCCGAGCCGGCCACGGAGCCGCGGGATCGCCGCGGCGGCGAGCGGCAGCCATGCCCACAACGCGTAAGTGGCGACCTTGGGCCTGAACCGCTCGATGAACAGCTGATGCAGTCGATCCAGCTGGTGCGATTGGAGCAGGAACACGTCGAGCGACGTCGGGACGTCGAAGGCGACGCCGCCGGCCGATGCCGCGAGCAGGCCGAGCCCTGCCAGGGCGGCGCCCGCGAGCCCGACCGCCGCGGTCGACGCCGCCTCGCGCCGGCGACGGGCGAGCACTGCCATCACGGTCGCGACCCCGAGGATCGCGACGGCCAGCCACAGGAATTCGGGATGCGCGATCCCGGCGGCGCCGAGCGCAACGACCGCGAGGGCCCAGCTCCGCCGGCGCTCGTCCAGGAGGAACGCGAGGGCGAGCACGAACAGCGCGGCGAAGACGGCGTTCGACAGATGTCCGGCGGCGAGATACGTCCCGAACAGCCCCGTCAGGATCAGCCCGAGGACCGGGACCGCGCCGTCTGCGCGCCCGCCTCGCAACACGGCCGCGCCGGCGAGCCCGATGATGGCGATCAGCGCGCACCCGAGTCCGGCGACCGTCGCGGTCTCGGACAGGCCGAAGGCACGCGCGATCACCTCGGTGACGTCGGGAACGCCGGGGCGGAACGCGATCGTCGACGAACCCGCCGCTCCCACCAAGCGCGCCCACCACACGTACACCGGTGTGTCCGCGCCGATCGGCGAGCCGTCGTGTCGCACCATGGCGATCACGATGGGAAAGGACGCGAGCGCGGTCGCCGCGAACAGCGTCGCGGCCACACCGCGCGCGTCGCCGACGCGTCGCGACGACGCCAGGGGCATCGGCGCATCATTCCATAGCGCTGCGAAAGCCGCTTCGGAGGTCCGGTATCCTGACGGCTCCGCCGGAGTAGCTCAGGGGTAGAGCAACCGCCTCGTAAGTGGTAGGTCGGGGGTTCGAATCCCCCCTCCGGCTCTCCGGATCGAGCGTCGGAGGTCGTGCGGTTGCCGGTATCGAGCTCAG
>DASYOY010000056.1:0-21749 GCA_036007245.1 Actinomycetota bacterium | reverse complement strand
CTCGCCGAAGAGATCCACGAGGGAACGCAGATCCTGCTCGATCGCGATTGGGGCGCCGAGAAGGTGTTGAACGACGCCCTCGTCGAGGGGATGCGGATCGTCGGCATCGACTTCCGCGACGGGATCTTGTTCGTGCCCGAGGTGTTGCTCGCTGCGAACGCGATGAAGGCGGGGATGGAGCTCCTGCGGCCGCTGCTCGCCGAGACCGGCGCCCAGCGGATCGGCAAGGTCGTGATCGGCACGGTCAAGGGCGACATCCACGACATCGGGAAGAACCTCGTCGCGATGATGCTCGAGGGCGCCGGCTTCGAGGTGGTCGACCTCGGCATCAACAATCCGGTCGAGGACTACCTGGCCGCGCTCGAGGAGCACCAGCCGGACATCCTCGGGATGAGCGCCCTGCTCACGACGACGATGCCGTACATGAAGGTCGTGATCGACGAGCTGTCCGCGAAAGGCTTGCGCGACAAGTACATCGTGATGGTCGGTGGTGCGCCGCTCAACGAGGAGTTCGGGAAGGCCGTCGGCGCCGACGCCTATTGCCGCGATGCGGCGGTCGCCGCCGAGACCGCGCAGGCCTTGGTGATGGCCAAGCGCGCGATGGCCCCGACCTCATAGCGCGTCGTCGATGATCTGTTCGATCGTGCGACGCGCGAGCGCGACGAACGCCGGGTTCGTCTCTGCGTAGTAGGGGATGATCATCGCCGCCTGGTGCAGCGCGATGCCGCGCCCGCGCGCCCAGGTCGCGTCGTCGGGTCTGAGCGCCTCGCGGTACGCGGTTCGTCCAGTTGGTCCGAAGACGGCCCACGCCGCGATCAGGTCAGTCGCGGGGTCGCCGACGCCGATGTATCCGTAGTCGATGACGGCCTCCAGTCGTCCGTCGTGCACGATCAGGTTCGGACGAAGCAGATCCCCGTGGATCCACACCGGCGTGCCGTCCCACGGCGATGTTCGGAGCGCTTGATCCCATACCGTCATCGCGCTTGCGCTGTCGATGACCTCTCCCGCATCCTCGATCGCCTCACGGGTGTCTCCATCGAGGTCGGCCAACGGTTCTCTGCCGCCTTCCGGCGCCGCGGCCGGGATCTCGAGCGCTCGCAGCTCGAGCACGTACCTCGAGAGCTGCCGCGCCACATCGCCTTCGTCCTCGACGAGTCCGTCGTCGTACGGAGCTCCCTCGATCCACCCATAGATCGACCATGAGAACGGGAATGCGTCGTTCGCGGCGCCCTTGAAGATCGGCTCCGGCAGGCGCACCGTGCCGATCCGGCTCGCGAGCCACGGGATCCACCGCCATTCCCGTTCGATGCCCTCTTCCCAGTGGTCCTGTAGGGGCAGGCGCGCGACGAGGTCGTCGCCGATACGGAACAGGGCGTTCACGGTCCCCGTCGACACCACGGACCGGATCGGGAGGTCCGAGAGATCGGGTCGTTGGTCCGCGAGCAGCTTTCGGACGATGTCGGCGTCGACGTCGACCTGGTCGTCGTGCATCTTCACGCGCGAAGCGTAGATGGCTCCCCGGCGCTGTCGACTTCGGGTGCGGCCGCAACCCGCGGTCACGCGTGTCAGCCGCTCCAGGGCATACTGCGGTGGACGTTCGCAGGAGGAGGACCCGTGGCAGAGCTGACCGTGATCAAGTGGCGTGACATCCCCATGCAGATCGTCGTCCGTGACGACTCCGGGGGCTCCGCGCGAAGGCTTCTGCCGGATCGTTTCCAGGAAGCCGTCGACGCAGCTGCGATGGTCGCCGGCCTGATCGGCTCCGACGACTACACCGAGCAGATGATGATGGATCGAAGCCAGGTTGGGGAAGACCTCGAAGCCGAAGCCACGGCCGCCGAGCAGGCGGTGCTCAACGAATGGTCGGAAGATCAGCTCAAGGTCGCGATCCGCGCCGGCGGCTACCAGGGTGGCGAGGACGTCGCCGGCTCGGGGGACGCCGTGCGTCCGTCGCAGGACTGAGCGGTCAGACCGGGAGGTTCGCGGGCCGGCCGGTCAGGACCGTGAAGTCGCCGTTCTTGATCGCCGACGCCGCCTGCATCAGCGCGCCGGTTGCGACCCACGCCAACCCGCCCCCGACGCTCACCCGTTGGGCGCCCGTCTGCACGATGTCGGCGAGCGACATCCCCGCCATCGCGAGCACGTTCACCGGCCTCGTGACGGCGTCGCAGATCCGGCGGATGTTCGCCGGCGCGCGCACACCCGGTGCGAACAGAACGTCGGCTCCGGCGGCCTCGTAGGCTTGGAGCCGGGTGATCGTGTCGTCCAGGTCGTCGTGATCGCGGATGTGGTTCTCGGCTCGCGCGCAGAGCAGGAACGGGAACGGCAGCGCGTGCGCCACTTCGGCGGCCGCTCGGATCCGTTCGACCGCATGCGAGGTCTCATAGAGCGCGCGTGTCTCCCGGTCCCAATCCTCGATCGAGCCGCCCACCGCCCCGGCGTCGGCGATGATCGCGATCGTGTTCGCCGCGACGGCCGGATCGGCGCCGTATCCGTTCTCCAGATCCGCGGAGACCGGGAGGTCGGTGGCATCGGTGAGCGCCGCGACGTGCGCAGCCATCTCGTCGAGGTGAACCGTTCCGTCGGCACGACCGAGCGTGAACGCGTAGCCCGAGCTCGATGTGGCGAGCGCTTCGAATCCCGCCGCCTCGAGCACGCGCGCCGATCCGGCGTCGTATGGGTTCGGGATCACGAAGGGCGGGCCTTCGTGCAGAGCGGCGAACCGTGCTCCGCGTTCGGGCTGCGAGCTCACACGCTCACCTCCAGCACGACCTTGCCGCGCTTGTTGGACGTTTCGACCCGCTCGAATGCGGCGACCGCGTCCTTCAGCGGGAAGGTCGTGTCGATCGCCGTCGTGAGGGCGCCTTCGTCGGCGAGGCGCGCCAGCGCGACCAGCTGATCGGCGTCGGGATCGACGATGAAGAAGGTGCCCTCCACACCGTCTGGCGGTTCCTCGGCGACGGCGATGAGCCGTCCGCCGGGCGCGAGCAGCGCAGGCGACGCCGCGAGGAGATCGCCGCCTGCCGTGTCGAACACGACGTCGACTGGCGCGACCGCGCCGGCGAGATCGGTCGTGTCCGACGTGTCGATCACTTCCTCGGCGCCGAGCTCTCGAACGATCTCGATCCCGCCACCCCGCGCGGTCGCGACGACGATGGCGCCGCGAGACGCGGCCAGCTGCGTCGCGATGTGGCCCACGCCGCCGGCCGCACCATGGATCAGCACACGCTCGCCCGCCGCGAGCGCGCCGTGCGTGAAGAGCCCCTGCCAGGCGGTGAGCCCGGGCATCGGTAGCGCCGCGCTCTCGACGTGTCCGAGCGTCGTGGGCTTCGGCGCGAGCGCATCGGCGGGCACGGTCGCGAACTCGGTGGCAACGCCGTCGCGATCGAACGGCGTCAGCCCGAAGACCGCGTCGCCGACGGCCAGCGTGGTCACGCCGGTGCCGAGCGCCGCCACGACGCCCGACACCTCGTAGGACGGGATCGCGGGGAGCCGGTCGGCCGGCCAGGACAGCTCGTCGCGCGTGATCGAGGCGGCGCGCACCTCGACGAGGACCTCGCCCGGCCCCGGCTGCGGGGTCGGAAGCTCCTCCACACGAAGGTCTGCGGGTCCGGTTCCGGGTGCGTGCAGTCGAACGGCGAGTCGCGTCTCGGGTTGCATCCGTGCCTCCTCGGTCGCGATCGAACCTACCTGCCTCGTTTCGAAGGCCACGGGCGGCGTTGCTGCCGGCGCAACCCAGCCGTTGAGCGCGCAACACCAGGTGACATCATCCGGGGGATGGCGGACACCGTCGTTTCCTCGGCGACCCGGGAGCACGTGATCGGCTCCGGGCGGCCGTTCACGATCATCGGCGAGCGGATCAACCCGACCGGCCGGAAGAAGCTCGCCGCCGAGATGGCTGCCGGCGACTTCTCGACCGTGATCGGCGATGTCGACGCGCAGGTGCGGGCCGGCGCCCAGATGCTCGATGTGAATGCCGGCATCCCGCTCGCCGACGAGCCGGGCATCCTCGCCGAAACGGTGAAGCTCGTGCAGTCGCTCACCGACGTGCCGCTGTCGATCGACTCCTCGATCGTCGCCGCCCTCGAGGCCGGGCTCGCCGTCTATCAGGGCAAGCCGTTGGTGAACTCGGTGACGGGCGAGGATGAGCGGATCGAGTCGGTGTTGCCGCTCGTCGCCAAGCACGGCGCCGCGGTCGTCGCGATCACGAACGACGAGACCGGCATCAGCGAGGATCCCGACGTTCGGTTCGGCATCGCCGAGAAGATCGTGCACGCGGCCGCCGACCACGGCATCCCGGCCCACGATGTCGTCGTGGACCCGCTCGTGATGCCGATCGGCGCGATGCGGACGGCGGGCCAGCAGGTGTTCCGGTTGGTCCGGCGGTTGCATGACGAGCTCGGCGTGAACACGACGTGCGGCGCCTCCAACGTGTCGTTCGGATTGCCGAACCGCAACGGGATCAACGGCGCGTTCCTGTCGATGGCGATCGCGTGCGGGATGACGAGCGCGATCACGTCGCCGCTGCACGACGAGGTCCGGCAGGCGACGATGGCTGCGGACGTCTTGATGGGGAACGACGCGCACGCGGAGGCGTGGATCCGGAGGTACGCGGACCGCGCGGCCGCGGGCGGGGGCGAAGGAACTGGCCGCCGCCGCGGCGGCCGCGCAGCGCGGGTCGGCACACAGAGCCAGTGATGAGCGCGCCCGCGCACACGATCGTCTTCACGCCGTCGGGCCGCCGCGGCGAGGTCCCCGACGGTGTGAGCGTGCTGGATGCCGCTCGCGCGCTCGGCGTCGACCTCGACTCCGTCTGCGGCGGCCGCGGGATCTGCGGTCGCTGCCAGGTGGTCCCGATGGAGGGTTCGTTCCCGAAACATGGTCTGACCAGCGCGGGCGATCATCTGATCCCGTTCACCGAGCCGGAGGAGCGGTACCGCGAACGCGACGGGCTCGCAGCGGATCGACGGCTCGGCTGTCACGCGAGGATCTGCGGCGACCTCATCGTCGACGTGCCGCCCGAGTCACAGATCCATCGGCAGGTCGTGCGCAAGGAAGCCGATGCGCACACGATCGACGTCGATCCGATCGTGCGGCTCCACTATGTGGAGGTCGAGGAGCCGACGCTGGCCGCGACCGGCGGCGACCTCGAGCGGTTGCTCGCCGCGCTCGAGCGCGACTGGGACCTCAACGGCCTCGACGTCGACCCGGTCGTGCTGCCCGGGCTGCAGCAGACGCTCCGCGCCGGCGCATGGGCGGCCACCGTCGCGGTTCGCGACGGATCGCTGATCACCGCGGTGTTCCCCGGGTTCCGCGACGTGGCGCTCGGGATCGCGTTCGACGTGGGCTCGACGACGGTGGCGGGGCACCTCTGCGACCTGCACACCGGCGACGTGCTCGCGAGCGCCGGCGCGATGAACCCGCAGATCCGGTTCGGCGAGGACCTGATGAGCCGCGTGAGCTACGTGATGATGCACCCGGGCGGCGAGGTGGAGCTGACCGCCGCGGTGCGCGGGTGCATCGACCAGCTGGTGGGCGATCTCTGCACACAGGCCGACGCCTCGCGCGACGACGTGCTCGAGCTCGTCGTGGTCGGCAATCCGATCATGCATCACCTCGTGTTCGGATTCGATCCGACCGAGCTCGGCGGTGCGCCCTTCGCGCCGGTCACTGACCGCGCGCTGACGGTGCCCGCGCGTGACCTCGGCGTCACGGCCAACCCGGGCGCCCGCGTCTACGCGTTACCGCTGATCGCCGGCCACGTCGGCGCGGACACCGCCGGCGTGATCTTGAGCGAGGCGCCGCACGATCAAGACGTCGTCAACCTCCTCGTCGACGTCGGCACGAACGCCGAGATCGTGCTCGGCAACCGCGACCGGCTCCTCGCCGCCTCGAGTCCGACCGGCCCCGCGTTCGAAGGGGCCCAGATCTCGTGCGGCCAGCGGGCGGCGCCCGGCGCGATCGAGCGTGTCCGGATCGACCGCGACACGCTCGAGCTCCGCTTCCGAACGGTCGGCAGCGAGCTGTGGTCCGACGATGACGGCGCGCCGCCGCCGACCGGTGTCTGCGGCTCGGGCATCATCGAGCTGATCGCCGAGCTGTACGTGGCCGGGATATTGACCACCGACGGGGTGATCGATCCCGGCGCGAAGGAACGCACCGACCGCGTGATCGACGACGGCCGCACGTGCGCATATGTGGTGCATGACGCCGAGCCGCGCCTCGTCCTCACGCAGAACGACGTCCGGCAGATCCAACTGGCGAAGGGCGCGCTGTACGCCGGCTGCCGTCTGCTCATGGACCACTACGGGATCGATCATGTCGACCGCATCCGCCTGGCCGGTGCGTTCGGCGCGCACATCGACCCCGTGCACGCGATGGTGCTCGGTCTCGTGCCCGACTGTGAGCCCGAACACGTCACGAGCGCCGGCAACGCCGCCGGCACCGGTGCCCGCATCGCCCTGCTCAACCGCGCCGCCCGCCATGAGATCGAAGACGTCGTCGGCCGCGTCGAGAAGATCGAGACGGCGACCGAGCCACGCTTCCAAGAGCACTTCGTCGGCGCGATGGGCATCCCGCACGCGACCGATCCGTTCCCGCGCCTCGGCGCGCACGTTTCCCTGCCCGAGCGCGCGCCCGCCGAAGCGCCGCGCCGACGCCGCACCCGAGAGAGGAGCACCTCATGAGCGAGACCCAGGCCCGCGGACGCAGAGGAGGTGGCCGGGAGGCCCGTCGAGCCGCCCGCCTGCACGAGGTCGCCGAGAAGGTGCCCTTCATCACGCGGACGCTCACGCCGTTCGAGATCTTGGACGAGGAAGGCCTCTCGACGATCGAACACAACGCCGACACGATCCTCGAGACCGTCGGCATCGACTTCCGGGAGGCGCCCGACGCGCACAAGCTCCTCGCCGAGGCCGGCTGCGACGTCGATGGCGAGCGCGTCCGGTTCCCCCGCGGGCTCGCGCGCCAGCTGATCCAGGCGACCGCACCGAAGGAGTTCGACCAGTACTCCAAGAACCCGGCAACCACCGTGCATCTGGGCGGCACCGCCACCGTCCTCGCACCGGCCTACGGCTCGCCCTTCGTCCGCGACCTGGACGGCGGCCGTCGCTACGGCACGATCGAGGACTTCCGCAACTTCGTGAAGCTCGCCTACATGACGCCGTTCCTGCACCACTCGGGCGGCACGGTGTGCGAGCCGGTCGACCTGCCGGTCAACAAGCGCCACTACGACATGGTCTACGCGCACATGCGCTACTCGGATAAGCCGTTCATGGGCTCGGTCACGCATCCGCTCCGGGCGCGCGACACCGTCGACATGGCACGGATCCTCTTCGGCGCCGACGCGCTCGAGGAGCGTGCGTACATCCTCAGCCTGGTCAACGCGAACAGCCCGCTCGTGTGGGATTCGACGATGCTCGGTGCAGCGCGCGCCTACGCCGAGGCGAACCAGGCCGTGATCATGACGCCGTTCATCCTGGCCGGCGCGATGTCGCCGGCGACCGCCGCCGGCGCCGCGACCCAGACCCTCGCCGAGGCGATGGCCGGGATGGCGTACGTGCAGCTCGTCCGCCCCGGCGCGCCGGTCGTGTTCGGGTCGTTCGCCTCATCGATGTCGATGCAGTCGGGCGCGCCCACGTTCGGCACGCCCGAGCCCGCACTCGTCCTGTACGCGCTCGCCGCATGCGCACGCCGGCTCGGCGTTCCGTTCCGCAGCGGCGGCTCGCTCACCGCGAGCAAGGTCGCCGACGCCCAGGCCGCCTACGAGAGCGCCAACACGCTGCAGCCCACGATCCTCGGCGGGGTCAACTTCGTGCTCCACGCGGCGGGCTGGCTCGAAGGCGGCCTCGCGATGGGCTACGAGAAGTTCGTGCTCGACCTCGACCAGTGTGGCCAGGTGCACGCGTTCGCCAAAGGCATGGACCTCTCCGAGAACGGCCAGGCGCTTGAGCCGATCATCGACAACGGTCCCGGCCAGCACTTCCTCGGCACCGCCCACACGCTCGCCAACTTCGAGACGGCCTTCTACCGGTCGAGCGTGGCCGACAACAACTCGTTCGAGCAGTGGGAGCTCGACGGCTCGCTCGACGCCAACATGCGGGCCAACGCGATCTGGAAGCGGATGCTCGCCGAGTACGAGGAGCCCCGGGTCGACGATGCCAAGGACGAGGAACTCCGCGAGTGGATCGATCGCAAGAAGGCCAGCTTCCCCGACTCGAACGCGTGACCGCCTGATGCGCTGCGAGACGGAACTACGGCGTCTCCGGACAGAACGGACCCGTCGGCCGAGCGGCGCGTGGTTCCCCGCGGGGCGCACCCTCGGTGCGCGCGAGCGGGTTCACCCAGACCTCATCGCCCACCGTCTGAACCGCAAGACGATCGAGGCCGTGCGGGGCCGGTCCGAGCGCGTAGTACCCCATGAGATCGAACTTCGAGCCATGCGATGGATCTTCGAAGTACCCGGACGACTGGCAGTACTCGATGGGCTCCCCGAGGTGCGGGTCCCTTGCATACAGCCCGATCAGGCCGTCGGACGTCGACACCACGTAGGCCGGGATGCTTGCGACGAACGTCACGTGCGATCCGTTCACTTGCTGCGTCGATCCCACCCGGACCCAATCGGGGCCGGGGCTTGCGCTGGCATCACGGACGATCCCGAACCCGACGATGATCGCCGCCATCCCGAGGCCCATGCCAACCACGGCGAGCGGGGCTCGGCGTTTGGCCTTCGCGAGATCCATACAGCCCATGATGCGCGCCGGTGCCGGGCCGGGCAAGGCGCAACGGGGCTGACCACTGGTCCGATTCCGGTTCACGCTGGAAGCTGCCGATAGGGCATCATGACCGCCGTTCTCGGGCAGAGGAAACGTGGGATGAGCTGGAAGTTTTGGCAGAAGCGGAATGCTGCACTGACGGACGATCAGCGTGCCGCCTTGCTGCGGCTTGTCTCGAGCGCCAAGTACGAGCTGATCCCCCTTGACTCCAACATGGCCAAGGCCGAGGCCCTCCCCGAGGGCGCGGCGGTGACCGTGACCGCTTCGCCGAGCCACGGGATCGAGGCGACCTTCGACCTCGCCGAGAAGCTTGCCGCCCGCGGCCACGACGTCACGCCCCACCTGTCGGCGCACATGATCCGCGACCGGGCACATCTCCAAGAACTCCTCGACCGAGCCCGCGACGCCTCGATCACGAAAGCGTTCGTCGTCGGCGGCGACGCGAAGGACAAAGGCGAGTTCCACGACGGTGTGGCCCTGCTGCACGCGATCGACGAGCTGGGCCACCCGTTCACCGAGATCGGCGTGCCGAGCTACCCCGAAGGCCACCCCGACATCGCAGACGAAGTCCTGCTGGCCACGCTCAAGGACAAGCAGACGATCGCGACGTCGATGACCACCCAGATGTGCTTCAACCCGAGCGCGCTTTCGGCGTGGCTCACGCGGATGCGCGCCGCCGGCGTCACGCTGCCGGTGCATCTCGGTGTGCCGGGTGTCGCCGAGCTGACCAAGCTCATGGCGATCAGCGCACGGATCGGCGTCGCGGACTCGGCTCGCTACCTCAAGAAGAACAAGTCGATGGTCGGCCACCTGATGCGTGGCGGGTCGTTCGGGCCCGACGCGTTCCTCGAAGCGCTCGCACCGACGCTCGTCGACCGCGAGGCGCGCGTGCAGGCGCTGCATGTCTTCACGTTCAATCAGGTGGCGAACACCGCCGACTGGCAACGCCGCATGCTCAACGGCGAACTCACCGGCTGAGCCTTTCCCGGCACGGACCGGCTCGTCGCGTACACTGGGTCCGTGCCCGATTCCTATGGCAAACGCGCGCGTCGTGATGCGAACGCGAAGAAGCTGGCGGCCCGTCAGGCCCGCCGTGAAGAGCGTGCCCAGCGCAACCGCGATCGCGAGGCCGGTCTGATCGAGAAGGGCGTGCCGATCGGACCCGCCGAGCAGGCCGAGTTCCTGCCCGACGCCGAGGAACTGGCGCAGATGGACAAGGAGATCGCCGGCACCGAATAGCCGGCCATTCCTGGCCTGTCGCAGGCCACTGTTAGCCTCGCGTCGATGCCCGACGCCGCCACGATCCTCGACGGGTTGAACGCAGCCCAGCGCGAGGCGGCCGAGGCGACGCGCGGGCCCGTCGCGATCCTCGCGGGCGCCGGCACCGGCAAGACCACCACCATCACACGGCGTATCGCATGGCAGGTCGCGAGCGGCGCTTTCCAACCGGGCCAGATCCTCGCGGTCACCTTCACGCAGAAGGCGGCCGGCGAACTGCGCGAGCGCCTCGAGAGGCTCGGCGTCGAGGGCGTCGAGGCGCGAACGTTCCACGCGGCCGCCTTGCACCAGCTCGGCGGCCTCTGGGAGCAGGCGAGCGGCTCGCGACTCCCCGAGATCCTCGACCACAAGGCGCGGCTGATCACGCCGCTCGCCAACGGCTTGCCCCCGCCGCACAAGTTCTTGCCGCGGCGCGAACTCGCCGCCGAGATCGAATGGGCCAAGAACCGGTTGATCTCGCCCGAGGCGTACGTTGACGCGCTCGCGGAGCAGGAGCACGAGCCGCCGATCCCGGTCGAGCTGATGGACGGGATCTACCGTAACTACGAGCGACGCAAGGAACGTAGCGGCGTGCTCGACTTCGAGGACATGCTCGGGCTCGCGATCCGCATGATCGACGAGTACCCGGCGGTCGCGGAACGGATCCGCGGGCGATACGCGGCCTTCACCGTCGACGAGTTCCAAGACGTGAACCCGCTGCAGTCGGCGCTGCTCGACGGGTGGCTCGGCGGCCGCGACGAGCTCTGCGTTGTCGGCGACGACTACCAGACGATCTTCGGGTTCACCGGCGCGTCGCCCTCGTACCTCTTGTCGTTCCCTGAGCGGTTCCCCGGCGTGCGGATCATCCGGCTCGAGGAGAACTACCGCTCCACGCCGGAGATCCTCACATTGTCGAACCGGTTGGCGCCGCTGCTCGGCGGCTTCGAGAAGCAGCTCCAGGCGTCGCGGCCGTCCGGCCCCGAACCGCTCGCTCGCTCGTTCTCGTCCGAGCACGACGAGGTGTCCTGGATCGTGGCCCGGTGCCGCGAGGTGCACGAGCAGGGTGTCGCCTGGGAAGAGATCGCGATCCTCACTCGGATCAACGCCCGCACCGAGCCGTTCGAGGAGTCGTTCGCGGCAGTCGGCGTCCCGTACCAGGTGCGGACCGGTGCCTTCCTCCAGCGACCGGCGGCGCGCGCGATGCTCGGCAGGCTCCGGCGTGGCGGCGACGCGCCGGTCGTCGAGGCCATCGAGCGCGCGACCGATGCGCTCGGCTTCGATCCCGAGACGACACCCGATGCCGACGACGAGCGGACCCGCCAAGCCGACCTCGGGCGGTTCCGGTCGCTCGCTCGCGAATTCGCCGAGGCGCATGGCGAGGACGCGACGGTCGGCGCGTTCCTCGCCGAGCTGCCCTCGCGGTTCTCGATCGAGGAATCCGGCCGAGGCGTCCAGCTCCTGACCTACCACCGGTCGAAAGGGCTGGAATTCGACGTCGTGTTTTTGCCGCGCGTGCTCGACGGCGAGATCCCGTACAAGAGCGGCCGGACCGCCGCGGATCCGGAGGAGGAGCGCCGGCTCTTCTATGTGGGCGTGACCCGGGCGAGGCACTGGCTCGCGATCACGTGGCCGATCGACGGGAAGGCGGCGGTCAGTCCGTTCGTCGCCGAGGCGACCGGTGTGAAGCCCAAGGTCGAGAAGCGCACACAGCCGAAACGCGTCGAAAGCGGCGACCCGTTGTTCGAGCGCCTCCGGACGTGGCGCCGCGAGCGCGCGGTCGCCGACGGCGTGCCGCCGTACGTGATCTTCCACGACAAGACACTGCTGTTGATCGCGGAGGCCCGGCCGACGTCGCCCTCCGCCCTTCGTTCGATCTCAGGGGTCGGCCAGGCCAAGGTCGAGCGCTACGCCGACGACGTGCTGACCGTCATCGCCCGCGGCTGACCAACGCGCTACGGTTCCGCGATGGAACACCAAGCCAAGCTTGCGCGCGTGGTGATCGGGTTCCGAGGCCTCGGCTTGCTTCGCAGATGGCCGCTCGGCGATGACGCCGAGGCCGAGGAGGAACTCCGGACGATCGCCGAGATGCTCGCTCATCGTGATGAGCTTCCGTTGGGCGAGGTCTTCCAGCTCGAGAGCCTGGACATCGCGGACGGCTACGCGGCGTGGTCCGAGACGTACGACGTCGTCCCGAATCCGCTCATCGACGAAGAGGAACTCGTGCTTCGGCCGCTGCTCGCCGGGTTCCCTCCGGGTGACGCGCTCGACGTTGCGTGTGGGACCGGCCGGGTGACCCAGATGCTCTCGCAGCTCGGTCACCAGGTTGTGGGCATCGACCCCTCCGAGGAGATGCTCGACGTGGCGAGAGCCAAGCAGCTCCGCGCCGCGTTCCGGTCCGGCTGGTTCGACGCCGCCCTTCCTGCGGACGATGCCTCGGTGGACCTCGTCACGTGCGCGCTCGCGCTGACGCACGTCACCGACCTCGGTCCTGCGTTCCGCGAGTTCGCCCGGGTGCTCCGACCGGGCGGGCGGATCGTGACGACCGATGTCCATCCGATCGCGACCTCGCTCGGCGGGGCGGCGCTCTTCCGACGAGCGGACGGGTCGCGCGCAGCCACGACGAACCACACGCACTGGGTGCAAAGCTACGTGCGGGCGATCAACGACGCGGGGCTGACGATCGAGGGGTGTCTTGAACCCGTCGTGGATCAGGGCTTCACGGCCGGGATCCGATCAGCGCATGTGCGCGAGGCTGCCGACAAGAGCTTGACCGGTTTGCCTCTCCTCTTGATCTGGGTGCTACGACGAAGCGAGTAGCCGGTCGACGACGTAGTCGGCGAACGACGGGCGGACGAACACACGCGTCGCGTCTGAGAGCTCCTGCAGGATCACCGGTGCGCGTGCCAGCAGTGTTTGCGCGCAGACACCGGGAACCCAGCCGCCGGCCGGATCGAGGTCGAGCGAGCACGCCGACGCGAGCATCGCAAGGCGCCTCGGCCCGTGGAGCTCGATGACGGCACGGTTCGCGCTCACATCGACGACCGCGTGACGGGTGTTCATGAGCAGCGCGTCGAGTCCGTCCGCCACCACGCTGGGGTCGCCGGGGGCGGCGACCACCAGCCACTCGTCGGGTCCGAGCCACAACGCGCCGCGAGCCATGTCGCCGGTCACGGTGTTGGGCTCTGTCGGGAACCCGAGCCGCGCGGCCTCGGCCTGGCCGCAACGAACGTCGATCTGTGTCAGGAACGGGACCTCGACCGCGTCGAACGTGGCCAGCGCTGCTGCGCGGTGCGCGAGCGGGGACCGAACTTCAACCATCGCGCCGCGTCCCCTCCGGGTCGTAGAAGACGGGGTCGGCGACGCGGCACCGCACGGTCTCGTTTCCAACCACCGCGTGGATCTCGTTGCCGATGTGTCCGCGCCCCGCTTCCACCACCGCGAGCGCGATGCTTCGACCGAGCGCCTCGCTCCGGTACGACGACGTCACCCAGCCGAGCATGTGCGCGGGCGGCTCGGGGATCGTCGCGTCAGCGACCAGCTGGGTGCCCTCCATCAGGACGCGCGCCGGTTCGTCGGTCATGATGCCGACCAGCTGCTTCCGGTCCTCGCGCAACATGTCGCTGCGCACGAGCGAGCGCTTCCCGACGAAGTCGCCCTTGCCCGTGTTCACGATCCACGCCATCCCAAGGTCCTCCGGCGTCTGTGTCCCGTCGGTCTCCTGCCCGACGATCACATAGCCCTTCTCGGCGCGAAGGACGTGCATCGCTTCGGTGCCATACGGGGTGATGCCGAAGGGTTCGCCCGCGGTCATCACCGCGGTCCACACATGCTGCGCATGCCACGGCGAGACGTGCAGCTCGTAGCTCAGCTCTCCGGTGAAGCTGATCCGGCAGATCCGGGCCGGGACGCCCGCAACGGTCGT
Source organism: Actinomycetota bacterium (assembly GCA_036007245.1). Taxonomy (GTDB): domain Bacteria; phylum Actinomycetota; class UBA4738; order UBA4738; family HRBIN12; genus AC-51. The sequence goes on along the minus strand of DASYOY010000056.1, from coordinate 7,796 downwards.
GTCCCGGAAGGTCATGAACGGGAACGCGTCGTGATCGAGGTTGCCGTCGGTTCCGGCCGCTGCGACGACCTCACGGGCTCGCGGTCCGCCGACCGCCACGACCGACCACTGCTCGGTCACGCTCGTGCAGTAGACGCGGAGATCGGTCCACTCGGTCTGGAGCCACTCTTCGAAGCGGTCCATCACAGCCGCCGCGCCGCCGGTCGTCGTCGTGCAGACGTAGTGGTCGTCGGCGAGGCGCATCGCGACGCCGTCGTCGAACACCATCCCGTCGAGCCCGAGCATGAACCCGTAGCGGATGGACCCGACCTTGAGGTTGGACATCCGGTTCGTGTACATCCGGTCGAGGAACACGCCGGCGTCGGGACCGCGGACGTCGATCTTGCCGAGGGTGCTCGCATCCAACACGCCGACCCCGGTTCGGAGCGCCCGGGTTTCGCGGGCGACCGCCGCGCCCATGTCTTCGTCGCCGCGCGGGAAGTACCGCGGCCGTTTCCACTGGCCGACGTTCTCGTAGACGGCGCCGTGCGCGTCGTGCCACGCGTTCATCGGCGTGACGCGGATGGGGTCGAGGAGGATCGGTCCGCTGTCGGGTCCGGCGAGCGCCGAGAAGGGCACGGGCGTATACGGTGGCCTCGCGTTCGTTGGCCCCTGTGCGCCCGGCGCCCAACCGAGCAGCCGGTTCACGATCTCGGCGGCCAGCACGCCGCTCGTGCGCCCCTGGTCGATCGTGGTGCCGATATACGTCGCGCGCTTCACATGCTCGGCGTTGGTGAGCCCACCGGCGACTGCCTCCGCGACGTCGGCGACCGTTTGGTCGCGCTGCAGCTCGACGTACTTCTCGTGGTCGTCGCCCTCGTCGACCACCCAGAGCGGGAACGAGGCCGGCACGTTGCCCGCCGCGCGGCCGACGACGGTGAGCCACTCGGGTCCGGAGCCGTCGTGAACGAAACAGGTCTTCTGCTCGTCGTAGCGCAGGCCGATGCCGAGGCCGCGCGCGAGCTGGATGGCCGGGTTCCAGCCGCCGCTGACGGCGAGCACATCCGCTGGGATCGCGGTGCGTTGGCCGTCAGCGGCGGACACCGTGACGCCGGTGAGCGCGGGATCGCCGTCGGTCGCGACCACCCGGGCGTTCAGCCGAACCTCGATACCTGCTGCGCGCAGCCGTTCCGTCGCCGGTCCGGTCCTCGTCGCGGGGTCGACCACGACGACCTGTGCGCCGGCCGCCGCGAGCGCTCCGGCAGCGTCGTGCCCGCTGTGGTTCGTCGAGAAGACCACGATCCGCTCGCCCGCCAGGACGCCGAAGCGCTCGAGGTACGTTCGCGCCGCCGACGCGAGCATGACGCCGGGCCGGTCGTTGTCGACGAACGCGAGCGGACGTTCGTGGGCGCCGGTGGCGAGCACGACGCGCGCTGCGCGCACGTGATGGAAGACGTCGGTGCCGCCGTCCCGCTGATAGCAGAGCACGTACCCGTCGTCGTAGATCCCGGTGGCCGTGGTCGACGTCAGCGTGGCGGCGTTGGGCGGCGGATCCATGACGACGGGCTGTTCGTCCACGATCAGCACGCGTCCTTTCGCGATCGTGGCAGCTGCGCGGCCTGATGCTCCGCCCCCGATCACGAGCGTCTCGACGTGCCGGTGCTGGTGACGTGCCGGACGAGGCGCTACCGCGGTCGTCGGCAAGATGCCGACGCCGGCTCGACTCTGCACGGTCAGACCGTCAACCAAGTTGACCATCGTTGCGGGGCGGATCGGCTCGAACCAAGGAGCCGTGACTTCGACGAACGCGTTGGGTTCCTCCACGCCGGAGGAGTAGACGCCGCGCGGCCGACGCGACATCGGCGAGACGAACCCCCCGGGTTTGCCGTTCGCAAGCAAGGCGCTCGCCACCGTGTCGCCGGCGAACCCGCGGATCTCCCGACCGTCGAACGTGCACGTCATCGGGTGAGCGCGATCCAGCCACGTGCCCCCGCCGTCGAGCCTGCGACCCGTCACGAGAGCGGCCTTTCACCCATCCGATAGGTGCTGATCATCCGGTGGGTGGCCGTGTCGCGGACCGCGTTGAACCACCGGCGGCAACCCGCCGCGTGCATCCACCGCTCCGCCCACTCGCCCTTCGGGTTGTCCCGCATGAACAGGAAGTCCGCCCACTCGGCGTCGCTCATGGCCTCGGGGTTCGCCGGGTATGCGAGGTGTGCCTGTCCGCCGTACGTGAACTCGACCTCGTCGCGGTCGCCGCACCAGGGGCACCGGATCAGCAGCATCTACGCGCTCTCCTGGTCGAACACCGCGACCATCCGCTTGGGCGCCGTCAGCCGCCACGCCTCGGTGATCAGGTCCTGGACCTCGCCGCGCTCTGCCTTCGACACGACGACGCCGATCCAGCCTTTCGACCCGACGTACGACGGGTAGAAGAACGCGTCCGGGTCCATCGCGATCAACGCTTGCTGCTCGTCGTGCGTGGACTTGATCCAGAGATGCCGCTCCTTCTCGTCGAACATCGTGAAGATCTTGTTCCGTACCCGGAACGTCGCGGTCTCCCAGGTCTCGCGCTCCTCGGCCTCGGGAAGCGACAAGGCGAACGAACGCACGGTCGCGGCGCGCATCAGTGGGCGACCCCGGCGGCGCCGTGCTCGTCGATCAGAGCGCCGGTCGTGAAGCGTTCCAGGGCATACGGCTTGGCCAACTCGCTCTGTTCACCGGTCGCGAGCGTCTCCGCGAAGGCCCAGCCGCTCCCGGGCGTGGCCTTGAACCCGCCGGTGCCCCAGCCGCAGTTCAAGTACAGGCCCGGAACCGGCGTCACGTCGATGATCGGCGACGCATCCGGGCACACGTCGACGATGCCGCCCCACGTGCGTAGCAGCGCTGCGTGCTTGAAGACGGGGAACAGCTCGCACGCCGCCGCCATCTGGTGCTCGATCACATGGAACGATCCCCGCTGGCCGTAGCCGTTGTAGCTGTCGATGCCCGCGCCCATCACGAGCTCGCCCTTGTCTGCCTGCGAGACGTAGACGTGCACGGCGTTCGACATCACGACACAGTTGAGGATCGGTTCGTAGAGCGCGCTCACAAGCGCTTGCAGGGGATGCGACTGCACCGGCAAGCGCAGCCCGACCATCGACGCGAGCACGCTGGTGTGGCCGGCCGCGACGAGCGCGACCTTGTTCGCGCGGATCGCGCCGCGCGTCGTCTCGACGCCGGTGACCGAGCCGCCGCTCCCGCGCAGGAACCCCGTGACCTCGGCGTGCTCGACGATGTCGACGCCGCGGTCGCTCGCGCGGGTCGCCAGTCCCCACGCGACCTTGTCGTGTCGCGCAGTGCCACCTCGACGTTGGAGCGCGCCGCCAAGCACCGGGTAGCGCGCGCCGGGGGAGATGTCGATGATCGGGCAGAACTCCTTCACCTGCTGCGCGTCGAGCATCTCGGCATCGATCCCCTGGAGGTGGTTGGCCTCGACGCGTCGGGTCGAGTTCCGGACCTCGCCGATGTGGTGGAGGATGTTGAGGACGCCCTTCTGGTCGAACTGCAGGTCCCAGCCGAGGTCTTCTTCAAGGCCTTCCCACAGCCGGAGCGAGTGTTCGTAGATCGCTGCGGAGGCGTCCCACAGGTAGTTGGAGCGGATCACCGTCGTGTTGCGGGCGACGTTGCCGCCGCCGAGCCAGCCCTTCTCGACGATGCAGACGTCGGCGATGTCGTGGTTGCGGGCGAGGTAGTACGCCGTTGCGAGGCCATGCCCGCCGCCGCCCACGATCACAACGTCGTAGTTGTCCTTCGGCTCGGCGCTGCGCCAATAGCGCTGCGGTTCCTCGGTCATCCCCGCTCTGCCCCCTGGAGCGGCAGTCTGTCCGACTACCTCGGTTCCGGCAACGCGACGGTGCGGGGGGCGCAACGGGGGGTTCGACCTCGCAACGGGTCTCGCACTACGATGCGCGGGCACGTCCGAGGGGGTTGCTGGGTGCGCGACGAGACCGGTGGTTCGCTCCAGTCAGTCAACCGCGCCTTGACGGCACTCGAACTTGTCGCCGATGCCGGCGAACTCGGGGTCAGCGAACTCGGCAGGCAGCTCGGCGTCCACAAGGCCACCGCCTCGCGCCTGGCTGCCGTCCTGGCCGAACGCGGCCTCCTGGAGCGCGATCCGCTGACCGAGCGCTACCGGATCGGGTTCGGGCTCGTCCGTTTGGCCGGCGCGGCGATGAGCGGCCTTGACCTCGTGCGCCTGTCCCGGCCGATCCTCGAAACCCTCGCCGAGCGCGCCCGCGAGGCGAGCAACCTCGGCGTGCGCAGCGGTGACGACGTCGTGTACGTCGACCAGATCTCCGGATCGCGTTCGATCGTCACGGTGAGTTGGGTAGGACGTCGGACACCGATGCACTGCACGTCCAACGGGAAGGTCTTGCTCGCGTTCGCCGATGAGGCCGACCGCGACCGTGTCCTGGCGGAGCCGCTCGAGCGGTTCACCGAGCACACGATCACCGACCCGGCGCAGCTCCGGCATGAGCTCGACGCGGTGCGGACGCGCGGGTACGCGCAGGCGCTCGAAGAGTTGGAGGAAGGGCTCAACGCGGTTGCCGCACCGGTTCGTCAGGCCGACGGCCGGGTGATCGCTGCGCTCGGCGTGTCGGGGCCTGCGTTCCGGATGCACGCGGTCGACGTCCCGCGTCTCGGGTTGCTGACGGCCGAGGCCGCGCAGGCGGTGTCGCGGCAGCTCGGCCACATCGACCGAGGACGTGTGGCCGGATGACGACCTGGGATCGGAACGCGCGCGCCGCAGCGTCGCTGCTCGATGCGCTCGGCTCCACGCCGCTCGTCCGGCTCGCGCGCGTCGCGCCCGACCTCGAGCTGTTCGCGAAGGTCGAGTGGTACGGGCCGACCGGGTCGGTCAAGGACCGGATCTACGCGCACATGCTGAGCAAGGCGGAGGAGGCCGGGCGCCTGAAACCCGGCATGACGATCATCGAATGCACCACCGGCAACGCCGGCATCGCGTGTTCGGCGGTTGCCGCGATCAAGGGCTACGAGTGCGTGATCGTGATGCCCCAGGGGATGAGCCCAGAGCGCAAGCGGATGATCGAGGCCTACGGCGCGCACCTCGAGCTCACGCCGGGCGCCGGCACGGACATCGACCTCGCGCTCGCACGCATGCGCGAGCTCGTGGCGGCCGAGCCCGACCGCTACTTCTTCCCGGGCGAGTTCGAGAACCCGGACAACCCGGAGGCGCAGCAGCAGAGCGGCCGTGAGATCTGGGAGCAGATGGACGGCAAGGTGGATGCGGTCGTCGCAGCGCAGGGCACGGGCGGCTGGATCACCGGCGTGACCCTGGCGCTGAAGGCGAACGATCCGACGGTGGTCGCCTACGCGGTCGAGCCCGCGGAGTGTCCGTTGATCAGCGAGCAGCGCTGGGGTCGACACGGGGTTCCCGGGATCGGTGACGGGATCATCCCGCGCAACCTCGACCTGTCCGCGATGGACGGGATCGTGACGGTCAGCACCGGCGAAGCGCTCACGATGGCGCAACGGATGGCCCGTGAAGAGGGCATGCTGTGCGGCCCCTCGAGCGGGATGAACGTGGTCGCCGCGCACGAGCTCGCCGCCAAGCATCCCGAGCTGCGTCGGATCGTCACGGTCGTGCCGGACACCGGCCAGCGGTATCTCTCCGGAGAACTCTTCGGCGAGCGCGCCGAGGTCGAGGACGACGACCGGGATCACACGCCCGACCGAGACATCCTGGAACAGGTTGCGACCCACCGGGACCGCTTAGAGTTCATCGCGTGACCGAAGTCTGGGAGTTGAGCGCCACCGAGGCGCTGGCGCGGATGCGCGCCAAGGACCTCTCGCCCGTCGAGTTGCTCGCGTCGGTGCAAGCGCGGGCGGTCGACGTCGAGCCGACCGTGAACGCATTGACTGAGGTCCGCGAGGAGGCGGCGCTCATCGCGGCGGCCGAGTCCGCGGAGCGGTATGCGCGCGGCGAGGACATCCGGCCGCTCGAAGGACTGCCCGTCGCGCTCAAAGAGGAGGTGCCGGTCGAGGGTTGGCGCATGCGGTACGGCTCGCTGGCCGTCGACGAGATCGCACGCGAGACCGCGCCGATCGCGGAGCGCATCTTCGCAGCCGGCGCCGTCGTGCACGCGCGCACCACGACGCCGGAGTTCTCCTGCACCGGCTACACGCACTCGAAGCTATGGGGCGTCACGCGCAACCCCTGGAACCCCGACGTCGCGGTCGGCGGCTCGAGCGGCGGGTCCGGCGCGTCGCTCGCCTCCGGGACATCGACGCTGGCGAGTGGGTCAGATATCGGCGGTTCGATCCGCATCCCTGCGTCGATCAACGGCGTGGTCGGCTTCAAGGCGCCGCACGGCCGGGTGCCGACCGGAGCGCCGTACAACCTCGATCGCTACTGCCACGACGGCGTGCTCGCGCGCACGATCGCGGACTGCGCGCTGTTCGAGAACGTGGTCGCCGGCCCACACCCCATCGACATCGCGAGCCTGCGGCCGAAGCTCGAGATCCCCGAACGGCTCGACAGCATCGACGGCATGCGCATCGCGCTCTCCGTTGATCTCGGTTCGTGGGACGTCCACGACGAGATCGCGGCGAACACTCGCGCGGCCGGCGAGGCGCTGCTCGCCGCGGGTGCGAAGGTCGAGGAGGTCGAGATCCCGTGGAACCTCGCGCTGCTGATGGACACGGCTCGCCGGCACTTCTCGGCGATCTTCGGCGCCGAGATCGCGAGCGCCGCCGAGGACTTCCCCGATCTGGTCAACGACTATGTACACGCCTGGGCGAACGAGGCGCGAACGTTGATGGCCGAGCCGGACTCGTTCCTTCGAGGCCTTCACCAGGAGGCCGAGGTCTGGGCGCCCATCGGACGACTGTTCGAGACCTACGACGCCTTGATCTGCCCGACCTGGGCGTCGCCCGGCATCCCGGCGGGGGACAGCATCCTAGGACAGCTCTTCGACACCGGTGGCGGCAACGACCGTCAGTTCACGCACTTCATGACGACCCCGTTCAACATCCTTGCGCCGTGTCCGGTTCTGGCCGTGCCCAGCGGCATCGCGCCATCCAACGGCGTGCCCACCGGCATCCAGATCGTCGCGCGGACCTACGACGATGTGACCGCCTTCCGCATCGGGGCCGCGTTGGAGCAGGTCCGCCCGTGGACCGGTCTCGCGCCCTTCGCAGGATGAGCGTCGAGGACAGGTTCCAACGGTTGATCGACGCCGACGTCGCGTCGTGGCCCCAGATGCCCGGGCGGCTGCTGCACGTGCTCGCGCCCGGCCTCGGCGTGGACCTCGAGGTCGCGGCCGGTGTGCAGGAACTCGGCGACGGTCCCTTGCAGCCGGGATCGCGGTTCCGGATCGCGAGCGTCACCAAGCCGTTCGTCGCGGCGGCGACCCTTCTCCTGGTCGAGCAAGGCCGGCTCTCGCTCGACCAGACTGTGGCGGAGCTTCTCCAAGGCCCGTACGACGAGCTTCTGCGGAGCGGCGGCTACGACACCGGCGCGATCACGCTTCGGCACCTGCTGACCCATACCAGCGGGATCTACGACTTCGCGGCCGACGCCTACGGCGACGAGCTGACCGATGGGTTCACCGCACAGGTCGCGAAGGATCCGGGTCGACGGTGGACGCGGTTCGAGCAGATCCAGTGGGCGGTCGAGTACGGCAAGCCGTACGGCCCCCCCGGCACCGTGTTCGGCTATTCGGACACGGGCGCGTGCCTGGTGGGCGAGGTGATCGAGCGGACGACGGGCATGACGATGGGCGCCGCCCTGCGCGAGCTCATCGGCTACGAGC
>DASYOY010000055.1:0-26667 GCA_036007245.1 Actinomycetota bacterium | reverse complement strand
TCTGCGCGCTTCTTGCGCGCGGCTGCCGCCTTCTTCAGTGCGTCGGCACGCTGCTCCGGGGTAAGCGTCGGAAGCGCCATGAACGATCTCCTTCGGTGTCGAGGGACGGTGCGAGAACGCCGGGGAGTATACGCACGGCGTCCGAGACGGGACAAACGCTCCGGATGCCGTGACCTGCAGGTTTCATCGCGCGTCGCGACCGATCGCCCGCGCCGCGCCGACGGGATCGGGCGCCGCGGTGATCGCGCGGCCGACGACGAGGTAATCGGCGCCGCGCTCGATCGCTTCGCGCGGCGTGAGCACGCGCACCTGATCGTGACCGTTCGTGCCGGCGGGACGGATGCCCGGCACGACGAGACAGAACGCCTCGCCGCAGACGTCGCGCACGTCGCGCACGTCCTCGCCGGACACGACGACACCATCGAGCCCCGCTTGCTTCGCCTCCCATGCGAGGGACGCCGGCGTTGCGAGTTCGTCGCCGCCGATCGACGACAGCACCGTCACCGCGATCACGAGCGGCGGGTCGACACCTGCTTCGGCCGCGCCGCGCTGTGCGCCCTGGACCGCGGCGCGCATCATCGCGTCGCCGCCGAGCGCATGCACGTTCAGCATCGCGACGCCCAGCCGTGCGATGTTCGCGCTCGCACGCTCGACCGTGTTCGGGATGTCGTAGAGCTTGCAATCGACGAACACCGGGCCGTGAGCGCCGATGCGACGGACCGCTTCGGGGCCATGGGCCCAACTGAGCTCGAGACCCACCTTCAACAGGCCGACCTCGCCGGCAAGATCGCGGGCGAGCCGTTCCGCGGTATCGAGATCGGAGACGTCGAGCGCCAGAGCGATCGGGGTCTCGGGGCGAGGGATCATGCGCGCTGTTCCTCCTGGACCGATGCCGGTGTGCCGATCTCCACGACGCCGCGGAGGTCGGCCGGCGAGGCGACGGCTCGCCGCTGTAACTCGGCGACGATCCCCTTCGCGATCGTGACCGGCGCGGTCGGGTCGACGAGCGTCGCGGTGCCGACCTGGACGGCCGACGCGCCTGCGAGCATCGCTTCCACCGCGTCGCCCGCCGTGCGGATCCCACCGCTCGCGACGATCGGCATCCGCGGGAGCGCGCGATGGACCTCGGCGACCGCGCGGAGCGTCATCGGCTTGAGCGCGGGACCCGACAGCCATCCAGCAGAGGCGCCGAGCGCGGGCCGCTGCGCGGAGGCGTCGATCGCGAGCGCCGGCGGCGACGCGCAGAGCGTCAGCGCCGACGCGCCGGCTCGCGCCGCGGCGACCGCGAGCGGGACCACGTCGACCCCGCCGGGAAGTTTCGCGAACACCGGGACGAGCGACATGCGAGCGACTGCCCCGACGACCTCGGTCACCCGGTCGGCGTGCGCGCCGATCACCGGCCGTTCGAGCTCGCGATCGGGAGCCGAGAGATGCACCTCGATCGCGGCCACGCCGGCACGGCCCTGCAAGACGCCGGTGACCCGCACGTATTCCTCGAGCGTTCCGCCCGCGATCGACACGAACACCGGCGGCGCCGCCGCGAGGGCCGGCAGCTCGGTCGCGACGAACGCGTCGATCCCGGGGTTCTGCAGACCGGTGTCCCAGACGACGCCCGCCGCCGACTCGACGATCCGCGGCGGTGCGGACCCCTCGCGCGGCTCAACGGTGATCGTGCGCGAGACGACGCCGCCCACGCGGCGCAGATCGACCAGACCCTGCAGCTCCTTGCCGGTGCCCGCACACCCAGACGCGATCAATACCGGCGTCGCCAGCGCGACACCGGCGACGTCCACTCCGATCGAGCGGGTGCTCGCCATCACGGCGCGTCCTTCGAGATCGCTTCGGTCGCGCCCGTGGCGCGCCACCGGTCCCAGACGACCCGCGCCGGGTTGAACACCGGCCCGTCGACACACGCGCGCACGTGTCCCCAGGTCGTGCCGTCCTTCGACGCGACCGGCACCGCGCACGTGCCGCACAGTCCGTATCCGCAGCCCATCCGTTCCTCGACGGCGACCTGCGCGGGCAGCTTCCGCGCGCGACAGATCGCCGCGACGGCGGACAGGAGCGGCACCTTCCCTGCGGCGTACACGACCTCGATCGGTGCGCGATCCAGCGCCGGCTCGACGGCGTCGATCACGGTACCCGCCTCTCCGAGCGTGCCGTCATCGGTCACCACCGTCACGAGTTGCGACAGGCGCTTGGCCTCGATCGGCTTGAACACCGCGTCGAGGGTCGAGCCGCCGATCACCATGTCGACGCGCTTGCCGCGCGCGCCGAGCTCCTGTGCCAGGAAGTAGAGCCCCGCGACCGATCGCCCTTCGCCGATCAACAGGCAGCTCGTCAGGCGCTTCGGATAGGAGAACGGGGTACCGAGCGGCCCGATCACGTCGAGGAAGCCGTGGGCACGCAGGTCCGAAAGCCACGCGGTGCCGGGCCCTGCGGCGGGATCGACGACGAACTCGAGTGTGCCTGCCCACCCCCCGCGTCGCGACGACTGGTGGATCGTCAGGTGGCGGCGCAACAGGAAGTCGCGGTCGTCGGGCATCGCCACGGCGACGAACTGGCCCGGTTTCGCCTGCTCCGCGATCTCGGGCGCGACGAGCGTCAACGATTGATAGGCGCCCAGGCGGCGGGTCGACAGGATCTCGGCGCGCACGCGCTTCACGCGGCCGGCCCTCCCGCATCATCGGCCGTCGCGCCGGCGGCAGCCGCGGCCTCGAACGACAGCCGCGCTTGCGTGGGCCGGTCGGCGACCGCCGCGTGATGTTCCTGGATCGACCGCGGCTCCGTCGGCTCACCGCGGAGCGCCTCGATCCCGCGTACGGCCGCGAACACGCCCGGCAGCGTCGTGATGCACGGCACCCCGACCGACGCGGATGCGGTCCGGATGAACGAGCCGTCGGAGCGCGGCGCGCGGCCGAACGGCGTGTTGATCACCAGGTCGACGGCGCCGGCGCGGATCAGATCCACGACGTTGTCCTCGCCCTCGCTCACCTTCGCGACGCGTTCCACCGCGATGCCGGCGCGCTCGAGCACACCGGCGGTCCCGCTCGTCGCGAGCAGCCGGAACCCCAGGTCGGCGAGCCGCCGCGCGGGGAACACGATCGCGCGTTTGTCGCGGTTCGCGACGCTCACGAACACCGAGCCGGTCATCGGCAGCGCATGACCGGCGGCGACCATCGCCTTGGCGAGCGCCATCCCGGGGTCTGCGTCGATCCCCATCACTTCGCCGGTCGACTTCATCTCCGGCCCGAGCACCGTGTCGACGCCAGGGAACCGGCCGAACGGCAGCACCGCGGCCTTCACGCTCGTGTACGGCAGCCGCCGGTAGTGATGCGGGTCGTGTGGCACGACGCCCGTGGTGCGAAGGTCGGCGATCGAGCGCCCGGTGAGCACCAGCGTCGCGACCCGCGCGAGCGATACGCCGACGACCTTCGAGACGAACGGCACCGTCCGCGACGCGCGCGGGTTCGCCTCCAGCACCCAGATCCGCTCGTCCTTGACCGCGAGCTGGAGGTTGAGCAACCCGACCACCCCGAGCCGGCGCGCGAGACGCGTCGCGATGTCTTCGATCGTGTCGAGCTCGTCGTCCGACAGGGTCGCCGGCGGGATCTGGCAGCTCGAGTCGCCCGAGTGCACGCCCGCCTCTTCGATGTGCTCCATCACCGCGCCGATGAACACGCCGCCGTCCTCGTCACAGACGGCGTCGACGTCGACCTCGATCGCCCCCTCCAGGAAGCGGTCGATCAGCACCGGATGATCCGGCGAGGCGTCGGCTGCGGTACGGACGAACCCTTCGAGCTCGTCGTCGTCGTACACGATCTCCATCGCGCGGCCGCCGAGCACGTAGGACGGGCGCACCACGACCGGGTACCCGATCTGGTCTGCGATCGCCCGCGCCTCGGCGATCGTCCGCGCCTCGCCGTGCGGCGGCGCCGGGATCTCCAGCTCGTGCAGGACCCCGGCGAACTTCCCGCGGTCCTCCGCGAGGTCGATCGCCTCTGGGCCGGTGCCCAAGATCGTGTAGCCCTCTTCCTGCAGTGTGCGGGCGAGTCCGAGCGGGGTCTGGCCGCCGAACTGCGCGATCACGCCGACCGGCTGCTCGGCAGCGCACACCGCGAGCACGTCCTCGGCGGCCAACGGCTCAAGATACAAGCGGCTCGACGTGTCGTAGTCCGTCGAGACGGTCTCCGGGTTCGAGTTGAGCATCACCGATTCGAACCCCGCCTCCTCGAGCGCGTACGCGGCGTGCACGCACGTGTAGTCGAACTCGATCCCCTGCCCGATCCGGTTGGGCCCGGCGCCGAGGATGATCACGCGTGGACGCTCGGCCGGCGTGACCTCGGTCGTGTGTTCATAGGTGGAGTAGTGGTAGGGCGTGCGCGCCGGGAACTCCCCCGCGCAGGTGTCGACGGTCTTGAAGACCGGCTGCACACCGAGCGCGTCGCGATGGCGCCGCACCGCGGCATCGCTCGCGCCGGTCAACGCTCCGATGCGCGTATCGGAGATGCCGAGGCGCTTGGCCTCGAGCAGGTCGGCCGCGCCAAGCGTGTGCAGCGACCGGTCACGTATCGCCTCGTTCCCCTCGACGACCGCCGCGATCCGGTCGACGAACCACGGATCGATCTGCGACGCGGCGGCCACCTCCTCGATCGAGTCGCCCGCCGCGAGGCGATCGGCGACGGCGTGTAGCCGCGTCTCGCCCGGCACGTCGAGCGCGTCGCCGTCGCCACCGCCGCCCCACGTCCGGTCCAGCGTCCCCTTCTCGATGCCGCGCCATGCCTTGCCGAGCGCCTCGGTGAACGTGCGTCCGATCGCCATCGTCTCCCCGACCGACTTCATCGTGGAGGACAGCACCGGCGAGGCCTCGGGGAACTTCTCGAACGCGAACCGCGGGATCTTCACGACGACGTAGTCCAGCGTCGGCTCGAAGGCCGCGGGCGTCTCGCCGGTGATGTCGTTCATGATCTCGTCGAGCCGGTACCCGACGGCGAGCAGCGCGGCGATCTTCGCGATCGGGAACCCGGTGGCCTTCGACGCGAGCGCGCTCGAGCGCGACACGCGTGGGTTCATCTCGATCAGGACCTGCCGGCCGGTGGCGGGATCGACGGCGAACTGCACGTTGGACCCGCCGGTCTCGACGCCGATCACGCGGAGCACCTGGATCGCGGCGTCGCGCATCGTCTGATACTCGCGGTCGGTCAAGGTCTGCTGTGGGGCGACCGTGATCGAGTCGCCGGTGTGCACCCCCATCGGGTCGAGGTTCTCGATGGAGCACACGATCACGGCGTTGTCGGCGCCGTCGCGCATCACCTCGAGCTCGAACTCCTTCCATCCGACGATCGACTCCTCGACGAGGATCTCGGTCACCGGGCTGCTCGCGAGCGCGTACGCCGCAACCGCGGCGAGGCCCGCGCGGTCGTGCGCGAACCCGCTGCCGCCGCCGCCGAGCGTGAAGGACGGACGCACGATCAGCGGATACCCGAGTTCGTCTCCGAGCGCGAGCGCTTCATCGAGCGTGTGCGCGACGCCGGCTTTCGGCACATCGAGCCCAGCCGCGAGCATCGCCTGCTTGAAGCCGCTGCGGTCCTCGGCGGTCCGGATCGCCTCGAGCGACGCGCCGAGCATGCGCACCCCGAGGCGGTCGAGCTCCCCTGCCTCCGCGAGCGCAACGCTCACGTTCAGTCCGGTCTGGCCGCCAAGGGTCGGCAACAACGCGTCCGGTTTCTCGCGTTCGATGATCTGCAAGACCGACGCCGGCGTGAGCGGCTCGATGTAGGTCCGGTCCGCGAACGCGGGGTCGGTCATGATCGTCGCCGGATTCGAGTTGACGAGCGAGACCTCGTAGCCGTCGGCACGGAGCACCTTGCACGCCTGCGTCCCCGAGTAGTCGAACTCGCACGCTTGGCCGATCACGATCGGTCCCGAGCCGATCACGAGGATCTTCTGGATGTCGTCGCGCCGCGGCATCAGCCGTTCCCACCCATCCGTGCGCGGAACTCGTCGAACAGGTAACGCGCGTCGTGCGGGCCGGGCGCTGCCTCCGGGTGGTACTGCACCGCGAACGCGGGCACATCCAGGCACCGCATCCCTTCAAGGGTGCCGTCGTTCAGGTTCCAGTGGCTCAGTGACACACGTCCGTAGTCGGTCAGCGCGAACCCATCGGCGTCGCGCGCCCACGACGCCGGGTCCACCGCGAACCCGTGGTTGTGGCTGGTGATCTCGACCGTGCCGGTCGCGAGGTCGCGCACCGGCTGGTTCACGCCCCGGTGCCCGTACGGCATCTTGTAGGTGCGGCCGCCGAGCGCGAGCCCGAGCAGTTGGCTCCCCAGGCAGATCCCGAAGATCGGCACCTTGCCGAGCAGCTCACGCGTCGCGGCGATCCCGTACGCGGTGGCCGCAGGGTCGCCCGGACCGTTGGAGAGGAACACGCCGTCGTAGCCGCCGGCCGCGATCTCGGCCGCCGGCGTCTCCGCCGGGAACACGGTCGTAGCGATCCCGCAGGCCGCCAGCCGCCGCAGGATGTTCCGTTTCATCCCGAAGTCGTACGCCGCCACGCGGAACACCGGCACGAGCGTCGGGTCGGGCGGCCCTACGAGATCGCTCGCGTCGTACGCGGACGGCGTGCTCACGGTGCGGGCCAGATCGGCGCCCTCCATCCCGTCGGCGGTGCGGACGCGCTCGACGAGCGACGCGGCGTCGAGGTCGACGGTGGAAACACCGGCCCGCATCGCGCCCGCCGTGCGCAACCGGACCGTCAACGCCCGCGTGTCGATCCCCTCGATGCCGACCACGCCGGCGCCCGCCAGCGCGTCGCCGAGCGTCGCCTGCGCGCGCCAGCTGCTCGCGCGCCGAGACGCCTCGCGCACGGCGAACCCGGCCACCTGCACCTGCCAGCTCTCCGGGTCCTCGTCGTTCACGCCGTAGTTGCCCTGTTGCGGCGCGGTCATCGTCACGATCTGCCGCGCGTAGGACGGATCGGTGAGGACCTCTTGGTACCCCGCCATCCCCGTGTTGAAGACCGCCTCGCCGAACGACTCGCCCTCCGCGCCGAACGCCGAGCCGTGGAAGACGGTGCCGTCCTCGAGCGCGAGGAGGGCGGGAGCGGCACCCGTCATCGGGTCGGCTTCCCGTCCGCGACCGTGAACGCCCCGCGCAGCATCGTGTAGCGCACGCTGCCGCGGAGCCGCTCCCCCATGAACGCGCTGTTGCGAGCCTTGGATGCGAAGGGCGCCTCCACGGTCCACTCGGCCCCCGGGTCGAAGACCACGAGGTTCGCGGGCCGGCCGGGCTCGAGCGGACCGCCGTGGTCGGCGGCGCCGAGGATCTGCGCCGGCGCGGATGTGAGGGTCTCGATCGCGCGCAGCAAGGTCAAGACACCCGGCTCGACGAGATGGGTGAGCACGACCGCGAGCGCGGTCTCGAGCCCGATGGTGCCCGGAGGCGCCAGGTCGAACTCGAGGTCTTTCTCTTCTACCGCGTGGGGCGCGTGGTCGGTCGCGATCGCGTCGATCGTGCCGTCGGCGAGCGCCGCCCGGAGCGAGTCGCGGTCCTCTGCGGTGCGCAGGGGCGGATTCATCTTCTTGTTCGTGTCGTAGGTGACGAGGTCGTCGTCGGTGCCGACCAGGTGGTGCGGCGTCACCTCGGCGGTCACGCGCACGCCCTCCGCCTTCGCCCGGCGGACGACCTCGACGGCACGCGCGGACGACAGGTGGCACAGATGCAGCCGCCCGCCACACGCACGTGCGATCGCGATGTCGCGGGCGACGATCACTTCCTCGGCCTCCGCGGGGCGGCCGGCGAGGCCGAGCGACGCCGACCGAGCACCCTCGTGGATCTGCCCGCCCTCGATGAGCGAGGCGTCCTCTGCATGTTCGGCGAGCACGACCTCGACCGGGAACGCCTTCGCGTAGGTCAGCGCGTTGCGGAGCAGCCGTGCGGTCGGTACCGACCTGCCGTCGTCGGAGAAGACCCGCACGCCGGCCTCGACCATCTCTCCCATCTCCGCGAGCGCCTCACCGTTGAGGCCGCGCGTGATCGCACCCACCGGGAACACGTCGCAGGAGCCGGCGGCGGCCGCGAGGTCGCGCACCGCCTGCACGATCGCGGCGTTGTCCGCCACGGGGTCGGTGTTGGCCATCGCGGCGACCGCCGTGTAGCCGCCGGCCGCGGCCGCGCGCGTTCCGGTCGCGACCGTTTCCTTGTGCTCGTCGCCGGGCTCGCGGAGATGCGTATGCAGGTCGACCAGTCCGGGCGCGAGGATCAGGCCCCGCGCGTCGATCCGCTCGGCATCCGCGGGCGCCTCCGCCGCGAGCACCCCGTCGGCGACCGCGACATCGCGCACCTCGTCGACGCCGGCGAGCGGATCGACCAGCCGCACCTGTTCGAAGACGACGCGCTCGCTCATGTGGTCTCCCCCGTGCCGGTGGCGCCCAGCAGCAGATACAGCAACGCCATCCGGATCGCGATCCCGTTCGTCACCTGCTCCTCGATCACCGACGACGGCTGGTCGGCGACGTCGGAGTCGATCTCGACGCCGCGGTTCATCGGGCCGGGGTGCATGATCAGCGCGGTCTCGGGCAGCATCGCCGCCCGGTCGCTCGTGAGGCCGAACAGGCGCGCGTACTCCCGCACGCTCGGGAAGAACTCGAGCCGCTGGCGCTCGCGCTGCACGCGGAGCATGTAGCAGACGTCGAGCTTGGGGATCACCCCGTCCAGGTCGTAGCTCACCTGCACGTCCCACGTGGGGGCCTCGGGCGGGATCAAGGTCGGCGGCCCGACCAAGGTGACCTCGGCGCCCACGGTGACCAGGCCGATGGAGAGCGACCGAGCGACGCGCGAGTGCAGTACGTCGCCGACGATCGCGACCCGCAGCCCGTCGAGGCGCCCATGCTTCTCGCGCATCGTGTAGAGGTCGAGCAGCGCCTGGGTCGGGTGCTCGTGGGTGCCGTCGCCGGCATTGAGCACGTGCGCGTCCACCCACCGCGTGAGCTGCAGGGGCGACCCGCTCGAGGAGTGCCGCACGACGATGGCGTCGGCGCCCATCGCCTGCAGCGTCAGCGCGGTGTCCTTGAGCGACTCCCCTTTCGCGACGCTGGACCCGCCTGCGCTGAAGTTGATCACGTCGGCAGACAGCCGCTTCGCCGCGAGCTCGAAGCTGATGCGCGTGCGCGTGGAGTTCTCCAGGAAGAGGTTCACGACCGTGCGTCCGCGAAGGGCCGGAACCTTCTTGATCACGCGGCTCCCCACCTCGCGGAACGACCCCGCGGTGTCCAAGATCCGCGTGACGTCGCCGGCGGTCAGGTCGTGCATCGACAACAGGTGCTCGTTCATGCGCTTCCCTCGCCTTCGTCGGATCGGCGCACCGTCACCGCATCGGCGCCGTCGAGCTCCTTCACCTGCACGCGCACGTCGTCGTCGCGACCGGTCGGCACGTTCTTGCCGACGAAGTCGGCGCGGATCGGAAGCTCCCGATGCCCGCGGTCCACCAGGACCGCCAGCTGGATCTTCCGCGGGCGTCCGAGGTCCATCAGCGCGTCCATGGCGGAGCGGATCGTCCGGCCCGTGTACAGCACGTCGTCGACGAGCACCACGACCTTGCCACTGACGTCGAACCTGATCCGCGTCTCATGTACCTCGGGTGCCTCGGCGCGCAGGCCGATGTCGTCGCGATAGAACGTGATGTCGAGAACCCCGACAGGCACCTCGGCGCCTTCGATCCGGGAGACCTCTGCGGCGAGCCGCCGGGCGAGGTCGTCGCCGCGGTCGGCGATGCCCACGAGGACCACGTCGTCGGCGCCCTTGTCCCGTTCGAGGACCTCGTGTGCGATCCGGGTCAGCGCGCGCCGGATGTCGTCGGCTGTCATCACCGTGGCCGTCATAGAGAAACGCCCCCTCGGGCGCGCGAGGAGGCGAACATGTTGTGGCCCATCCGATGCTCCCTTCCCGGCCTCACGGGACCGGCGTTAAAGGGTTGCTCGTTCCTTCGCAGGATACACGGTGACGCTGTCCGGACGCCCCCTCGAGAGCTATCCTGGGTGTGCAGGACCGCCTCCTCGGAAGGGACCGACATGGGTACGGACGTATGGGTCGTCGTGGTGATCGGCGTGGTGATCTTGTTCGGCGCCACGAAGCTCCCCCAGATCGCGCGCAACCTAGGCAAGGCGCAGGGCGAGTTCAAGAAAGGCATCAAGGAGGGCAACGTCGAGGACGCCTCGACCCCGCCGCCGGCCGCCACGCCACCCGCACAGGCCCAGGCCGAGCCGCCCGCCGACGGCGACGCCCCCACCGCATAGAAGCCGGAAGGCCTCAGGCGACGCCTTCGTCGCGCGCGATCCGGCCGAGCACCCCGTTCACGAACCGTTTGGCGTCCGCCGCCGACAGCTCGTCGGCCGCTTCCACCGCCTCCGAGATGGCAACCGACGTCGGCACGTCGTCGCGCCACAGGAGCTCGTAGACGCCGACGCGCAGGATCGTCCGGTCCAGCGACGCCATCCGCCGCACCGTCCAGCCCTCGGCGTGCGTCTCCAGCAACAGGTCGATGTCGGGAAGCTTCTCCGCGACGCCATCGATCAGCTCATCGGCGAACGGCGGAACCTCGCGGCCGGCGCCGCGCCAGTCCGAAACGACGGACGTGGGCGACACGTCGGTGACATCGGCTTGGTACAGGATGTCGATCGCGACGCGCCGGTCCTCGCGGCGGGTCACGCTCAGCCCTTCACGCGCTCGATGTAGTCCCCTGTCCGCGTGTCGACCTTGATCTTCTCGCCCTCTTCGACGAACAGCGGGACCTGCACCACGGCGCCGGTCTCGACCGTGGCGGGCTTGAGCGCACCCGTCTTCGTGTCGCCCTTGGCACCGGGCGCCGTCTCTCTGATCGCGAGCACGACCGACGCCGGCAGGTCCACCGCGATCGGCACGCCCTGATGCATCGCGACCTGCGCCTCGGCGCTCTCGGCGAGGTACTGTCCCGCGTCGCCCATCACCTCGGGCCCGATGTGGATCTGGTCGTAGGTGTCCAGATCCATGAAGACGAAGTCGGTGCCGTCGGAATAGAGGTACTGCATCCCCTTGCGCTCCACGATCGCGAGCCCGACCTTCACGCCCGCGTTGAACGTGCGCTCGATCACCGCGCCGGTCTTCACGTTCCGGAGCTTCGTCCGGACGAAGGCGCCGCCCTTGCCGGGCTTCACGTGCTGGAACTCGACGACCTGGAACAAGACACCGTCGAGCTCCAGGGTCATGCCGTTCTTGAAGTCGTTCGTGGAAACGCTCACAGGAACCTTTCGTTCAGAGCTCGATCAGTTCGCGTGGGGACGTCCCGACGACGACACAGCCGGCGTCGGTGACCTCCACCATGTCCTCGATCCGGACACCGCCCACGCCCGCGAGGTAGATCCCGGGCTCAACCGTCACCACGGCGCCGGCCGGCAACGGATCGTCCTGCTTGCGGCCGAGGCTCGGCGCCTCGTGGATCTCGAGGCCGACCCCGTGCCCGAGGCTGTGCACGAACGCGTCACCGTAGCCCGCGCGCTCGATCACCTCGCGGCTGACGGCGTCCACCGCCTCGCCGGTGACACCGGCCTTCACGGCGTCGATGCCCGCCTGCTGGGACTCCCGGACGACGTCATGGATCGCGCGGAGCTCGGCCGGGGGCGACCCGAACGCGATCGTCCGCGTCATATCGGCGTGGTACCCGGCTGCGAGCGCCCCGAAGTCGAGCTTGATGATGTCGCCTTCCGCGAGGGGCCTGTGGGTCGGCTCGTGGTGCGGCTCGGCCGCGTTCTCGCCGAAGGCCACGATCGGATCGAACGCGAGCCCATCGGCGCCCTCGTCCTTCATCGCGGTCTCGAGCTGGCGCGCGACCTGCTGCTCGGTCACGCCGACGGCGAACCGATCCAAGATCACGGTGAACGCCGCGTCGGTGATCGCCTGGGCCTGCCGGATCGCGGCGCGCTCGTCGTCGTCCTTCACCGCACGGAGCGGCTCGACGACGTCGGTCGTCGGCACCAACTCGACATCATCGCCGAGCGCTTCGGCGAACCGGTCGCGCGTGGCGACGGTCACGTCCTCCGCCTCGAACCCGAGACGGACGACACCCGCGAGCATCCCCGGCAACTCTTCGCGGAGCGGGTTCGTGCAGGTGTGCCGCTCGAGATCGGGAATCTCGCGCCGCGATTGCTCTGTATACCGACCGTCGGTCAGGAACAGCGCGCCGTCGCGACGGATCAGCACCTGTCCGTTCGACCCCGTGAACCCCGTGAGGTAGCGGGTGTGCAGCAATCGGGTGATGAGCATCGCGTCGACACCCAGCTCGTCCAGACGCGCGGCAACCGCGCGCCTTCTCACGTCGTGATCCACGGCATCGCCTCCAGCGCCAGATGATAGCCAGCAGCCCCGAGGCCGCTGATGGTCCCGCGGCACACGGCCGACACCACCGAGGTGTGCCGGAAGGTCTCGCGTGCCGCGATGTTCGACATATGCACTTCGATCACAGGGAGCCCGCTCGCCTCGATCGCGTCGCGGAGCGCGTACGAGTAATGCGATAACGCGCCGGGGTTGAGCACGATCGCATCGATCCCGTCGCCGCGCGCCGCGAGCAGCCAGTCGACCAGCTCGCCCTCGTGATTCGACTGCCGCCACGTGACGACGTGCCCGATGTCTGCAGCTCGCCGTTCCACCGCGTCCATGATCTCGCCGAGCGTCTCCTTCCCGTACGTCTCGGGATCCCGCGTCCCGAGCGCCCCCAAATTCGGTCCGAACAGATACAGCACGTTCATGCCGGGGCCCCCATCTCGTGCAGCACCGTCCGCAGCTCCTCCTCGTTCACGCCCTCCACGACCGTCGGATCGCCGACCGCACGCAGCAGCACGAACCGAACGCCGCCGTGGAACTTCTTGTCCATCCGGAAGGCCGTCAGGATGTCATGCGCCGGCGGCAGCGGCCCGTCGGTCTCGAGGCCCAGCGAGCTGAGGACGCGGACCGTGCGTTGCGTCAGTTCCTCGCCCGCAAGCCCTCTCGAGGCGGACAGGCGCGCCGCGAAGACCATCCCGATCGCGACCGCCTCCCCGTGGGAGCGCCCGGCGAACGCCTCGAGCCGCTCCAAGGCGTGCCCGAGGGTGTGGCCGTAGTTGAGGAACAGCCGGCCGGCCGCGTCGCGCTCGTCGGCGGCGACGGTCGCGGCCTTGATCCGCACGCATCGCGTCACGAGCCCTTCCAGCGCCGCGGGGTCGCGGGCCAGCGCCGCCCCGGGATGGCGCTCGAGACTCCCCAGTAGTTCCGGGTCGAGCGCGAGGCCGTACTTCGCCACCTCGGCTAAGCCGGAGCGGACGTCACGGTCGGGCAGGGTCGCGAGCGCCTCCACATCGCAAAGCACGGCGAGCGGCTGATGGAACGTCCCCACCAGGTTCTTGCCCTCGGGAAGGTTCACCGCTGTCTTGCCGCCGATCGCCGCATCCACCTGCCCGATCAACGTCGTCGGCACCTGGACGACGGCGAGGCCGCGCATGTACGTCGAGGCCACGAATCCCGCGAGGTCGCCGACCGTTCCTCCGCCGAGCGCAACCACCACGTCGTCGCGGTGCGCCTCCTGCGAGGCGAGCTGATGCAGCAGCGTCCCGTAGACGTCCATCGTCTTCGCGGCCTCGCCCGACGGGACGGTGAGCGGCACGACGTGCAACGACCTGCTCTCGAGCGCATCGGTCAGCCTGGTGAGCCACGGGTCGGCGACGGCCCCGTCGACGACGACGAACGCCTGCGCCGCGCGCCCGAGATCGGGCAAGATCGAGCCGGCCGCCTCGACCACGCCTGCGCCAACCGTCACGTCGTAGGACCGCCCCGGGATCGGGACGGTCACGCGTTCCAACGGAGCTCCTCCACGATCGCATCCGCGACCTCGCCGGGATCGCCTGTGCCGTCGACGACATTCGCCGCGAACTCCCGGTACAGCGGCTCGCGCTCGGCGAGGATGCGCTCGAGGTCCCCGGCCGCGCGTATCAGCGGGCGGTCGGCGTCGGGCTGTACCCGCGCCCCGAGGACGTCGAGCGGAACATCGAGGAACACACACGTCCCGGTGTTGCGCAACGTGATCCGGTTCGCCGGCTCGAGCACCACGCCACCGCCACAGGCGATCACAGCCGGGTCGTGGGTCGATGCCTCGAGCAGTTCCTTCGCCTCGAGCGCGCGGAACCCGGCCTCGCCGTCCCCTTCGAATATCTCGGTGATCGAACGCCCGTCGCGCCGGGCGATCTCGACGTCGAGGTCGACGAACGGCACGCCGAGGCGGCCCGCGAGCTCCGCGCCCACGGTCGACTTCCCCGACCCGGGCATCCCGACGAGGTAGACGATCACGGCAGCGTCTCCAGGTATGCGGCGAGGTTCCGTGCGGTCTCCGCGATCGCGTCACCGCCGAACTTCTCGAGCGTTGCGTCGGCGAGCGTGCACGCGACGACCGCCTCGCCGACGACGCCACCCGCCGGCACCGCGCAGACGTCGGTGCGCTGCTTGATCGCGACGGCGGGCTCGCCGGTCGCCAGATCCACGGTGCGCAAGGGTTTCGGAACGGTCGAGAACGGCTTCATCGCCGCGCGAACACGGATCGGCTGCCCGGTGGACATCCCGCCCTCGATCCCGCCGGCGCGGGCGCTCGCCCGTGTGAGACGGCCGCCGCGCGACACGATCTCGTCGTGCGCCTTGGAGCCGGGCCTTCCGGCCGACGCGAACCCGTCGCCGACCTCGACGCCCTTGACCGACTGGATCGACATCAACGCCGCCGCCAGGCGCGCGTCGAGCTTGCGGTCCCAGTGAACGTAGGAGCCGAGCCCGAGCGGCACACCATAGGCCACCACCTCGAAGACGCCGCCGGCGCTGTCCTTCGCCTTCCGCAGGCGGTCGATCTCGGCGACCATCGCGCGGGCCGCGTCCGTGTCGGCACAGCGAACCGGCGACGCGTCGATCGTCGTCATGTCGCCGGGCGTCGGTGGCGCCGCGCGGCGCGCCTTCACCTTCCCGATCTGCACGACGTGCGACAGGATCTGCATCCCGAGCTCGGCGAGGAACGCCTTACAGAGCGCGCCTGCGGCGACGCGGGCCGCCGTCTCCCGGGCGCTCGCGCGCTCGAGCACGTTGCGGACATCGTCGAACCCGTACTTCAGCGCACCGGCGAGGTCGGCGTGCCCCGGGCGCGGACGGGTCAGCGCCTGCGACGGATCGTCAACGCCGTCGGCGGCCATCAGCTCGGCATACTTCTCTTCGAACTCGACGTTGGGGATCGTGATCGCGACCGGGGCGCCGATCGTGCGGCCGTGTCGTACGCCGGCCTGGATGTCGAAGGCATCGGCCTCGAACCGCTGCCGGCCGCCCCGTCCGTAGCCGTGGCGGCGCCGCGCCAGCTCGGCCGCGATCGCCTCGCGCGAGACGGGCACGCCGGCCGGCAGCCCCTCGACGATCACGACGAGGCCGCGGCCGTGCGATTCACC
This sequence comes from Actinomycetota bacterium, assembly GCA_036007245.1. Taxonomy (GTDB): domain Bacteria; phylum Actinomycetota; class UBA4738; order UBA4738; family HRBIN12; genus AC-51. Next base: position 11,191 of record DASYOY010000055.1, on the reverse strand, counting down.
GGCGGTCAGGTAGCGCAGCACGGCGCCAATCATAGGGAAGGGTCGCGCGCGCCCGGCTCGGAGCGGATTGATGGCGGGGGCGGCCGGAGCCACCCCCGCCCGACCGGCGACCGCTCCCCCCGTGGGCGCATCGCCGGCGTCGGTGGCGGGCCGCTACTTGTTCTGCGGCACGCAGAGCGTGAAGGACTGATCCCCGAACAGGAACGTGGCGCAGTTGCCCGAGACCGATTGCAGCTTGTACTGCTTGTTCGGTCCGAAGGTCTGGCCCGCGGTAACCGAGGACACCGTGCCGTCCACAGAGACGGTGGCGTGCTCAACGCCGTTGGTCGTGAACGCATCGATCAACGTGACCTGATGCCCACCGATGTCCTGCGTCGCGCCGCTCGGCTGGGTCGGCGTCTTCGCGGGCGTGCTCGACGTGGACCCGGTCGGGGGAACCGTGGACGTCGAGGTCCCGCCACTGCTGGTCGAGGTTCCCCCGCTGGACGTCGACCCGCCGGAGGACGAGCCCGAGGCAACCGGGAAGCCCGCGGGGATCGCGAACGGATCGCGCACCGGGAGCTGGAGCACCGGTGAGGGCGCGAGGCTCGGCGACTCGCTCCCGCTGGCGCCGCCCGTCGAACCGCCGGGCGCGCTCGTCGTCGGCCGTGGCGCGGTCGACGCCGTTTCCGGTCCGCCGCCGCCACCCAACAACTTGAGCGCCAGGAAGACGACGACCAAGACACCCACGATGATCCCGCCGATCGTGAGCGTTCGCTTATCGCGATCCGTGATCGGCATCAGGGCGCCTCCGTCGATCCGGGCTCTGAACCTGGTCCGGCGCTCGTGTCGCTCGTGTAGGCCTCGAGCGTCGCGGTCATCGTCAGCAACGGAGAGCCGGTGCCGGTCACCACGCCGGGCGACAACGTCAACGAGGTGATCTTCGCGGCACGTGGGAGCGTTTCGATCCGATAAGTGAACGCCGTGACGTCGCTGTACGTCCCCGTGCCGCTCACCGCCAAGGTGATCGTGCTGAGGCCGGTGTTCGCGTCGAACGTCGGCACGCTCGGTGCGATGTTCGTGAGGTCAAGGCCCGAGTCGAGCATCGCGCCGTTCACCAGCAGCAGCAGCCCCGGCTCATCCGCCGTCGGCGGGATCTTGTGATGGACCTCCTGGATCGTCTTGTGGTTCTCCGCCGCGTTGGCCTTCGTATCCTCGAGCGCCTTCTGCTGGACGGTCAGCGTCTGTTGCTTGGCCTTCGCGCTCGCGAGGTCCTCCTTCGCCTTGGAGACCTTGCCCATCTCCGGAAGCACGAGGAACACGACGAGCAGGACGGCGAGCACGACGGCGCCGATGATCACGAACAGCGGAGCGCGCTGGTTATCCACCGGTCGCCGCCGTTCCCGCAGCGCCGCGCTCCGTCAGCGCGTCCTGCGTGAGGTCGACCGTGGTGTCGAACTGGAACGCGCCTGCGACCGAGGCATCGGCGGACACGTTCGAGGTCCACGGGTTGGCCCAGCCCTGCACCGATTCGAGCCGATTCAGCCAGGTGCTGAGAGAGTCGAAGTGCAGGGTCTCCCCGGAGAACGTCATGTTCCCGACGAACGTCGTGGTCGTCGTCGTCGACGTGGACGCGGTGGGCGCCTGCAGCGTCGACGCGAAGGTCGTCAGATACGTGTCCGACGGGATCACCTTCGAGACGTCCAGCAGCATCTGCGAGTACGAGACCTCGCCCGCGTACGCGGCCGCCAGCAGCTGCTCCTGCTGCTGCGCGTCGGTCTGCAGCTGTTCGTACTGCTGCAAGCTGGCGATGTTCTGCTGGATCCCCGCGTTCACCTGGTTCTGCGCCTGCACCTGGTCCTGGACGTCGCTCAGCCGCATCGACTGGATGAACCAGAAGGCGAAGACGAGCAGCACGATCGCGATCCCGGCCAGCAGGAACAGCATGAACCGGCGCCGGTTCTCCTGGCCCTTCTTGATCTCGCTCGGCAGCAGGTTGACGCGGCTCACGGCTCTTCCTCCGGCAACGCGAGGCCGATCGCGACCGCGAGCAGCGGCTCCGCGGCGGCCACGTCGGCCTGATCGAGTTGATGCGCGACGGTGCTGAACACGCCACCGGGCTCGACCGGGACCGGGATCCGCTGGCGCATCAGGTCGAACAGCCCGTCGAGGCGCGATCCGCCGCCGGTGACCTTCACGCGGCCGATCTGCACCTCCTTGGCTTGGGCCGTGTAGAACTCGAGCGAGGACCGCACCTCGTCGACGAACGCGGCGGCGCGCTGCAGCGCCGCCTGGCGCACCTGCTGTGGTGCCGGGGCGTCCTCCACTTCTTGTCCGCGCTTGAGGCGCTCGGCGACGTCGTCATCGACGCCCGCCGCCCGCGCGATCGCGACGGTGATGTCCCGGCCGCCGCTCGGCAGGATCCGGACGAAGCGGGTCTCGCCGCGTGCGTGCACGACGATGTTGGTGACGTGCGCGCCGATGTCGACGATGGCCTCTTCGACCTGACCCTCGTCGAGGTCGAGACCTTGGTCGGATGCGCCGATCGACCGCACGAGCGCGAACGGCACGAGGTCGATCCCGAGCGGATCGAGGCGCGCGCCGTTGACCGCCTGCACCAGGAGGTCGACCATGCTCCGCTGCGCCGCGACGAGCAGGAGGCGGAGCATCTTGCGGTCGTCCTGCTCGAACTCGCCGATCTCGTGGTAGTCGAGCACCGCGTCGTCCACCGGCATCGGGATGAACTCCTGGACCTGGAACCCGAGCGACTGACGCAGTTCTTTCTCGGGCAGGTACGGGAGGGAGATCTCGCGGACCACCACACGCTGGTTGCCGACGCCGAGCCAGACCTGCCGGCCCTTGAAGCCGCCCTCGGACCAGAGCTTCGCGATCGCGTCGGACACCGCGCCGGGATCGCGCACCTCGCCGCTCTCGACCGCGCCCGGCGGGAGCGCAACCTGGCTCGCGCGGACCACGGTCGGCGGCGTGCCGACGAGCTCGACGGCACGCACGGCGGTGGAGCCGACGTCCAAGCCGATCCGACCCTTCTTCGCCATCAGGAACCGTCCACCTGTACCGACCGTGAGCTGAGGTACTGCTCGACCGCGACCCCGCGGACCCGGTAGCTCCGCCCGACGCGGACCGCGGGGAGCTCACCGCTCTTGATCAGCCGGTACACCGTCATCGTCGAGACCCGCATCGCCGAAGCCACTTCGGCAACCGTCAAGAGCGACGTGCCGTCGCCCCAGAAGGTCCGAGCCCCACCGGTCGCCATCTCGCTCTCTCTCCAGCGACCCATCGGAGGGTCGCGAGTCACATGTGCCACATCTGCCACAGGATGCTCAGGAGGGCCTACTGGCCCCGGAAGCACGCAAAGGACACATCAGGGAACAGGGTGAGTCAAACACCCCAGCGGACCATTTCCGCAGGTACGAACGGGTGTTCGAGTCTCGGGGCTTCCTGAGGCGGATCTCAGACGTGGAGGAAGGTGCGTTGGTACCAGTCCGCGAGTTGGACGCCCCAGAGCGCGGCGACGACAGCCCCCGCCGCGAGGAACGGACCGAACGGGATGGCGCCCTTCCGGCCAGCCCCGCGGGCCAGGGCGGCGACGGCCCCGATCGCGCCGAGGATGATCGCGGCACCCGCGGCGACGGCCACCTGGCCCAGGCTCAGCGAGCCGAGCACCAGCCCGATCAACGCCGCGAGCTTGACGTCGCCCATCCCCATGCCCCGCGAGATGAGTGCGACGACGAACAGGATGCCCCCGTAGGCGGCGAAGCCGATGACCATGCGCACGAGATCCACGGGCGCGCCGAACAGGTTGGCGACGACCAGATAGATCGGGAACGCGATCAACGCCGGATAGACGATCCGGTTCGGGATGATCCGGTGCTCGAGGTCGATCACCGAGATCACGGGCATCAGCGCCAAGAGCGCGGATACTCCGCACGCTACCCACACGCTGTCGTAGACGAAGAACGGTGCCGCCATCAAGATCGCGGTGCTCAGCTCGAGGAGTGGGTACCGGGCCGAGATGCGGGCGCCACAGTTGTGGCACCGGCCACGCAGCATGATCCAGCCCAGCACCGGGATGTTGTCGCGGTTGCGGATCTCGGCGCCGCAGTGCGGACAGCGGGATCGAGGCGAGACGACCGACTCCCCCGCCGGTACCCGCGCGGCGACGACCGTCATGAAGCTGCCGATGGCGAGACCGAACACGAAGGCAACGGGTGCGAGCCAGACCGTAGGCACGACGAGAACCCTAGATGTTGAGCTCCTGCCAGAGCACCTGCTCGTAGGAGGACCCGAACCCGAGCACGCGCTCGACGCGCGAGTTGTAGATCACGTTGAACCCGTTCTTGAAGTCCATGTTCTGCGCGTAGAGCGCGCCGTCGCCGACGTCGGCGATGTTGTTCGACGAGTTGACGAACGCCATCTTGCCGGTCGTGTACAGCAAGCCGACGACGCCGTCGTTGGGATCGGACTGCACCCCCGAGTCGAACTCGATCGCGTTCTTACCGTAGATGCTGCAATCCGCCCCACCGGTATTCACGAGCGCCGCGGTGCACGATCCCGTCGGTTGGTATGTCGAGATCACTGACATGTCGGCCGCGATCGAGGACGACGTCGTGGTGATCGTGCTCGTGTTGCCGAAATTGACCGGGGCGTTGGTGATCAGCGTGAAGTCGCCGCTCAGGGTGATCCCGTCGAGGTTGATGTAGGTCGACGCCGACGGTGTGCGCTGCCACACCGCGAACGTTCCCGTCAGCGCGCTCTTGTGCGCGGCTACGTAAGTATTGAAGTCCGACACCGCGGTCGTCGAGTCGTTCGCGCTGCAGTTGGTGATCGGCGTCGTCGTCGGGTAGCACTGCAGATGCAGCGGATCCGACGAGGAAGACGGGTAGTTGTTCGGATCGAACGTGAAGGCCGGGAAGGTGACCGGCGTAGGCTGGCTCGTCGACGAGCCCGCCGTCTTTGTGCCCGAGCTCAGGCTGGACGAGATGCTGCCACACGCGGTCGCGGTTCCGGTCACCGAGAACGAGCCTGTGATCTGGTAGCTCGTCCCGTTCGCGGCACAGGTCGCCGTCGATGGATTGGATGCCTTGACGCTCCCCTGGACGGTACCGGTGGTGCCGCCTGCGATGCCGTTCGTCCCGCCGGTCCAGATGTTCCCGGCCTTGCCCGTGCACCCGAGCGGCGAGTACGACTGCACCACCGAAGCGCCGTTCTGCATGATGACGCCCCCGGCAGACGAGATCAGGCTTCCGCACACCGTCGCGTTCGTCCCCACCGTGATATCGCCTGCCGAGTAGACGTCGCCCACCACGGTCATGTTGTTGGCGACCGCCAGTGAGTTCTGCGAGAAGATCGCGTACTTGAACGACGGGATCGGCTCGTACGTGATCTGCACCTCACGCGTGAACTGCGCGTCGGCCCTCGACGGGTAATACCCCACCGAGGTGACGACGATCTTGCTCCCCGACGTCGTCCATTTGACCTGGTACTGCCCGTCGACCGAGCTGCAGACGTTGGACGTGCCGATCGCGCAGCTGTTGGTCGCCGACCGGCTCTCTCCGAGCGTCGTGACGGCCGCGTCGGCGCCGCCCTCCGCGATCGTCAACGCCTTGCTCCACTCGAGGGACAAGCTTGATTGCCGCAACGACGCGGAGCCGGCATCGAGCGACACCGCGAGCAGCACCATCATGATCGCCATGAGCAGCATCGAGATGACCAGGGAGTAGCCCTCTTCGCGATGCATGGCGCGCAGCAGTGCGTTCCTCATCGTGGCTCCTAGCTATCCGAGCTGTCCGCGTTGCGCAGTTGCACGTCCGAGACGAGGTCGACCGTGGAGGTGCTCGTCTGGAACGTGAGGTCGATCGTGACCTGGTCGACGACGCCGGCGTGCTGGACGTAGGTGAACGGATCCGCCGAGCAGCCGGCGTCGGCGGCGGTCTTACACAAGATCGGCGACACCAGCGGCGCGAAGTGGACGCCCCCGTCCCGCGACTGCTCAAGCGTGTACGGCGCGCTGGTGCCGGTAACACGCCACTCGATCGTCGCTTGCGTCCCGTCGATATACCCGCTGAACTTGAGCGTCGACGCGTTGCTCGTCGTCAGGTCGACCGACTCGCCTTGCCGGAGCTGCTTGGTCATCTGGTCGATCGCGACGCGGCCGTCCGACAGGACGTCGCGACGGTTCGTGATGGTGTTGGTCGTCGCGAACGACCGCATCGCCACGAGCATCATCGAGGTCGCGACGATGCTCATCACCGCCATCGTGACCACCAGCTCGACCAGGGTGAACCCGGCCTCGCCGTTAGCCCGTTGGATTCGGCGTCGCAGAGTTCGCACTGACATTGGTCGCAAGGTCATAGGCCACCACGTAGAACTCGTAGGTGTCGGTCTTCTTGTGTTTGTATGAGCAGCTCGTCGACGAGGTATCGCAGATGAGGCTCCACGCTCCCGTCGACGTGATCAGACGGGCATACATGCGGTATCCACCCAGGTCAGACACGCCGAGCGGCGCTGTCCATCCGAGTGTCGCGGTCGTGAATGCCCCGCTCGTGACCGAGCTGATCTTGTGGAACGCCGTCGGGGGCCCGGGCGGCGTCGTGTCCAAGATGATCGTGTCATTCACGACGTTCCCGTAAAGACCGCTCGAGTCGTAGAAGCGCACATACACCGTCTTCGTCCCGTCACCGCTCGTCAGGGTCCACGGATACGACGTCGAGAACGCGAACGGCCCGAGCCACGTCGTCCCGTCGTTCGAGAGTTTCATCGTGGCGGGATTCGGCCCACCTCCGCTCTTCGCGAGCGTCAGCGTGACGCTCGTCGAGTTCGCATAGACGGCGCCGCCATTGACGGTGATCGTGCCGTTGGGACCGCCGTTCCCCGCTGTGGGGTTCGTGGTCGAGATATGACACGTAGACGAACTGTTGTTCGCTGTCGACCCGCCGTTGTCGACCACGGTGTTGACGATGGTGTAGGTGCCATAGCTCGAGTAAGTGTGCGTTACCGAACTGCCAGTCCCGGTCGTCCCGTCACCGAAGTCCCACGACACGCTCGCGATCGTCCCATCGGAATCCGTGGCGACCGCATCGAAGGTCACGGTCTTGTCGTTGACGGAGCTGAGCGGACACGAGACCGTCGGGGCGGTGTTGTGCGTGGGCGCCTTGTAGTTGATCTGTCCGTCCGAGAACAGCGACGACTCGCTGAGCTGTGCGCTCTGGTGGGTCACGTTGTTGATCCAGACCACGACGACGGTGACACGCTTGGCGTCGTGGCCATTGGCGTCGCTGACCCCGTTATTGTTCCCGTCGGCCGCGTCGTTGACGCCCAAGCCGTCTTGCGGCGAGTCGTACCAGGTGACGTAGCGGTACACCTCGTACGTCGTGCCACCGTTGGTGTACGGGTTCTGATAGTGCGACAGTGCCGGCGAGGCGCCGGCGACGCGAACGATCGGCTCGGGGCTCAGCGGGCCCGACCCGTCCGGATCGTACGTCTGGGCCGTCTGGTCGACCCAGTAGTCGGGGTTGTTCGGGTTCGTCGAGTGTGTCAGGTTCGAGCTGTCCGACAGGACGAGGTTGTCGTAGTTCAACGCCCGGGCCTCTTCCATCTGCTGGTCGAGCGCGGCGCGCGAGGCGAGGCGCTGACGCGACAGCCCCGTGCTCCCCAGACCGAAGATCATCGCTTGCGCGATGGTGAAGGCCCCGACGGCCAAGATCGTGATCGAGACCATGGCCTCGACCAGCGTGAAGCCCTCGTCGCCGTCTATCCGGCGCCGGACCTTCTCCAAGATGTGCATCATCGACGAACCTCCAGCCCTACCCCATAGGTGTCGGCCTGACGGGGGACCCGCTTGAGGGGAGGAGCCAAACGAAACGGGGCGGCCCGAAGGCCGCCCCGTTCGTTGCTGCGGTGCCGCTGGATCTACCAGCTGGTACCGGAGACGCCCAGTGCGTTGGCGCCGTCACATCCGGGGGTAGCGCTCGGAGCGCCACTTCCGTACGTGGTGCCGCCAGCCGCGTCGTCCAGGATGTAGAAGCACGTGCCCGACTTCGAGTAGGCACCTGCGCCCCACTGGTCAACGCCACCGGTGGTGTTCAGCACGACGCTGATCTGACCAGGGGCCGTCGACTCGGCGGGCGAGTCCACGAACTGCAGCGAGGTCTCGATCGTGGCGAGCGTGCCAGCGTCACACGGCGTCGTCGCGTCGTTGTAGGTGTCCTTGTCCGTGAAACAGGTCTTCGCCGCAGCGATCGAGTTGCGGAGACCGGACTCGGCCGCCTTGTCGTTGGCGCGGTTGCGTGCGCCGAGGAACGTCGGCAGAGCGATGGCGACCAGGATGCCGATGATCAGAACGACCACCATCAGCTCGATCAAGGTGAAGCCTTCGTCCTCGCGGAGACGCTTCGTGAGTCCCTTGAACATTCTGCCTTCGCCTCCTTTCCGTGATGCGAGGCGCACCCCTACGGCGCGCGTTCCCCCGAGGTTTCGGTCATCGAGCCGACCGTCTGTAGCAGCCGGATCGAGTTGCGCCCGGATCCGGGCGGAGATACCTGATCTCGGGTACGCGACCCGGCGATCAGCTCGAGGGGATCAGCTTGATGATGTTGAACATCGGCATGTACAGGGCGACAACGGCCGCACCGACACACCCGCCGATCACGGCGATCAACAGCGGCTCGATCAACGAGGTCAGCGCGTCGACCTGTGCTTCGACCTCGGCGTCGTAGAACTGCGCGACCTTCGAGAGCATCGTGTCGACCTGTCCCGTTTCCTCACCGACCGCGAGCATCTGCACCACCATCGGCGGGAACACCGGGTGGTTGCTGAGCGGCTTGGCCATCGACTCACCTTCACGGACCGATCGTTGCACGTCCTCGATCGCGATCGCGACGACGCGGTTGTTCACGGTCTCGCTCACGATGTCGAGGGCCTGCAGGATCGGCACGCCCGACTTCAGCAACATCGCCGTCGTCGACGCGAACCGGGACAGCGCGACCTTCTGGAACAGCATCCCGAAGATGGGCACCTTGAGCTTCATCCGGTCCACGGCCGCGCGGCCGGTCTCGGTCTTCTTCCACCTGCGGAAGAAGATCCGTCCGACGATGCTGCCGATCAGCACGAGGTACCAGAGCTTCTTGAAGATGTTCGAGACGGTCAGCAGGATGCGCGTGGGCAACGGCAGCGAGCCACCGAGGCCCGCGTAGATCGATTGGAACTGCGGGACGACGAACAGCAGCATCGCCGACATGATCAACGTGACGAGGACCACGACGGCGATGGGGTAGGTCATCGCGGACTTGATCTTGCCGCGCAGCTTGACCTCGTTCTCGATCATGTCCGCGAGGCTGAGGAGCACGTCGTCGAGCGACCCGCCCATCTCGCCCGACTTGACCATCGCGACGAACAGGTCGTTGAAGACCTTCGGGTGCTTGACCATCGCACCCGACAGCGACGCCCCCTGCTCGACGTCCGTGCGGATCACACCCAGGACGCGCGCCAGTTCGGGGTTCTCGGTCTGGTCGGACAAGATCGCGAGCGCGCGCAGGATCGGCAACCCGGAGTTCACCATCGTGGCGAACTGCCGCGAGAAGACGGCGAGCTCCTTGAGCTTGACCTTCTTGGCCGACAGCTCGATGTTCATGCTGCGGCCCTGCTTGCCGACCTCGAGCGGAACGAAGCCCTGCTCGCGCAGACGCGCGAGGACCAACGCCTCGTTGTCGGCGACGATCGTCCCGTTCAGGACGTTCCCGCCCTTGTCGCGGGCCTTGTAGGTGTAGGTGTCAGGCATCGGTCCTCACCGCCTCACATGCCGCCGCTCGACGCCCAGCCGCCGGAGCCTGAGCTCTGCCCGTAGTCGTTCGTCTCGCCGTAGCTGCCACCGTCCGAGTACGCGGAGAGGCCGCCGGTCGAGCCGATCAGCCGCTGGAGCTCCTCGGGGTCGTGGCACCGCTCGAAGGCCATCTGCTGGTTGATCCGGCCGGCCTTCACATGGGAGGCCAGCGACATGTCCATCGTCTGCATCCCGTAGCGGCCACCGGCCTGCATCGCGGAGTAGATCTGGTGGACCTTGCCCTCACGGATCAGGTTGCGGATACCGGGGGTCGCGACCATCACCTCTGCGGCGACCACACGCCCGCGTCCGTCGACGGTCGGCACGAGCTGCTGGGTGATCACGCCCTGCAACGTCGTCGACAGCTGGACCCGCGTCTGCTGCTGCTGGTGCGGCGGGAAGACGTCGATGATGCGGTCGATCGTCTGCGGCGCGTCCTGCGTGTGCAGGGTCGCGAACACGAGGTGGCCGGTCTCGGCGGCGGTGATCGCCGTCGAGATCGTCTCGAGGTCACGCATCTCGCCGACGAGGATGACGTCGGGGTCCTGACGCAAGACGTGCTTGAGGGCCGACGCGAACGAGTGCGTATCCGCCCCGATCTCACGCTGGTTCACCACGCAGGTCTTGTGCTTGTGCAGGAACTCGATCGGGTCCTCGACAGTCATGATGTGCCCGGCCCTCTCGGTGTTGACGACGTCGACCATGCCGGCCAGCGTCGTCGACTTCCCGGATCCGGTCGGACCGGTCACGACCACGAACCCACGCGGGAACCGCGCGAGGTCGGCGCAGACCGGCGGCAACCCGAGCTCGTCGAGGCCCTTGATCTCGAACGGGATCACACGGAAGACGGCGCCGACCGCGTCGCGCTGCATGTAGACGTTCACACGGAACCGGGCGCGGCCCGGCAATGAGTACGACATGTCGAGCTCGAGCTCCTGCTCGAATCGCTCGCGCATCTTCTGGGGCAAGATCGCGTAGATCATGCCCTGCAGCGCCCGCGGGGTCAGGTTCGGGTAATCCTGGAGCCGTTCGAGCTCGCCGTGCACCCGGACCGTGGGCGGTGTGCCCGCGGTGAGGTGCAGGTCGGACCCGTTCATCTCGAGGAGCTTCCCGAGCAGCTCCGGGATCGGTACCTGGAGATCGTCCTCAGGAGGAGCGACCGTGCTCATCTCACTTCACCACCCTTGCAACCTCTTCCAGCGACGTCAGGCCCATGCGAGCCTTCTCCAACCCGTCGTCGCGGAGCGTCATCATCCCCTGCTGCACCGCGACGGCTTTGATGGCATCGGCAGACGCACGCTCCACCGTTAGCCGTTCGATCTCTTCGGTCATCTGCATCACTTCGTACAGGCCGATCCGGCCCCGGAATCCGGT
>DASYOY010000054.1:0-1987 GCA_036007245.1 Actinomycetota bacterium | reverse complement strand
TTCAACGCGCTGTTCATCACGTCGAACCCGATCCCGGTGAAGGCCGCGCTCGACATGCTCGGCCGAAGCGCCGGGCCGACGCGCCTGCCGCTCGTCGCCGCCACCGCGCAGGAGTCCACCCGGATCCGCGCCGCCCTCGAGGACGCCGGTCTCCTTGCCTGACGCGGACTGCCGGCTCGTCTTCCTCGGCGGTGTCGGGGAGGTCGGCCGCAACATGGCATGCCTCGAGGTCGACGGCCGCCTGCTCATCATCGATGTCGGACTGTCGTTCCCGTCGGCGGACATGCCGGGGATCGATCTCGTGCTCCCCGACATGGAGTTCGTCCGCGACCGCGCCGACGCCGTTGCGGCGATCGTGCTCACGCACGGACACGAAGATCACGTCGGCGCGCTCCCGTATCTGCTGCGTGACCTCGGGCGTCCTGTCCCGGTGATCGGCTCCGCGTTCACCTTGGAGCTGCTGCTCGGCAAGCTCGAGGAGCACGACGTCGTCGGGCTTGCCGACCGGATCATCGCGGAGCCCGGCGGCTCACTCGAGATCGACGGGTTCGCGTTGCGGTTCCTGCACGTGACGCACTCGATCCCCGACGGGCTCGCGGTCGCGGTCGACACGCCCTTCGGCACCGTGCTGCACACCGGTGACTTCAAGCTGGACCCGACGCCGATCGACGGGTTCGCCACCGACCTGCACGGCTTCGCCGAAGAGGCGGGGCGCGGCGTGCACGTACTGCTATCCGACTCGACCAATGCCGAAGAGCCCGGCCACAGCATGAGCGAACGAAGCGTCGGCCCGATCCTCCGCGACATCGTCGCCAACGCGCCGGGGATCGTCGTCGCGGCATGCTTCTCGAGCCACGTCCATCGGATCCAGCAGATCGTCGATGCGGCGATCGCCGATGGGCGCGTCGTGACCTTCCTCGGCCGCTCGATGCAGAACTCCGTCGCGGCTGCGCGCCGGCTCGACATCCTCCGCCTCGACGACCGCGACGTGATCGACATCTCCGAGGTCGACGCGCTCGACCCGGGCCGGGTCGTGATCATCTGCACCGGCAGCCAGGGGGAGCCCTACTCGGCGCTCAGCCTGATGGCCGCGCGCGAGCACAAGTGGGTCAAGCTCTCCGAAGGCGACACCGTGGTCCTGTCCTCGAGCTTGATCCCTGGGAACGAGCCCGCGATCCACCGTGTGGTCGACGCGCTGTATCGCAGCGGCGCCGACGTATTTCACATGCCGTCCGATCCGGTACACGCGAGCGGTCACGCGGCACAGGAGGAGCTCCGGCTCCTGCTGTCGCTCGTGCGCCCGCGGTGGTTCATCCCGGTGCACGGCGAGCGCCGGCACCTGCAGCATCATGCTCGTCTCGCGGAGGAAGTCGGCATCCCGCGATCGAACATCCTGATCTGCGAGGACGGCGACGTGATCGAGATCGGCGAGCGCGTCGAGAAGGGAGACCGTGTGCGCGCGGGCATGACCTTCGTCGACGGGCTCGGGATCGGTGACATCGGCGGCGAGGTGCTTAGAGACCGCCGCAAGCTCGCCGGCGACGGTGTGGTCGTGGTCGTGGTCACCGTGGACGCGCAATCCGGTGAGCTGGTGGACGGGCCCGATGTCGTGAACCGGGGCTTCGTCCACGAAGAGACCTCCGGCGACATCCTCGAGGAGGCTCGCCGCCGGGTGATCCTCGCGCTCGAGGAGTCCGCGGCCGCCCGCGTGACCGACCCATCTGCCTTGCAGCAGAACATCAGACGGGTGTTGAAGCGCTACTTCGTCGAGGTGACGCAGCGCAAGCCGGTGATCCTGCCGGTGATCATGGAGGCCTGAGGGGCCGGGTTGCTTGCCTCGGCCCTTTGACGCGTCAGACTGACCTCCCCATGGCCACGAAGACTTCCCCCTCGCGGCGGTCTCGCCGCGCATCCACCAAGCGCCCCAGCACCTCTGCTCACCGCAAGCGCCCCGCTCGCCGGCCCGCGAAGAAGAAGGCGCCGCCGA
>DASYOY010000053.1:0-1648 GCA_036007245.1 Actinomycetota bacterium | reverse complement strand
CTTGAGCGTGTCGATCAGGTACGGCGTCGTCTTCGACGTGAGCTGCGACAGCGCCGTGTTCTCGCCCATGATCACGAAGACGTGACCGAACGATGGCGCGGTGATGGCTGTGGCGGGCGATGCCGGCCGTTCTGCAGCCGCGCTCACACCGGCGAACGACAGGACGGCGACCGCGATCGATGCGGTGATCAAGGAAACCAAGATCCGCGCGTTGCGAGTCATCGACGCAACTCCTTCCGGACGGGGGCGACCAACCGTAGACGCGAAGGCGTGACGGGCATGCGGCCGCAGGGTTGCGATCACGTGTCGAAAGGGTGTGCGGTCGGCGCATCTGCTGCGACGCGTCGCGTCACAGCACGACGACCGAGCCCGGCCACCCGCCGGGGTGTTCCGGACCGTACGAGCGACGTGATGCATCGGGAAGCGACCGATCGGCCGAGCCAATAGGCTGACGACCCGCAGACCTTAAGCGACGTCTATGCCCGAAGACCTCAACGCAGAGATCGCAGCCGGCCTCGCTGAGGCGAGCGATACGGAGCCCGAGCCCGAGCGGGTGCGATGGGAACGGTTCGTCGAGATCTGCGAAGCGATCGTGCTCGCCACCGTTGCCGTCGCCACCGCCTGGAGCGGCTATCAGGCCGCGAAGTGGGACGGCCGCCAGGCCGAGCGCTATGGCACGGCGTCCGCCATCAGGATCCAAGCCGACGAGCAGCTCACCCTTGGGGGCCAGCAGAAGCTGCTCGACGTCACGACGTTCAACACCTGGGTCCAGGCGAAGAAGGACGGCAGAGAGGGGCTCGCGGCACTGTACGTGCGGCGGTTCAGCCCGGAGTTCAAGACGGCGTTCGACGCGTGGCTCGCGACGCACCCGTTCTCAGATCCGAACGCGCTGCCCGGACCGAGCTTCATGCCGCAATACGGCAATCCACAGATCGACCAGGGGAACGCGTTGAACGACGAGGCCACGGCGATCTTCGTGGAGGGAACCGACGCACGGGGGACCTCCGACGACTACATCCGGGTGACGGTCGTGCTCGCGACGGTGCTGTTCCTGCTCGCGCTCTCGCAACGGTTCCGTATCCGAGAGGTGCGGGTCGCCGTGCTGATCGTCTCGGGTCTGCTGATCGTGTACGGCTTGGCGGCGATCATCTCGTTCAAGCGTGTGTGAGGTCTCGTCGGGAAGCGTCGACCCGCGCGTTCGGGTGGTGTAGAACCAGCGCAACGCAACCGGATCGAGAGGGGCCTCCATGTCGACGTCAAGCGCGGACGCGTGCCTTCGATGTGGGCAGATCATGACGAACGCGGGGGTCGAACAGATCCGCGTCGGGGGAACGTCCGGCGGCTGGAAGCTCCTGTTCGGGGAGTGGGCCGAGGTCGGCGAGGACATGCTCCCGCTCGAACTACTCGTCTGTCCCAACTGCCGCCGGGTCGAGTTCCGGCGCCCGGCGAGCGATGGATAAGCCGCTCGGCTTACAACGGATCGCCGCGCTCTTCGCGGATGCGCTTGGTTCCTGGTGGGTCTTCGCGATCGGCGCGGTGCTGATCGGCGCGGTGTGGCTCGCGGTTCCCGGCGGCGGCAGCCCCGACGTCGACATGGCGGTGTACCACCGCACGGTCGAACAGATGCGAACGGGCGCGGATTACTACA
>DASYOY010000052.1:0-13476 GCA_036007245.1 Actinomycetota bacterium | reverse complement strand
CCGGTGCCACGGAGTTCGGTATGAGCGCCGTCGAGATCCGCGATCCCGACGTCGACGTGACGACGTTGCTCCATCTCGAAGGCGAGGACTGGACGGGCGCCCGGATCGCCGACCTCCGCGAGATCCTCCAGTTGGTCTGATACAGGAGCGGTCCTCGAGACGGGTCCCGCGACACGCGCCTGTATGCCATCAGGGAGCGATCCGGAAAGCTGTGGACGCCGACCTGGGCATAGACAACATGGATCGCGGCTTCAACTCGAGTCCCGCGATCGCCGATGGCCGCGAGTACCACGGCCGCCGCAACGGCTCGCTCTACGCGTTCGGGATCAGCTGAGCCGAGCTATCGCGTCGCGGTCTGCTGCAGGTCTGCGGTGATGGCCGCCACCTGCTGAGGGATCGCGGCGACCTCGCCGACGATCAAGGTCGCCGGCGGTCCGAGGCTGGCAGCCGCGGCCAACGCCGGCAGGTCGCTGAGTGTGCCGATCACCGTTCGTTCCTCCGGCGTGGTCGCCCACATCACCAGGGCCGCCGGCTCCTCGTGGTCGCGGCCGGCATCGATCAGCGCGCGGCATGTCTCGTTGAGTCGACCGGCCGCCATCAGAAGCACCAGCGTGTCGACCGCAGTCGCGATCCGGCTGAGGTCGGTGGCGTCCGATCCGTGCGCGCTGCCGGCGGTCGAAGCCGTGACCACGGCGAACGACCGACCGATCCCGCGGTGCGTGACGGGGATGCCGGCTGCCGACGGTGCGGCCACCGCGCTCGTGATCCCCGGGATGACCTCGCACGGGATGCCAGCCTCGGCGCATGCGAGCAGCTCTTCGCCGCCGCGGCCGAAGACGAATGGGTCGCCGCCCTTCAGTCGCACGACGGTGCGGCCGAGCAGCGCCTGCTCGACGAGCACCGCGTCGATCTCGAGCTGCTTCATCGCGTGGCCGCCCGGCCGCTTGCCGACGTAGATCCGCTCCGCGCTTGCCGGCGCGAGTTCCAGCAAGGCCGGCGCGGCGAGACGGTCGTAGACGATGACGTCGGCCTCCGCCAGCGCCTTCGCCCCTTTCACCGTGATCAGATCAGGGTCGCCGGGACCTGCACCCACCAGCACGACGCGGCCGGTCATCGGCGCGCTCCGTCCAGCAGCCGGGATACCAGCCGTCCACGAAGTTCGTCCGCACAGCCGGCTTGAACCAGCGCCGCTGCTTCGTCGGGATCCAACGCCTCGCGCCAGCGTGCCGAGCGCTCGCGGATGTCGGGCAGCAGCGGCAGCGTCTCCTCGCGAACCTCCCGGAGCACGCGAAGCACCTCGGCCCACTCCGGCCCGTACTCGGCCTCGAGCCGCTCGCGCATCTTGCGCGCGAGCGCCGGCGAGGCGCCGCCGGTGCCGATCGCCAGCAGCAGCTCCCCACGGCGCACGATGGCGGGCATCGCCCAGTCGCACGCGGGGATATCGTCAACGACGTTGACCAACGCTCCGGCACGCCGCGCGGCCGCAGACAGCCGCGACCGTTCGCCCGGATCCGCGTCGTGCGCGATCACCAAGAACGCGCCGGCGAGGTCGGCCGATGTCCGCGCGCGGCGCGAGACGGTGACGCCCTCGAGGAGTTCGAGCTCCTCCAGATGATCCTCGGGCTCGGTTGCGATCACCAGCACGTCGGTGGCGCCGCCCGCGAGCAGCGCCTCGACCTTCCCTTCCCGGATCGGCAGCGCACCGATCACTACGCAGCGGCGTCCCGCGAGCTCGAGCAGCACCGGGAAGCCGAACGGCGACATCGTCAGCAGGCCACCGTGTAGTGGTGCGACCGGTAGGGCGGCGGCGACGCGGCCTCGCGGTCCGTCCCCTCGTAGTCGTCGAGGTGCTCGGTGTAGCTGATCCACAGCGGGCCTTCGGGGTCGTACTCGCGCTTGAGGTTCTTCTTCGCGCGGTCGAGGTTCCGAAGCGCCAGCCGCTTCACGGCGGTCAGGTCCTCGATCGGCGCGTCCTCGAAGGCGCCCGCCGCTCGCACCCAGGCGTCCATACCGGCATCGGTTCGGATCAAGATGGTCGACGTGCCGGGCTCGCTGCCGATGTTCCCTACGACCAGGTCGGCGCCGAGCGCAGCGAAGTCGGCGCACTCGTCGCAGCCCTTCAGCGAGGCCTGATGGAAGTCCTTCACCGGCTTGTTCATCAGCTCTTCGCCCTCGGAGGTTGCGGCGACGAGCTTGCCCTCGCGGATGTCGATCTTCGACACCGTGCCCAGGTTCACCCCTTCGGCCGCAACCATCGGGATGAGCTTCTTCGGGTCGAACGAGCGCGTGCAGAACAGCCCGATCGCGAGCGTGACCTTGCTCGCGAGGGTGTCGCGGCGTTCCCACGGGAACTTCTGGATCGCGCGGAGGCCGCTGATCTGGCAGGGCGTGCCGACCAGGGCGATCCGCTCGACGCCCTCGGGGCACCGCTCGTTCAGCATCGCGAGCGCCTCGGACTGGTGGTAGACGCTGCCGGCGCCGGTGAGCACCTGCTCGACCGTCGTCGCGAGCACGGGCGTGCCGATGAACGCGTCGAGCTTCTGCGTCTGGATCACCGCGTCGATCACGCCGCGCTCCATCAGCGTCGCGAGCAGCGCCGTCACCGCGCCGCCGTCCTGCGCGCCGTCGGGCCGAACCAGCGCGCGCGCTGAGACGGCTTGCTGCATCGGGCCGACCGGGTCGTCCTCGACCTGCTTGTTGAGCTTCTCGGGACGGAACCCGGCCATCGGGCAGTAGTCCCAGCACGCGGAGCACCCGGTGCACATGCGGACCAGCGTCGGGAGCCCGTCGGTGCCCACGCCGATCGAGCGCGAGGGGCAGGCCGCGATGCACGCGCCGCAGCCGACGCACCGGTCGGCATCGATGACGGCCGAAGCCGTCTTGTGGAACCAGATCTTGTCGAGCAGCTCCGGCACGCCGTTCTCGTCCATGATGTCGTCGCGGACGTCACGCGCCGGATCGACGTGCGGCTGGTTCCCGTCGCCGTTCATCCGTTCGGCCGTGTCAACCATTCCCGTTCCCTTCGAAGTAGCGGCCGACGCCGGCCGGAGTCAGGTCATCCAGTGAGAGCTCGCCCGCGCACACCGCGCGTAGGACCTCGGTGATCGAGTCGTATGCCTCGTCGACGGGCTCCTCGAGCCGCACCCAAGCGCCGAGGCGCGAGGCGCCGAGGTCGCCGCCGAGCGAGATGTCGAGGGCCTGCTGGTAGGCCTCCTCGTCCTTCGTCATCGTCGCGCGGACGCCGATGTGTGCGGCCTGGACCTGCGCGCACGAGGCCTTGCAACCACTCATGTGGAGCTTCAAACCGTCCAAACGGTCGCGGCCTGCGAGCGGCAGCGTCTCCTGCAGGTGGGCGACGAGCTTGCGCCCATTGGTCTTCATGTCGTCGATCGCGAACTTGCAGAACGGTGCGCTGGTGCACGCGACGATCGCCCGCTCGAACGGGTCGGGCTCGGGCTTGTAGGTCTGGACGAAGTCCTCGGCGAGCAGCGCATCGATATCGCGGATCCCCGTCAGCAGCAGGTTCTGGCGCTGCGACATGCGGATGCCGCCGTCACCGTGGGTGCGCGCGAGCCGCGCGACCTCGAACCACTGGTCGTCGGTCAGGCGTCCCATCGGGATGCAGAGCCCGACGAAGTGTGTGCCGCGGGCGTCCTCGTGCACGCCGAGGTGGTCCTCGGGCTCGCCGGTCCACAGCGACTCGCCGGCCCCCGTCGTCTCGCTCTCGACGCGCGAACGGATCTCTTCGGTCACCTTGTCCGGCCCCAGCTGGTGCACGAGTACGCGGAACCGGTTCACGGCCTTCATGTCGAAGTCGCCGAACTCCCGGTAGACCTGCAGCGTCGCGCGGACGGTGTCGGTGACCTGGTCGGGCCGCACGAACAGGTCGAGCTCGTCGGCGATGCGCGGCGAATCGCTCAGCCCTCCGCCGGCGTGCACGTTGAACCCGAGCGTGCCGTCGGCGCCCCGCGCGGGCGTGAACGCCAGACAGTGCAGCTTCACGACCGCGCAGTCGGTGGGGCAGCCGGTCACGACGACCTTCCACTTGCGTGGCAGGAACGCCGTCAGCTTCTCCTCGTTCTTCGAGAAGGTTCGGAACTCCTCGATCAGCGGTGTGACCGGGAGGTACCCGCGCGGGTCGGCGTCGTCGGCGGGGCACGCCGTCGGGTTCCGCATCGAGTCGCCGCACGCCTGCGCGGTGGTCATGCCGACCGCGTCGAAGCGTCGCCAGATCTCAGGCAGCTGGGTGAACTCCACCCAGTGCACCTGGATGTCCTGTCGGGTGGTGATCTCGCCGAAGCGGTCGGGCTCTGTGTGGCCTTCCCACCCGTTGCCGAAGTCTCGGATCACGCCGGCGACCGTGTCGAGCTGGTCAGCGTTGATCTGTCCGCCCGGGATCCGGATCCGCAGCATGAACCGGTTGCGCTGCCGGTCGTCGTAGACGCCCATCAGGCGCATCCGGCCGACGGCGAGCGGGCCCTCGGCCTCCTCGATCGCTTCCCAGGGGTCGACGTCGTTCTCGGCCACCTGTTGCTGCACCGCGGCGCGCACCTCGGTCGGTCCTTGCGTCCGGTCGAAGACCTGCTCGCTCACGTCCGCACTTCCTTCATCTGAGCCGAGGAAGCCTCGGCGGCCTTCTCACTGTCGGACTTCGACCCGAGCAGCTGGACGGAGCAGTGGATACCGCACTCCTTATCGGTGTCCTGCTCCCACCACCAGCGGCCGGCGCGCTCGGGCTCGCCCGGGAGCACCGCGCGGGTGCACGGCGCGCAGCCGATCGACGTGTAGCCGTGGTCGAAGAGCTCGTGATACGGGACCTCGTTCGCTCGGATGTAGTCCCACACCCGGTCGAGGGTCCAGTCGGCGAGCGGGTTCAGCTTGACGATGCCGCCATGCTCACGGTCGAGCTCGACCTTCGCGATGTTGCGGCGGCTGACCCACTGCTCACGCCGCAAGCCGGCGATCCACGCGTCGAGGGTCGCGAGCTTGCGTTTCAGCGGCTCGACCTTGCGGATCGTGCAGCAGGTGGTGCGGAGGTCGAGGCTGCGGTACATGGCGTTCGGCCCGTTGGCGGTCTGGAACGAGGCGACCGCGGCCGCGTCGGGGTCCTCGAACTCGACGTCGATGCCGTAGCGATCTCGCACCTCCTCGAACAAGGTGGAGGTCTCCGGCGGCAGGCGGCCGGTGTCGAGGGTGAACACCCGGATGCTCGGGTCGATGCGCCAGGCCATGTCGACGAGCGCCATGCCGTCGACGCCGCCCGCGGCGCTGATCGCGAGGCGCGGGTGGAAGGTCTCGATCGCCCAGACGAGCAGATCCCCGGCGCTCGCGTTCTCGAACCGGTCTGCCGCGTCGTGGACCCACGACCACTCCTCGTCGACCACCGCGAGCGCCGGCTCGTGGATCGGTTGGATCGGGTCTCGGTCTGCCATCGGTTCCTCGGTCCGGTCGATGTGTGGCTTCGAAGGATCCAGGTACGGGAAAGGCCGCCGGAGCGGCGGCCTCGGGTGGTGCGTGGACGGGTGTTCGGCTACCGCAGGCGGTGACGTGCGGGCATCCCCATGCCCGCGGCGCCGCGACAGCACAGACGTGACGGCACCATGGCCGCGACCTCCCCGGCAGCGCGTGTCTGGATCACAGAGCCTCCATCGGCAGATATATCTGCCCGTCTTGCAGGTGCAACAGGGTATCGGCAGCCTTCGAGACACGTCAAGGATGCGCCCCGCCGATTGGGCTGCAGCGGTTCTCCGGCTACCAGGGAGTCTGCCGGAACTCCTTCGGGGCCTCGACGGGCTCCGGTAGCGCCTCGCCGGCGTCTTCGACGTGCACCACGGCCGTCTCGTCCCCGCCGCCGGCCTGAAGGAACGCCAGGGCCATCAGCCCGAGCGCGCCCACGGCGAGCGACCCGAGACCCCCGACCATGAGCGCTTGCTTGCCGCCCACGCCGACGACCAGCGCGCCGCCGAGCGCGGTCGCGATGATCTGCGTGCTGCTGACGAGGCCCATGTACGCGGCGAAGACGCGACCGTGGAGCACCGAGGGCACGCGGCCGTGGATGAGCGTGCGCGCCGAAACGTTCTCGATGCCGTTCCCGAGACCGGCGACGACGAACAGGGTCGCAGCCGGGACCAGCGCCGCCGACAACGCGCCGATGACGAGGGCGCCGCCGCCCAGGATCGCGCCGCCGAAGATCCATATCGGCGCCCGGCGCGAGTCGGCTCGCCGTGCGAGCAGCGCGCCGACCACCATCCCGACCGTCCAGGTTGAGGCCAAGACCCCGTACCCGATCGCCGGCTGGTTGAGCGTGTCGCTCGCGAAGAAGACCTCCGCGACGTTGTCGGTCGCCGCGAACAGCACGATCCCCGCCATCGCGATGAACATCAGCAACAGCAAACGGTCGTTCGCCACGTAAGCGAACCCCGCGCGTGCGCCGTCGACGTCGGTTGCCTCGCCGGTGACGGGGAGGCGGCGGATGCTCATCCCGAGCGTCGCGAGCGCGAGCACGAGGAACGTGAGCGCGTCGATCGCCAGCGGCGCGGCGGTGCCGCTCTGGTGGGCTACGAGGCCGGCGACCAGTGGCCCGGAGATCCAGCCGACGTACTTGGCGATCTCGATCTTGGCGTTCGTGTTCGAGGTATCGCCGTCCTCGTCGAGGAGCGGCACGAGGGCGAACACCGACGGACCGGTGACGCTCGCGAGCGCGCCGAGCGTGAATGCGAGGACGAAGACCACCGGCAGACCGACCGCGAACGCCAGGGCCGTCGCCACCACGGCTTGCGCGAGGGAGCACCAACGCAGCGTCTGGACGGTTTCCCTGCGATCGGTGAGCCAGCCCGAGACCGGCGCGAACAGCACGTGCGGCAACGCCGACACGATGAATAGGAGCGCGACCATCCCCGCGGAACCGGTGAGGTCCTCCACGCGGAGGGCGAGGGCGACGATCGCGAGCTCGTCGCCGAAGGACGAGAGGCCGATCGCGGCGATCAGCGCTCTGCGGTCATGCGTGCGATGCATCGGGCGCCAGGGTTACCCAAAACACCCACGGTGTCGAGCCGCCCAACGGGCGACCCCTGGTGGCCTCCCCTGCGGTAGGTCTCAGGCTAGGAAGCGTGCGACCAGATCGTCCAAGTCTGTGGAGAAGTTGGCGTAGCCCACAACGGTTGGTTTCCCCCTCCACATAGCCACCCATCCTCCCGATGACGAGATGCCGGTATGCGCGTATCCGCTGCCTCCGAACGGAAGGTCGAGGGTGCCGTTGGGGTTGAGCTTGAGGACCGTGGCTTCTGCAGAACCGAACGTGAATGTCGCGGCGATGTAGATGTTCCCGTGCGCATCGGTCACGGCGTCGCGCGGGTCGTCGTTGGTCTGGAGGTCGATCAGCTCCGTGCCGTCCCCAGACCAGGTCTTGTTCAGCGTCCCATTCTCGCTGACGGCGAACAGCAAGAAGTCCGAGCCCACCGTACCGAAGGCTTGCTCGGCGACGATGGACCCGCTCCCGTGCGCGATCAACGCGCGCGCGTCGTCGTCGCCCGAGGCGAGGTTGAAGAACGCTTCGCCGTCGCCCGAAAAGGTCTTGTCCAGCCTCCCCCTGTGCGTGAACCGCACCATCGCGATGCGCTCGTCCTTGCTGCCGACGTGTGAATGCGCGAGCAGCGTGAGCCGATCTCGTCCGTCCAGCATCGCGTCACTGATCCACGCATCGTCATCGATCGGCAGCTTGACGATGCCGTCGCCGGAGAACGAGCCGTCGAGCTTGCCACCGGATGTGAACACCAGGACGAAGAGCTTGTCGTGGGTCGACCCGTTCCCGCAGTCGCCGACGACGGCGATCGATCCGTCCGAGCGCACGAACACGTTCGTCTCGTACGCGGTGGTCCCGCACATCGTTTCCTTGACGAGGCCGTTGGTGCCGAACGATGTGTCGTGGTTCCCGTTCGGGCGGTAGCGGGCGAGGAAGACGTTCTGCGCGTGGGAGCCGTCGTTCCCGGCGACCAGGATCTTGCCGTTGGCCTGGGCTGCGACTGCGTTGGTCGGGCGGGTCGCAGCGCCGCCGAACTGCACCGTTCCGCCGCCGAACGCGGTGTCGACGCCGCCGGCCGGCTTGACCAGCGTCACGGCGAGGTTGGACGGGTAGTTGAAGTTGCCGACGACGAGGTCGCCGGTTGTCGGGTCGACCGCGACGCCGCTGGCTCCTTCTTCTGCAGGGTTCGCCAGGCTCCACGTGAAGATGCCGTCGCCATCGAAGCCGGTGTCGAGGTCACCGCTCGAGGCGTGCGCAGGGACGGCGACTGTCAGCACGGCAAGGCAGATGGACGCGATGAACAGCGCTTTGGGCTTCGTCATCCGCGGAGCGTACCCCGCGATGGGCTCAGAACTGGTCTGCTTCGGTGCTTCCTTCGAGCGCGAGCGTCGACGACGTGCCCTGTGCGATCGTCTGGCTCACCTGGTCGAACCAGCCGGTCCCGACCTCGGCTTGATGCTTCGCGGCCGTGTAGCCGTCGGGCTCCATCGCGAACTCCTGCTGCTGGAGCTTGACGTAGGCGGTCATGCCCTCGGTGGCGTAGCCCTTGGCCAGGTCGAACATGCTCGCGTTCAGCGCGTGGAAGCCCGCCAGCGTGATGAACTGGAACCGGTACCCCATCGCGCCGAGTTCCTTCTGGAACGTCGCGATTTGCGCGTCGTCGAGGGTCTTCTTCCAGTTGAACGACGGCGAGCAGTTGTAGGCGAGCAGCTTGCCGGGGAACTCCTTGTGGACCGCTTCGGCGAACGTCTTCGCCTCGTCCATGTCGGGCGTTGAGGTCTCGCACCACAGCATGTCGGCGTACGGCGCGTAGCTGATCGCGCGCGCGATCGCGGCATCGATGCCTTCCTGCGTGTGGAAGAAGCCTTCCTCGGTGCGCTCGCCGGTGGTGAAGCGCCGGTCGCGCTCGTCGATGTCGCTCGTGAGCAGCGTCGCGGCGAGCGCGTCGGTGCGCGCGACGAGGACCGTCGGCACGTCGAGGACGTCGGCGGCGAGGCGCGCGGCGGTGAGCGTGCGGATGAAGTGCGGCGTCGGGATCAGCACCTTGCCGCCGAGGTGGCCGCACTTCTTCTCGGAGCTGAGCTGGTCCTCGAAGTGCACGCCGGCCGCGCCGGCCTTGATCATCGAGCTCATCAGCTCGAAGGCGTTGAGCGGGCCGCCGAAGCCGGCCTCGGCGTCGGCGACGATCGGCGCGAGGAAGTCCGCCTCGCGCCCGGTGGACCACGCGATCTGGTCGGCGCGGCGGAGCGCGTTGTTGATCCGCTGGACCACGGCCGGCACGGAGTTGGCGGGATAGAGCGACTGGTCGGGGTAGGTCTGGCCGGAGAGGTTGGCATCGGCGGCGACCTGCCAGCCCGAGAGGTAGATCGCGTGGAGGCCGGCCTTCACGCACTCGACGGCCTGGTTGCCGGTGAGGCAGCCGAGCGCCGCGATGAAGTCCTCGGTGGTGATCAGGTTCCAGAGCTTGTCGGCGGCCTGGGTCGCGAAGGACTGGGTCTCGCGGATCCGGCCGCGGAGGCGGATGACCTCTTCGGCGGTGTAGGGACGCTCGATGCCGGTCCAGCGCGTCTCGGAATCCCAGCGCTCTTGCAGGGCAGCGGCTTCCGTCTTGATCTGCTCCGCGATCTCCATCGGATAGTCCTTCCTCAAACGCTCGGTCGGGAAACGAAAGACCTCCCGGCTGGGCCGAGAGGTCGTCTGCGCGCGTGCGGCTCGGGCCGCGGCGCGCGGTTAGCTACCTACGTACCAGTGCGCGGTCTTGAACGACCGTTCAAACATGCTCTGCATGGTGCCAGAAAGCACACCACGAGGTCAAGCCCGGCGCCATCGGTCCTTCGATGTCAGTTCCGTGACAACGTGACTCTGGGTCGCGCCGTCTGGCCGCAAAGGGTCAGCGATGGCGAAGCAGGTAGATGAACGCGACGAGCCCCGCGATGGCCACGGTCACGGACACGAGGAGCAGGATCGGGTTCGCCATGGGTTCCTAGTCTCCATCCACTAGGTCAGGATCCGGGCCAGGGCGAAGCGCGGGACGCCGTCGCGCCAGGACTGGCCGGCGATGACGAGCTTCCCGTTGGACTGCAGCAGGCCGTCGGCGGCTGCGTCGGTCGTACCGGCGACGTCGATGCGCAGGATCCCGTCGCCACTGAAAGAGGTATCCAGCGCGCCGCCGGCCTTCAACCGGATCACGCCCATATCGTCGTGGGTTCCGCGGATCCGGCCGACCAGGTACGCCTTCGCGCCATCGCGCACGATGTCGCCTGCCTCCTCGAACGCGTTCGCGAGCTTGACGACGACGCGCGCGTGGTTGCCGTAGCTCGGGTCGGGGATGCCGTGCGGCGTGAGGGCGAGCACGGCTGGATCGGCGTTCGTCCCGGCGTAGCCCGCTAAGAGGTAGTCACCGTTCGCGGCGATGATCAGCGCGTTGGCGACGTCGGGGCCTGGCGCGACGTCGACCGTCGAGCTCCCGTCGTCGGCGGTCCCGAAGGTGGTGTCGAGCTTCCCGTCGCTGTGGACCTCGAGGATGCTGAACCGCGGGTTCTGTCCGTTCTCGGCGTCGCCGCACGCGACGATCGAGCCGCCCGGCAGGACGCGCACGTCGTTGATCTCCTCCGCGCCCGACCCGAGGTCGAAGCTCACCATCCCGGCGCCGCCGAAGCCCTTGTCCAGCGTGCCGAGCGGCGATAGGCGCGCGAGCGCCGAGCGCGCTCCGATGCCGTTGGAGGTGTAGCCACCGATGACGATCCTGCCCTGCGAGGTGAGCGCGACCGCGTTGGCGCTCTGCAGCGGCTTGCCGAAGTCGATCAGCTTGACGCCGTGATCGCCGAAGCCCGGTTGTCGTGTGCCGTCGGGGCGAAGGCGAAGCACGAACATCTTGTCGTGCTTCTTGGACGTCCGCCCGACGACGACGATCCCGCCGTTGGCGATCACGGCGGCATCGAACGCGTAGTCGGCGCCACCGAGGTCATAGCTCCGATGGCCGTGCGCGCCGAACGACGTGTCGGGCGAACCGTCGGGCTCGAAGCGCGCGACCGCGACGTCGACGTGCGTGCCGGTCGTGTAGCCGACCGCGACGATCCTGTGTTGGCCGTCGATCCCGATCGCGGTGGCGACCCCACCGTTGGGGAACGCCGTGACGATGCCGTCGCCACCGAACACCGGGTCGAGCAACGACGCGGCGTGCGCGGGCAGCGCGACGAGCGCGAGCAGCACGGCGAGAACGAGCGCGGGAAAGCGACGCATCGGAGCCCGAGGGTACCCCCGGCCCGCGCCGCTCAGGGGACGATCTTCGAGATCGGGAGCTCGAGGATGTCGGTGGCGCCGGCCGCCTTGAGCTGCGGGATCAGGCGGTTCACCCCGCGCTTGTCCACGACCGTCTCGATCGCGAAGCCACCCTCCGCGAGCGGGGAAACGGTCGGCGCCTTCATCGACGGTACGACGGCGAGCACCGCGTCCAGGTGCTCCTGCGTGACGTTGAGCTTGATCAACACGCGGCCCTCGGCCTCTATCGCGCCGCAGAGCAGCGTGACGATGTCGTCCATCGCGGCGCGCTTCGCCGGGTCGGCCACGGCCTCACGGTTCGCGACCAGCACCGGGTCCGACGTCAGCAACGTTTCGATGATCTTCATGCCGTGTGCTCGGAGCGTGGATCCGGTCTCGGTGACGTCGACGATCGCGTCGACGATCTCGGGCACCTTCGCCTCGGTGGCGCCGAACGACCAGCTCACCTTGACGTCGATCCCCAGGTCCGCGAACGCCTTCTTCGTGAGCTCGACGAACTCGGTCGAGATCCGCGTGCCGGGTGGGATCTCCTTCGCGCTGTTCGCGGGGTGCTCCTTCGGCACCGCGAGCACGACCTTCGTGCCGTGGCCGGTGCCGGTCTTCGCGTAGGTGAGGGTCGTGAGCACCTCGAGATCGGCGCCGGTCTCCGCGATCCAGTCCTGGCCGGTGATCCCGAGGTCGAACAGCCCGTCCTGCACGTAGAGCGGTATCTCTTGCGGCCGCAGGATCGAGACGCGCTCGATCCGATCGTCGTCGATCGTGCCGTGGTAGTCGCGCTCGGAGCCGCGACGTACGCGCAGGTCGGCCTCCTCGAACAGGCGCAGCGTCTGCGCTTCGAGCGAACCCTTCGGGATGACGAGCTTCAACACGGAGCGGCGAGTGTACCGGCGGACGGTCGCCGGCCGTTCACTCCTTGATTCACTGGGAGATGCGGATCAACCCGGCGACGCCGAAGAGGTAGAACAGCAGCACGATCCACGAGTCGGTGCCGAGACCGAGGAGCTTGCGCGGCGGACGCACGACCAGGCCGAGCGCATAGACGGCGGTGACGATGATCCCGATGCCGCCGAGCCATGCCGAGCCGGTCGTCACCGTCTGCAGGACCGGCTTGCCGGCAAGGATGTCCGCCATCAGGAACAGGGTCATCTGCACCTGGTTGCCGCCGAAGATGTCGCCCATCGCGAGCCCGACGCGTCCCAGGCGTACGGCGCGGATCCCGGTGCTGATCTCGGGGAGCGCGGTGACGGCCGCCAGGATCGTCGCGCCGAAGACGACCCCGTTCACGCCCCAGGCGTCGGCGATGGCGTTGCCCGATCGTTCGAGCGCGACGCCGGCGAGGAGCGTCACGGCCGCGGCGACGACGAAGCCGGCGATCGTGAGCGCGGTCGTCTTGCCCTCGAAGCGGTTCGGGCGAACCCGCTCGGCCGGCTCCGGCGCGGGCAGGGTCATGTGCGGTGCGACCGCCGCCGCAGCCGCCTGCCAGCGTTCCGACTTCTTCGTTCGATCGAGCACGATCAGCCCGCCGACCCACACGAGCACGAGGACGATCGAGATCGGGCTGACCGGGCCCATCGCGACGGTCGACGGCAGCAGCGGACCGAGCAGCGCGATCGACACGAGCAGGATCACGAATTGGGCCTCGATGATCGGTTCGAGCACGCGCGACATCGAGCTGAGCGGCGTGTCGCTCCGCGAGGTCAGATCCATCAGAACGAGAACGAGTGTCTGCATGGCGATACCGCCGAGGAGGTTGCCGACCGCGATGCTGAGGTTGCCGCTGATGGCGGCCGACGCGGTGATCGCGATCTCGGGAAGCGTCCCGGCGATCCCGAGCAAGATCAGTCCGCCGATCGCCTCACCCAGGTGGAGCCGGTCGTCGAGGACGTCGGTGCTGTCGGCGAGGTACAGCCCTGCGAACCACGTGGCCGCCGTGGCGATCAGGAAGACGCCGCCGACGGCCGGCGTGCTGAGCCCGCCCACGGCGGGAGCCTATGCCTGCGACCCCTCCAAACCGCGGAAGAAGCAGGTGCGTTCGCCGGTGTGACAGGCCGCGCCATCTTGGTGGACACGAGCGAGGACGACGTCGGCATCGCAGTCGACGCGGAGCTCCTCGACGTGCTGGGCATGTCCGCTGGTGTCGCCCTTGCGCCAGAGCTCCTGCCGCGAGCGCGACC
>DASYOY010000051.1:0-18656 GCA_036007245.1 Actinomycetota bacterium | reverse complement strand
GACGACCCTCGAGCACGCTGTGGGAGGGCTGTTGATGCCGACGCCTGCGGATATCGCCACGAGGAACGACGTCTGCACCTTGTTCCTCGTCCGTCACGGGACGACGACGATGAACATCGAGAACCGGTATCGCGGACGTCGCGACATCCCGCTCGACGCGCAGGGTTACCAGGACGCGGTAGACGCGGCGCGCGAACTCTCGTCGTCCGGGCTCGCCGCGGTGTACTCGGGGCCGCTCCGGCGGACGATCGCGACGGCGCAGATCATCGCCGACGAAGCGCGTGTCCCGGACATCCGGATCCTTCACGGGCTGATCAACCTCGACTACGGCGCGTGGGAGGGCCTGACCGCGCACGAAGCTGAGATGTACGATCCCGAGGCCTTCGACCAGTACCGCGTACGTCCGGAGAACGCCGTGTGCCCGAACGGCGAGCGGTTGAGCGACGCACAGGGACGGATGTTGGACGCGATCGAACTGATCAAGGGCCGGCACCTCGGCGAGACGATCGTCGCCGTCTCCCACGCGGTGATGATCCGGCTCGCGGTTCTCGCTCTGCAGCCCGTGGAGGGTGAGCAGTGGCGGATCCCCCTCGGGCGGGGCTCGCTCACACGTTTCGACATCCATGCTGACGGTCAGATCGACATCGCGCTGCCCGACGGCGGCGACGTCGACTGACCGGATAAGGGAAAGGGAGGGGAACCACGATGCATCGCCACATCCTGCGCGCGTTCGGAGCGCTCGCGATCGCACTCGCCGTCATACCAGCGCTCGGCTCGCCCGCGCAGGCGTTGACGACGACGCCGGACACGACGTGGATGACGAACGGCACGGTCTTCGCAACCGCGATCTCGGGCAACACGCTGTTCATCGGGGGCCGGTTCACCCAGGTCCAAGAGAAGTACACGGCCAGCAAGGGCGCGTCCTTCGCGGCGAGCGGGCTGGCAGCCTTCGACGTCACGACGGGCGTCGCGATCAACACATTCTCGCCCGACGTCACGAACAGCGTGGGAACCGCGGAGGTTCGGTCGCTCGCCGTCTCTCCCGACGGCGCGACCCTGTACCTCGGAGGAACGTTCGACGCCGTCGACGGGAACGCGCGGCTGAACTTCGCCGCGATCAACACCGCAAGCGGCGCGGTCGACGCGACCTTCGACGCCGCCGTCGGCACAACGACCTCCTGCGTGTGCGCCCTCCTCGCCTCGAGCACGGAGGTCTACCTGGGTGGGGACTTCGGAACCGTCGACGGCACGAAGCGGAACAAGTTAGCCGCGATCGACACCACCGGGACGCTGGACTCGGCATGGAAGCCGACCGCCAACCGCCGTGTGCGCGCACTCGCGTTCGCTTCCGACGGCTCTATCTTCGTCGGAGGGCTTTTCGACACGCTGGACGGCGTGTCGCGTCAGTCGGTCGGACGCGTGTACGCGGACACCGGAGGCCTCCACCCGTGGGCGATCCCGTCGGGGACGATCGCCGGCCCTCAGAACGCATGGGACTTCGCGGTCACCCCGACGCGCCTGTTCGTTGGGTTCGGCAAGACCCCCAACTACGCGGCCGCGTTCCGGCTCGACAACGGCAACACCGGAACGCAGCTCTGGCGATTCAACACGGTCGGGAATGTCGAGTCGGTCGCGCTCACACCGGATGGCACCCAGCTGTTCATCGGCGGGCACTTCGGAACCGCCCAACTCCAGCAGTCCGTGTGCAACGGCCAGTACCTGCATGGGCTCGCCTTGCTGTCGGCGACGACGGGGGCGATCGTGTGCACGTGGATCCCCGCCCTCGCGCCGTTCGGCCACAACTACCAGGGTGCGTGGTCGCTCAGCGTGACGAACTCATATCTGTGGGTCGGTGGAGGCTTCACGTCAGTGTCGGGCGTCGGGCAGCGCAACGTGGCGCGCTTCACGATCTGACCGACGACTGGGGCGGGACAGCGCCGGAACTCCTCCGGCGCTGTCCCGCACTTCGTCGGTACGCCGTCACCGCGATGACGACAGTTACCGCGATCGCCGACAAGGTCGGCGCCGAGTAACGACGCCGTCCGTTGAGCCGGCGGCGATCAAGAAGGCGCGTATGTCTGCTGCTGCCGCTCATCGCGTTCGCGACCTCGCGTGCCCGGGCCGGTTCTCGGCCGGGTCCAGCACGAGCATCAACACGGCTACCGGACGCGGCATGCCCACCGTACCGTGCGCCGCCGAGGTGGATCCCGGGCGGGCAACGGCGTCTGCGAGGATGGTCGGCCATGCATGAGGGAGCGGAAACCGCGAGCCAGGCGCTGCACCGCCTCACGTCCCACGGCCCCTTCGACGCCGAGAACCCCGACCAGCTCTGGGAACCGCCCGTAGATGACCCTCGCGTGGTTGCCGACCTAGTGGTGAACGACACCGATCGACTGCCCTGGTTCTACAAGCGGTACGACCTGGACCTGCCGATGCTGCCGCTGCCGCACGAGCTTCCGACGACGACGACGACGACGATCGCAGTGGTTGCCGGCACCGCCGCGATCCCGCCCGGAAGGCTCGACCTGCCGCAGGCCTCCCGACTGCTTCACCTGTCGGCGGGTGTCACCCGGACGATGGTGCGGCCGTACGCAACCTGGCTGTTCCGCGCGGCGGGCTCGGCAGGAGGACGGTTCCCGCTGGAGCTTTACCTCGCGGTGCCCGAAGGACACGATGTGCCGGCCGGCGTCCACTGGTACCAACCGGAGGCACACGCGCTCGTCCAGGTCGGTCCACCGCCGGACGGAGGCGTTCCGACGGTCGTGGTGACGGGCGTTCCCTGGCGAACCGGCTGGCGCTACCGCGAACGCGGCTACCGACACGTCTACTGGGACGCAGGCACGATGCTCTCCCAACTGCTCGCGGTCGCGACGTCCGCGGGACTCGAGCCCTCGCTCTTCACGCGGTTTCCCGACGCCGCCGTCACGTCTCTCGTCGGCGCCGACGGGATCCACGAATGGCCGGTCGCCGTGGTCACCTTGGGCGGCGGCACCCCCGCGATCGTCGCGACCGGTCTCGCTACCACCGGACGCGTCGACGCGGCACCGGTCGAGTTCCCGCTTGAGACTGCCGCGCAGCGTGCCGGCGACATGGACATCCTCGGCGATCCATGGGACCAGACAGATCCGGTTGAGACGCCGATCACTGACGGGCCACCGCTCGACACAGTGGTCCGATCGAAAGGATCGACACGGCTCCTCGACCGGACGAAAGGCGTCTCGCTCGACATGTTCCGCACGTCGATGCTCGCTGCGATGCGCGGCATCGGGGTCCACCACGTGGTCGCCGTGCACGCGGTCGACGGTGTGGCTCCCGGCATATACCGGTGGCCCGAGTCTGAGCCGCGTCGGGCAGGCGATGTCCGCGACGAGCTCTACCGGCTGGCGTTCGAGCAGGAGCTCGCCCAGGACGCGGCCTTCGTCACGATCGGCACCGCGGACATCGGCGCGCTCGACGACCGTGGTTACCGTGAGGCACAGCTCGGCGCGGGGATCGTGGAAGGTCGGCTCCACCTACTCGCGTACGCCATGGGCGCGGCGGCCTCAGGGATGACCTTCGCGGACAGCGAGCTGGAGAGCGTGATCGGTGAACGCGTCGACGGGCTCATCCTCACCTGCGTCGGCGTCCCCGAGTACACGTCCGCTACAGGTGGTTCGCCCGGCGCGCCCATCGAGGTTCGGCGCATCGAGCCCAGGACCTCATGACCGATCCGGACGTTACCTGCGAGGGATCCCGTGGATCGTGCCCGACTTCGACGTCGACGCCGACCGCGACACGCTCCACGGGATCGACGACGCCATACGGGCCGGCGGACCCTTCGGGGTCGCGAGCTACCGCTTCCTGATCGAGGCGCGGACGATGCCCTGACCCCGTCGTAGGGTGGACGCATGGCCAAACTACAGCCGGGCGACGCCGCCCCGTCGTTCTCCCTGACCGACCAGCACGGCAACACCGTCGACCTCAAGGACTATCGAGGCCGGAAGCTCCTCGTCTACTTCTACCCGGAGGCCGACACGCCCGGGTGCACCACCCAGTCGTGCGATCTCCGTGATCACCGACAGGAGTTCGCTGGCCTCGGGGTCGACGTCGTTGGCATCTCGCCCGACGAGCCCGGGAAGCAGCTCGCGTTCGACGAGAAGTACGGGCTCGGGTTCCCGCTGCTCGCCGACACCGACCACGAGGTGGCGACCGAGTGGGGCACGTGGGGCGAGAAGACGAACTACGGCAAGACGTACATGGGGATCACGCGCTCGTCGTTCCTCATCGATGAAGAGGGGAACATCGAGAAGGCCTGGTATCGGGTCAAGCCCGAGAACACCGTTCCCAACGCGCGGGAAGCCCTCGCTGCCTAGTTCCGAGCGCCGGCCGGTCTACGATCGGTCGATGCGGCTCCTGCGACCACTCGGGATCGCGATCTTCCTCACCGCCGCGCTGTCCGCGTGTTCCGCGTTGGGCTTTCCCGGAGGAGGGTTCAGCTCGGGACCCAGTTCGCAGATGCCACCGTTCCATTCCGGCCCGGACACGAAGGCGCAGAGTCTGCTCGCCGGCGCGTGGGCCTCGGTGATGTCCACATCGAACGGACGGTTCGACCAGGTGGACAAGGCATCGATCGCGGCGACGGACCCAACGCTGAAGGTCGCCGGCGACGTGCCGGCGCGCATCGATGTCATCAGCGTCGATCACGTCGGGAGCGACGGCGTCGTCATGAGCACGAAGAGTTCCAGTGGCAACGTCTTCTGTATCGCCGTGACCAGCGATCCGATCCCGATCACCGGGAGCGTCGACGCCCACGGCGGCGCCTCGGTGCACGACTGCTCGGGGAAGCCCTGGGGTCCGTCCTGAACCGCCGCCCCTACGAGAACTCCTTGAACAACCGGAGTTCGACGTCGGTGAACGACCACCAGCGCTGTCCGCCGCAATAGGAGTTGGTCACGGACACGAGGCCGACGCGCCGCCGTCGGGGTAGTCCGGATACCCGTACTGGAAGTACGGACGCAGATCGCCCGTGTGCTGGTTGATTAGTGGTACCGCATCGCGAGGTTGCTTCGATCACTCAGATCGGCCAGCCGGTACCCCGGCTCCGTCATGCGAGCGGCCGCAAGATCCGCTGATGGCAGAGCCTGTCGAAGTCCACCCCGCAAGACGCCATGAGTCGCACCGTGTGGATAGGGTGTCGGTCGGATGCAGGGCGAGGAACGAAGCTTCGAGATCACGAAGCACGTCGATGCGTCGATCGACGACGTGTTCCGCGCATTCACCGACGCCGATCAGCTCACAGGTTGGTGGGGTCCGGAAGGATTCAACGTCTCGGACGTGACCTCGGATCCGCGGCCGGACGGCGAGTTCCGGCTCGTCATGACCGGCCCCGACGGGGTCGGCCAACTCGTGGATGGCACGTACCAGCAGGTGTCGCCGCCGTCGCGCATCGTCGCGGAGATCTCGGCCGTGTCGGCCGATGGCTCGCCGCTGGTGACAGCCGTCCTGACGATCGACCTGACGCAAGCGGGAGACGGAACAGAGATCCACCTGTCGGCGCATGGACGCGCGTTCACGCCACAGGCCCAGGGCATGCTCGACGGCATGCAGGAGGGCTGGACCTCGAGTCTCACCTGTCTCGAGCGATTCCTCGAAGAGTCAGAAGGCCCAACCCTCAAGGCCCGCCACGAAACCGTCTGACGGCAGTTGCCGGAACGGCTGAAGCTGACTCACTTTCGCTGGCGGAGACGCCGGGATTCGAACCCGGGAGGGAGCTCAACACCCCCTAACCGCTTAGCAGGCGGCTCCTTTCGGCCACTCAGGCACGTCTCCGTCGCCGAGTCTACCGTCGCACCTCGGGCGGCCTGCCGGGATCGATCACCGAGGAGAAGACGATGTCCGCGCGCCAGCGGGACGGGTCCGGATCTGTCTACGGATCGCGGAGATACGACTCGCACCGCCCCTCCCAACGATCGCCGTCGAGCGCCCACTCCACGCCCTGCTGCTGCGCCCAGCCCGACACCGGTCATCAGGCGTCGCCACGGCGGAACGTGCGAAGGACGGCTTCGAGCGCAGGCTGGGCATCCGCGGTGTCCATCCCGAGATGGTCGGTGTCCTCGACGACCATGAACTCGGCGTCGGGGATCTCCTCGGCGGCGCGCTTCGCCTGCTCGAAGAAGTCGGCGTCACCCGCCGCCATGCAGAACAAGACCGGCAAAGACCATTCGCGCAGGCGGTCGCTCACCGCTCCTTCGGTCATGACGGCGAGCGACGCAGCGCGCATCGCGGCCGCATCGCTCGCGAGGTACAACTCGCGCACCTCTGGCGGATACCGCCCAGCGATCGCTTCGAAGGACTCGATCAACGGCTCGATCGTCGGCGGCCCGGGACCGCCGAGCGCCCCGGCCACCACGCGCGCCAGCGGACCGTCGGGATCCATCGCATACGCCTGCTGCCCGACCACGACGAGCGACCGCGGAGGCATGTTCGCCGATCCCGAGCGCCAAGCGGCCGCCCCAGGACAGACCGACGACATGCGCCCGCTCGATCTCGGCGGCGTCCAGCACCGCGACGACATCGGCCACCCGAACCGGCATCGCATATGCGTCGGCGTCGTGCGGCTTGCCGCTCGCGCCGTGCCCGCGGTGATCGACGAACACGAAGCGCAGGTCCTCGGTCGCCAACGCCCGAACGAGCGGCGCGCGCCGACCCAGTTCGATCGGATCGAGGAAGCCTCCGAGGACGACGACGGGTCGGCCTGCGCCTCCATCGTCCTCGTAGAAGATGGGCTCGCCGTCGATCGGGTTGGTCGCGAAGGGCATCGTCCGACGGATGCTACGCGGAGGCGCTGCCCCCGTTACGAGGGGATGCGGCCGGCTGTTCGTAGGACCGAGAGCAAGCGATCCACCGGCAGCGCGAAGAGTGTGTTCCCGTCGCGCCCGACGGTGGTGTGCGCCGCAAGCATCGCGTTCAGGACCGCTTCCTCCGTCGCCTCGATCGTGGCCTTGAAGACCGACGAGATGATCTGCCAGGACTCGTTCCCATCGGCGAGCACCGTCGGCGTGTACGGCCGTCCATCGAGCGGCACCGCGTTCGCCGTCGAGAACGCGATGAACTGCTCGCCGCTGCCGTTCGACGCGTAGGAACCGCCGCGCGACAGCCCGAGGCCCGCGCGTTGCGCGACCCGCCGGAGCTGGTGGGGCACCAACGGCGCGTCGGTCGCGACGATCACGATGCACGAGCCCTCGCTGTGATCGATCGGCATCAGATCAGTGATCTGCTCGCCAACCCGCACGCCGTCGACCAACAGGACCGACCGATCGCCGTGGTTCGTCATCACCAAGACACCGACCGTGTAGCCGCCGGCCTCAGCCGGGAGCACACGCGATGCCGTGCCGATCCCGCCTTTGAAGTCGAAGCACTGCATCCCCACGCCCGACCCGACGCAGCCTTCTTCGACGGGACCACCGGTCGCTGCGTCGAGCGCCGCGAACACGTCCTCGTCGGTGAGCGGGCGCTCGAGCACGGCCGACAACCACGAGTCGTCGCACTCGGTCACGCACGGCATCACGGCTTCCGCCGCGGCAACGTCCTTCGTCGCGATCCACGCGACCGCGGCGTCGAAGGCCTTGCCGATCTGCTGCGAGCTCGTCAGCACGATCGGGCTCTCGAGGATGCCCCACTCCTCCATCGAGTTGATCCCGATCAGTTCGCCGTACCCGTTCAGGATGTGGGTTGCGGCGTAGACCGGCTCATCCCAGGGGGCGGCGCCTCGCGGGAAGACAGCGGTCACGCCGGTGCGGATCGCGTCCGTGGCCCCGTCGTCTCCTCGGATCACGCTCTGGTGGCCAACGCGCACCCCGGCCACATCTGTGATGGCGTTGAGGAACCCGGGCTCCCCGCTGCCGATCCGGATCCCCAGGTCGCGCGCACGAGGCTGGGTCGTCACGGCCAGCTACGATACCTGCTCCACATGGGCATCCTTGGCCTCGGTGTCTCCTTCCGTCGCGCCCCCGTCGAGCTGCTGGAACGGCTCGCCTTCACCGACGACGACCTGACCAAGGCGTACCGGTTCGCCCTCGACCAACCGGGTATCGACGAGGCCGTGATCCTGTCCACGTGCAACCGGGTCGAGATCTACGGGGCGGTCGCCACGTATCACGCCGGGTTCCTCGGACTGAAGCGCGTGCTGAGCGAGACCCGCGGCGTCACGCCCGACGAACTGAGCGACCCGCTGTACTCCCATTGGGAACGAGACGCGGCCGATCACCTCTTCGAGGTCGCCGCCGGGCTCGACTCGATGGTGCTCGGCGAGACACAGATCTACGCGCAGGTCCGGGAGGCGCTGAGGCGTGCGGCTGCAGAAGGCGGTGCCGGCGTCGCGCTCACCGGTGTGTTCCACGCAGCGTCGAGAGCCGGTCGTCGTGTGCGTCAGGAAACGTCGCTCGGTGCGGCGCCCGACGCGTTCGTCGCGCTCGGGGCCGATCTGGCCGCCGACGCCCTGGGCGACCTGCGCGGTCGCGACGTGGTGGTCGTCGGTGCCGGACAGATGGCGGCCCTCGCGGTGAAACACCTGCATCAGAAGGGCGTCGGGCCCACCCGCATCCTGAATCGATCGTTGGAACACGCCCGCGCGCTCGCACAGCGCACGAACGCCGAACACGGCGATCTCGATCAGCTCCCCGACGCGCTCACGCACGCGGATCTCGTCGTGTCCGCGACCGGTGCGGCCGGGCACGTCATCGATGCGGCGATGGTGGCAACCGCGATGCGGGCGCGCGACAGCAGGCCGCTCGTGTTCGTCGATCTCGCCGTGCCCCGCGACATCGACCCGGCGTCCGGCGACATCGACGGGGTCACGTTGCTCGACATCGCGGCGCTCCGCGACGGCGTCGCCGCGCACTCACCCGAGACCGCAGACGACATCGCGCAGGCACAAAGGTTGGTGGAGGACGAGGTTGGACGGTGGGTCGCGCGCCGCCGCGGCGAAGAGCTCGCGCCGGTGATCAAGGCGCTCCGCCGGCACGGCGACGCGGTGGTGCACGCGGAGCTCGAGCGGGTGCGCACGCGGCTCCAGGCGCTTGACCCAGCCGAACGCGAGGCCGTCGAGTCGGCCGTCCGCGGCGTCGCCGCCAAGCTGCTGCACGACCCGATCGTCGGCATGAAGGAGCGGATCGAGCCCGCGCGCGAGCGTGAGGTCGCGCTCCTGCTCGCGCAGCTGCTCGGCCTGCCCGACGTCGAGAATCCGTGAGCGCGCTCCGGATCGCGACCCGCCGTTCCGACCTCGCGATGGCGCAGGCCGGGATCGTGCGGCTCATGCTCACCGAACAGGGCCGCGAGGTTGTGCTGCTGCCGGTCGAAACCACCGGCGACCGGGAAGGCGGCAGCAACAAGGACCGATGGATCGACGCGATCGTCGACGTGCTGCGCACGGGCGAAGCGGACCTCGCCGTCCACTCCGCCAAGGACCTGCCGGCGGATGATCCCGAAGACCTCGTGATCGCGGCCGTGCCCGAGCGGGCCGACCCGCGCGACGTCCTGGTCGCTACCGACGACGCCTACTTCGACGGTGACGGTCCGCGGCGAGGCGCCCGGGTCGGCACCTCGTCGCTGCGACGTGCGGCACAGCTCCGCGCCACCTTCCCCGGTATCGAGCTCGTCGACCTCCACGGGAACGTCCCCACCAGGATCCGGAAGCTGCAGGAAGACGGGGGGCCCGACGTCGCGGTCCTCGCCGCCGCCGGGCTGGACCGGCTGGGCCTGAGCCCCGCGGCCCTGAAGCCGCTGCCGGTCGACGTCGTGGTGCCCGCCCCCGGCCAGGGAACCCTCGCGATCCAGTGCCGCACCGACGACCGGCCGCTGCGAGCGGCCTTGTCGGTGCTCGAGCACGGCGTGTCGGCCACAGCCTTGTATGCCGAGCGCGCGCTGACGCGCGCGCTCGGCGGCGACTGCAACCTGCCCCTCGGCGCCTACGCGATGGTGCACGGTGACGTCGTCCGGCTGGCGGCATGCGTCGCGACCCCCGACGGGTCCCGCGTTATCCGCGCGACAGCCGAGGCCGCCGATGCCGAGCAGGCGGCGAAGGACGTGACCGCCGAGCTGCTCGACCAGGGCGCCGGGGAGATCTTGAACGCCGTCCGCGGAGGATGACGGCTCGCGGTCCCCTCGTGGGACGGACGATCCTCGTCACACGGCCGATCGACCGCTCGGAGCGATTGGTCAATCTACTTGACCAACGCGGCGCGACCGTCATCGCAGCGCCGTCCATCGAGCTCAAGCCCGTGCGGAGCGCCGAGCTCACCCGTGCGCTGCGCGACCTCGCCGCAGGCGACTTCGCGTGGATCGTCCTCACCTCCCCGGCCACGGTTCGGATGCTGAACGAACGACTCGCCTCGCCGCCTGACGTCCAGGCCGACGTCGCTGCGATCGGAGAAGGAACCGCTGCCGCCTACGCCCGGTGGGCGCGTCGCGAACCGAAACTCCTGCCGAAGACGTTCACGGTCGACGGTCTCGCGCGGGCGTTTCCGCGTGGCCGCGGACGCGTCCTGTGCGCTCGCGCCGACATCGCACCCGATGGGCTCGAAGATGCGCTGGCCGCCAAGGGCTGGACCCCGACCCGCGTCGACGCCTACCGAACGGTGTTCCCGAAGACGTTGCCCCGCCAGGCCAGGACGGCGCTCGCCGCAGGCGAGGTCGATGCGATCACGTTCACGAGCGCATCAACGGTCCGTGGATTCCAAGCCGCGCTCGGCACAACGACCATCGCCGGCAAGCCCAAGGTCGTATGTATCGGCCCCGTCACCGCGAAACAGGCACGCGCGGCAGGCATGACCGTTCACGCAGTGGCAGACCCGCACACCACGGACGGGCTGCTCGCCGCGCTCGAGCGCGCGCTCACGCCCAGACGTCGCGCAGCGCGCGGATGACGTTCCCACCGGCGAGCATCGCGATCTGCTCGTCCGAGTACCCGTGTCCGACGAGCCACCGGATCACGTTCGGGAACTCGCTCGGATTCTCGAGTCCCGCGACGTAGTCGATCTCGACGTGATCCGGCTGGTCGCCGGTGCTCAGATTCTCCGCGTACCGCCGGTGCAGCTCGACATGGTCGCCGAAGAACGTGTCCGGCCCGAACCCGACGTGCTCGATCCCCATCACGTCGATGCAGTACTCCGCGTGCGCCATGACGGTCTCGAGCGAATGCGGCTGCCCGTGCACGGTCGTCGTGTTCGGCGACGCCTCGATCCCGATCACGCCGCCGGTGTCGGCGACCGCCTTCAGCAGGTCGTCCTCCTTCAGCTTCGTCTCGGGGAACAGCGCCCGCGCGCCCGAGTGCGACAGGAACACCGGCGCGCTCGACGCGTGGCATGTCTGCAGCGCGGTCACGTCGCCGGAGTGCGAGACGTCGATCGCCATCCCGATC
Source organism: Actinomycetota bacterium (assembly GCA_036007245.1). Classification (GTDB taxonomy): domain Bacteria; phylum Actinomycetota; class UBA4738; order UBA4738; family HRBIN12; genus AC-51. Next base: position 7,261 of record DASYOY010000051.1, on the reverse strand, counting down.
CGGTTCATCCGCGTCACGGCGCGCTTCCCGAAGTCGGTCAGGCCGCCGTCACCCGGGTCGCGGAGACCGCCGCCCAGCTGGTTCGACTCGCTGTAGGTGACCCCGAGCATCCGTACGCCGATCCCATACAAGATGTCGATCCGGTCGAGCTCGTTCTCGATCGGCGCCGCACCCTCGATCGAGGCGATCAGCGCGATCCGGCCGGTCTCGTGCGCGCGCTCGATATCGGCCACGCTCGTCCCGAGGAACACCACCGACGAGTGCGCAACGTCGGACAGATGCATCCCCACGTCGTGGATCACGTCGATCCACTTCCAGCCGCTCGCCGACGTGATCGTCGCCGTCCCGTCGAAGAAGTTCTCGAACACGGCGTCGAGGCCGCTCGCCGCGAGCCCCTCGAACCCGTACCACTCGCGACCCTGGCGGATGTAGTCGTCGTTCTCGTCCCAGTCGGCGGGCGCGATCCCCGCATGGTCATGCAGCGACACGCAGACACTCTCGCGGAGCAACCGCTCGGCGCGGGCGTCGTCTTCGTCGGAGAGCGGAACGATCGTCGGCTCGACCCGCCCGAGCTCGGGGACGAGATCGAATGCGACGTAGTCCTCGCCCTCCACCAGGTAGGAGAACGACCGGTAGCCGTCGTGGGGCTTCTTCGGATCCACCGGTCGCGCACGCTAGCAGGCGTGGTTCGAGAACCGGCGGGAATGCCCAGTGAGGAGCCATGGTTGGATCTGGGGGTTCCCGAGAGGAGGCACAGATGGGCTGGAACACCAACGTGATCGAGGAGTTCCGTGCGAACGATGGCAAGGTCGGCGGCAACTTCGAGGGCCGCACGCTGTTGCTGCTGCACACCACGGGCCGCAAGAGTGGCGAGGAGCGGATCAACCCCCTCGCGTACAACATGGACGGTGACCGCTACGTCGTGTTCGCAACCAAGGGCGGCCACGACTACCACCCGCACTGGATGCTCAACGTCGCCGACAACCCGGACGTCGAGGTCGAGGTCGGAACCGAGCGCTTCAAGGGCCGCGCGGAGGTCCTGTACGACGGCCCGGAGCGGGACCGGCTCTACGGGGATCAGGTCGCGAAGTGGTCCCAGTTCGGCGACTACGAGACGAAGGCCAAGCGCACGATCCCGGTGGTCGTGATCACCAGGGTCTGAGCGGGACCGCTACCCTTACGGGCCTGATGGCCTTCCCCGTCGACCGGCCACGCCGCCTCCGCCGCACGCCGGCGTTGCGCGCGCTCGTGCGCGAGACCACGCTCGAACCCGCCGACCTGATCGCGCCCCTGTTCGTGAAGGAGGGCATCGCCGACGCGGCTCCGATCGCGTCGATGCCGGGCCAGTTCCAGCACACGGTCGAGTCGCTCCGCAAGACCGCGGCCGACATCCGGTCGAAAGGCGTGCTCGCGTTCGTCCTGTTCGGCGTCCCCGAGCACAAGGACGCCGAGGGGTCCGAGGCATGGAACCCCGATGGGATCACGCAGCAGGCGATCCGCGCGTTGCGTGACGACTTCGGCGACGATGCGGTGATCGGTACCGACCTGTGCCTGGACGAGTACACCGACCACGGGCACTGCGGGGTGCTCACGCCCGACGGCGAGGTCGACAACGATCGGACGCTGCCGCTGTACGGGCGGATCGCCGAGACGCAGGCCGCGGCCGGCGCGCACATGGTCGCGCCGAGCGGGATGATGGATGGTCAGGTCGGCGTGATCCGCGCGGCGCTCGATAGCGCGGGCGCGACCGACGTCGCCATCATGGCGTACGCCGCGAAGTTCGCGAGCGCGTTGTACGGGCCGTTCCGCGAGGCGGCCGAGGGTGCTCCGTCGTTCGGGGATCGCACGGGTTATCAGCAAGATCCTTCGAACGCGGCCGAGGCGCTCCGCGAGATCCGCACCGATCTCGACGAGGGCGCCGACATCGTGATGGTCAAGCCCGCGCTGCCGTACCTCGACATCGTCCACGAGGCCGCGGCGTTGCGCGCCGCGCCGGTCGCGGCGTACCACGTGAGCGGGGAGTACGCGATGATCAAAGCCGCGGTCGCGAACGGCTGGCTCGACGAGCGCCGCGTCGTCCTCGAGACGCTGACCTCGATCCGGCGAGCCGGCGCCGACCTGGTCCTCACGTATCACGCGGCCGACGCGGCCGACTGGCTCCGCTCCGGCTGATCCGGACTTCCACTTGGCACCGTTACGGTGCGAGACTCCACTCGCATGTCCTCCTACGACCCCTTCGCCGACGACTACGACGTCTGGGCCGCGGACATGACCGGCGACGTCGGCTGGTACGTCGAGCTGGCCGAGGCGGCCCGGGAGCCGATCGTGGAGCTCGCGGTGGGGTCGGGGCGCGTCGCCATCGAGATCGCGCGGCGCACCGGCAAGCGCGTGATCGGCATCGACCTATCGCCGAAGATGCTGGCGGTCGCCCGCGAGCGCAGCTCGGGGCTGCCGCTCGATCTCCGCGAGGGCGATATGCGGGCGCTCCAGCTCGACGAGCGGGTCGAACTGGTGATCTGCCCGTTCCGCTCGATGTTCCACCTCCCCACGTGGGCCGACCGCCGCACGGTGTTCGACCGGGTCACCGCGTCGCTTGTGCCCGGCGGAAGGTTCGCGTGGAACGTCTTCGCGTTCAGCCCAGTCCTCGCCGCTGCGCTGGACGGCAAGCGGACGGAGCGCGCCGGCGGCCGCTGGGAGATCGCCACCAACGTGCCGGCAGACAGCCGGATCGACGTCATCCGCGGCCGGGATCTCGAACGGCTCGGCACCTTCTCGCTGTGGTGGTCGACCCGGCGCGAGTGGGAGGGGCTGATCGACGTCGCCGGCCTCGAGCTCGAAGGCCTCTACGGCGGCTTCCGCCGGGAGCCGTACGACGACGATTCGCTGGAGCAGGTCTGGGTCGCGCGGAAGCCGGACGCCTGATCCTGATCAGTCCGCGGTGGCCGCGGTCAGACCGAGCAGCTCGTAGACCGCGTTCGCCGCGGCGATCGCCGTGATCTCCCCGTGGTCGTAGGCGGGTGAGACCTCGACCACATCGGCGCCGACGATCCGGATGCCCGCGAACGCACGGAGCGTCGCGAGCAGCTCCCGGCTGCTCAAGCCGCCCGCCTCGGGCGTGCCCGTGCCCGGCGCGTGGGCGGGATCCATCACGTCCACGTCGATCGATATGTAGACGGGAAGGTCGCCGACCCGCTCGCGGATCTCGCCCGCGATCGAGTCCACCGACCGGGTCAGGTAATCGAACGCGCCGACGATCGTGAACCCGAAACCGGCGTCGTCGACGAGGTCCTGCGCCGTGAACAACGGACCGCGGATGCCGAGGTGGGCGCAGCGGTCGGCGGCCAGCAAGCCTTCCTCGAACGCGCGGCGGAACGGCGTGCCGTGCGTGTACGGCGCGCCGAAGTACGTGTCCCACGTGTCCAGGTGGGCATCGAAGTGGACGAGCGCCACGCGGCCGTGCTGCGCATGGACCGCGCGCAACACCGGCAACGCGACCGTGTGGTCGCCGCCGAGGACGATCGGGATCGCGGCGTCAGCCATCAACGACCGGGCGCCGGCCTCGATCTGCACGATCGCCTCATCGATGTCGAACGGCGTGCACGGGATGTCGCCGGCGTCCGCCACCTGCTGGTCGGCGAACGGTCGCACGTCGAGCCCGGCGTGGTAGCCGCGGAGCAGCCGCGAGCCCGAGCGGATCGCCGCGGGACCGAACCGGGCGCCAGGGCGATAGGTCGTGCCGGCGTCGAACGGCACACCGACCACCGCGACGTCGCATCGGTCGATCTGATCGAGACGCGGCAGCCGTGCGAACGTCGCAGGCCCCGCGAACCGCGGCACCACCAACGGGTCGACCGGGCCGAGCGGTTGGTCTCCTCCACCGGTGTGCTCCACGTTCCCGCTCCCCCCGTTCGTCCGCGCGCGGGCACGCTACCCCGCCGCCGGGTGGGCCCGCCACCTCTGCTAGCCTCCGCGCGCGAAGGGGGACCATGCCATGTACATGACCATGCTGCTGCTCGGGTTCTTCGGGATCGCGATGGGCACCGGCTGGATCGCCCAGGTGATCACCCGCAAGGGCTCGGGCCGGATCGACTGGGCACAGGCCTTCTGGGTCGGCCTGGCAGCGATGGGCGTCGCGTGGCTGGTCGCCTGGCTCCTGGACCGCAAGGTCGGGACGACGTTCGGCGTCGCGGGGTTCCTCGTCGCGATCGCGGCGGCGGTCGTGATCCAGTTGATCGTCGGCTCGCGGCAGGCGGCGGAGGTCGCCGAAGAACATCACCGCGAGAAAGAGCTGACGCCCGAAGGGCTCCCCGGCCACCACCAGCCGCAGAAGCACAAGAAGAGGAAGAAGCGGTAGGTCAGCCGGTCTCGCGGGCACGCGCGGCGGCATGCCAGTGCGCGGCCCGCCGTTGGAACAGCGCGTAGGCGAACGGCCCGGCGGCGATCGGTCCCCAATACGAGACCAGGCGGTACGCGAGCGTCGCCAACGTCGCCGACGGACCCGGCACGCCGGCCAGCACGAGCATCGCGGCGAGCCCCGCTTCGACGAAGCCCAGACCGCCGGGCGTGATCGGGATCATGCCGAGGACGACCGACGCGACGTACGCGAGGAGCACGAGCGACGCGGTGGGCTTCGAGCCGGAAGCGACCAGCGCGGCGAGCAGCGCCAGGTAATCGAACAAGACGTTGCCGGCCGAACGCAAGATCGCCTGCGCCCACTGCTCGCCGAGGGTCGTGCGGACCGCGTCGCGCTCGGCGGTGAGCCGCTCCTCCAGCCCCGTCATCTTGGGCTTTCGGCGCAGCACCATGTTGTGGAGTCGCTCGATCGTGTTGGCGACGGCGCCGATCGGCCTGTCGAGCAGCAGCAGGACGGCGCCGCCGCCGACGAGCAACACGAACAGCGCAACGCCGAGCCAGGCGGCGCGCCAGAGACCGCGGTCGACGGCCACCCCGCCGACGATCGCCGGCAGGGCGAGGACCGGCAGCGCGAACAGCGTCGCGACGTTGATCAGCGAAGCGGCGGCGAGGCCCGCGCCGATCCGCGTCGAGTCCATCCCGGCGCCGACCAGCATCCGGAACTGCATCGCGGCGCCCATCGGGCTTCCGCCCGGCACGACCTTGCTCACCGCGTTCCCCACGACCTGCGCCGTGCCGATCGCGAAGTACCGGCTCGTCTCCAGGCACAGCCCGATCAGCAGCCACATGCAGACGTAGCTCGCGACCTCCGCCGCCACCATCACGACGAACCAGCCGGGCGCGACCTGCTTCAGCTCGTTCACCGACCCGAACGTCGCGACCAGGGACGGCCACACCACGTACAGACCGATGAGGGCCAGAAGCAACATGATGATGCGGCCCGGAGTGATGAGCTTGGGCCGTTCGGGGAGCGCGGCCGCGAGATGCTCCACACCCTCGGGCGACGTGCCCGGCGGCACCGGCTCCTGTGGCGGCTGCATCGATGGAAGCGTCCCCGGCGACGAACCCATCGTCAATCACCGACCGGATAGCATCCGGGTTCGTGACCGGCAACGAGGAACTGTTCGAACGCGCCCGCGCGGTGATCCCCGGCGGTGTCGACTCGCCGGTTCGCGCGTTCGGATCGGTGGGCGGGACGCCCGTGTTCGCCGCGCGCGGCGAGGGCGCGTGGATCGAGGACGCGACCGGCGCGCGCTACGTCGACCTCGTGCAGTCCTGGGGGGCGCTGCTGTTCGGACACGCGCATCCCGCGATCGTCGAGGCGGCCACCGCGGCCGCGTCGAGGGGCACCAGCTTCGGGATGCCGACCGAGGCGGAAGTCGAGCTCGCGACCCGGATCGTCGATGCGATCGCGAGCGTCGACGAGGTGCGGCTGGTGTCGTCGGGCACGGAGGCCGCGATGTCGGCGGTTCGGTTAGCTCGCGGCGCGACCGGCCGCGACCTGCTCGTGAAGTTCGACGGCTGCTACCACGGGCACGCCGACGCGCTGCTGGCCAAGGGCGGTGGCAGCGGCCTCGCGACGCTCGGCCTGCCGGGCTCGCCGGGGGTCACCGACGGGGCGGCGCACGACACGTTGAGCGCGCCGTACAACGACGCGGACGCGGTCGCGGCGTTGTTCGACGCGCGCGGTGACGAGATCGCCGCCGTCATCGTCGAGCCGGTCGCCGCGAACATGGGCGTGGTGCCGCCGGCCGACGGGTTCCTCGAGCGGCTGCGCGAGCTGTGCACCGCGCACGGCGCGCTGTTGATCCTCGACGAGGTGATCACCGGGTTCCGGCGCGCGTATGCCGGCGCGCAGTCGGTGGTCGGTGTGACGCCGGACCTCACGGTGCTCGGCAAGGTGATGGGCGGCGGGTTCCCGTGCGCCGCGTTCGCCGGGCGCCGCGATCTGATGGAGCAGTTGGCGCCGGTCGGACCCGTCTATCAAGCCGGAACGCTGAGCGGGAACCCGGTCGCGGTGGCGGCGGGGATCGCCGCGCTCGACCTCGCGCGAACGACCGACCCGTACCCGGGGCTGGAGCGCGCCGCCGACACGCTGATCGACGGGCTGCGCGCCAGATTCGACGCACAGGGCATCCCCGCGACGATCAACCGGTCGGGCTCGCTGTTCAGCGTGTTCTTCAGCGAGGGGCCGGTCACGAACTTCGACGGAGCCAACGCCGCCGATCACAAGCGCTACGCACGCTTCTTCCATCATCTGCTCGACCGGGGCGTGGCGCTCCCGCCGTCCGGCTACGAGCTGTGGACGCTCGGGACAGCCCACGGCGACGCCGAGCTCGAACGCGTGCTCGACGCCGCCGGGACCTTCCCGGGATAACCGAGCCTGCGCTCAGGCCGCGGGCTCGGGGACCAACGCCGCGTCTTCCTCGTCGTCGATGTCCGGTACGAAGCGCACCGTCTCGATCGGCCGCGAGGCGACGGGCGGAGGTGTCCAGTAGGGGTCATCGTCGGTGATCCCGAACAGCTCCCACTGACGCATACCAACCCTCCTCGTGTCTCGTCCGCCAAGGACGTGTGAGGTATCGGCATCCGGGCGGGCGCGGGCGTATCGGTCCTTCGGCCGGTCCGGCCTCGTCCGGACGGCCGAACCAGTGGCGCGCGGTTGCGAGGGTAGGCAAGTAGGCTGCTGGGCCGATGGCCGACCCCATCTCGACCGACCCGCTCGAGCGGTTCGAAGCGGCGGTCCGCGTTCGGGTTGGGGGCGAGGCCGACGACTGGCTCGCGACGGTCCCCGACCTGATCGCGTCCGTCACCTCGGCCTGGGACCTGCACGTCACCGCGGTTGCCA
>DASYOY010000050.1:0-9165 GCA_036007245.1 Actinomycetota bacterium | reverse complement strand
AACATCCAGCCGTCGCTGGTCCTGCCCGTCGAGACCCTGCGGATGGCCTACGGGGTCATCGAGGAAGAGCTCGCTGCGATGGAGGGAGCCACGTGATCGACCGCTTCGAGGTGCTCGCCGAAGGCCTCAACCATCCGGAAGGCGTCGCGTGGAACCCGGTCGACGGCCACGTGTACGCGGGCGGCGAAGGCGGCGAGTTCTACCGCGTTTCGCTCGATGGCGAGGTCGAGGAGCTCGGCGCGACCGGTGGCTCGATGCTGGGCATCGCGGTCGATGGGAACGGTCGCGTCTACGCCTGCGACGACGGGAACGGCGAGATCGCGCGGATCGACCCCAAGACCAAGACGATCGAGGTGTTCGCCCGCGGGGTGGGGGGCGGCGAGCTCGATGAGCCGAACGTGGCTGCCTTCGGGCCGGACGGCTCGCTCTACGTGACGTGTTCCGGCGGTGACGGCAACCCGGAGATCGTCAGGATCCGGGACGGCGTCACCGAGCGGTGGTGCGACGAGGTCGTCGAGTACCCGAACGGCATGGCCGTGGTGCCCGGCGGTGATGCGATGCTCGTGATCGAATCGCACGCACAACGGATCGTGCGCGTTCCGATCGAGCCGGACGGCGCAGGACCCGCGACGTTGTTCGCGGAGCTTCCCGACACCGACGCCGACGGATTGGCGCTCGACGCCGACGGGCACGTGTGGGCCACGCTGTATCGCCCGGACGGCTTGGTCCGGTTCGACCCCGACGGCCGTGAGGTGCTGCGGATCGACGACCACCTCGCCACGACCTTCGACGCGCCGACCAACATGGTGTTCGTCGGTGAGGGCCTGCGTCGAGCGGTGATCGCCAACGTGGGCGACCGGTTCCTGTCCTGGGCGGACCTCGGCGTCGCCGGCGCGCCGCTCCACTACCCCGAGGTGCCGTGATGCGGTTCGCGGACCGGACCGTGATCGTCACGGGCTCCGCGCAGGGGATCGGGCGCGGCATCGTGCAGGCGTTCCTCGACGAGGGCGCATCGGTGTTCGCCGCCGACATCAACGAGGAGGGTCTGCGTGGAACAGCCGCGCTCGCGCCGGAGCGTGTGAAGACACACACCGTCGATCTCGCGGATTTCGATCAGACGCGGGCATTGGTACCGGCCGCCCTCGAGGCGTTCGGTCGCATCCACGTCCTCGTGAACTGCGCAGGGATGATGCCCGACGGCCCGCTGCTCGACGTCACGCGCGAGACCTTCGACCGCACATTCGCCGTGAACGCACGCGCGCCGATGGTGACGATGCAGTCGATCGCGCCGCATCTGGCCGAGCACGGCGGCGGCGCGATCGTGAACATCACCTCGGCCAATGCCTTCAAGAACGAGTCGCCCGAGGCCGCGTACAACGCGTCGAAGGCAGCGCTCGTCGCCTTGACGAAGGCGGCCGCGCACGAATGGGGTCACCTCGGCATCCGCGTGAACTCCGTCGCGCCAGGACAGACGGTGACGCCGGAGGGCGCCGCGGAGATCGCGGCCGACGCGAACGAGGCGCGACTGCAGCGTGAGTACCTCCGCAAGATCCCGTTGCGACGCGCGGGCTCGCCGCGCGATCAGGCGATGGCTGTGCTGTTCCTCGCGTCCGACGACGCCGCGTGGATCACCGGGCAGACGATCATCGTCGATGGCGGTGAGCTCGGCGGCGGCGACTGGTACGACCGGTCCGCGGCGCCGCCTCTTCCGGACGAGGCCGACGGGGCGTAAGCTCCCAGGGCTTGTCACATACCCGCGCTGATCTCGAGATCGCGGCGTTCGCGATCGACGAGGTCGTCGAAGGAACCCTGACAGGGCGGGACGGCGCAACGTTGCTTGTGGCGTCACCGCAGCTCGCGGTCGGAGCCGGAGAACCGGCGCTGGCGGAGGCCACGGTCGAGGTCGTCCGTCCCGGCGATCGCGTCCGGATCACGAACGTGCTCGATGCCGTGGTGCCCGACGTCCGGGCCGACGATCCCACTGCGACCTTTCCGGGTGTGCTCGGCGGATCCTGGAGCGGCACGCCGCGCCCGCGGATCCACCGGCTCGACGGCGTCACGGTTCTGCCGGTCTGCGATTGGAGGGCGGCTGGTCTGGTGGGTCCCGAGGAGTTCCCTCCGTCCTACGTGGACATGGCAGGGCCGGGACGGGACCGGAGCCCATGGGGGTCGACCGCGAACATCGTGCTGCGTTGCGTGCCGGCGCGCGGCGCCTCCATCGCGGACGCAGACGCCGCGATCCGGCGCGCAGCGCTCGAGATCGCACGAACGCTCGCGGCGACGACGCTCGACGCGGTCGCCGACGACGTTCGACGGGTCGGAACGCCGGCGGATGCGGATCCAGGCCTTCCCGCCGTATGCGCGATCTTGCAGGTCGCGTCCGAGGGCCCGCTCACCGACACGTTCTTCGATGGCGCGGACCTCCGCGACCTGATGCCGAAGGTGATCGACCCGGCCTGGCTCACCGCCGGGCGGCTGACCAACGGCGCCTACGACTGGCCGGGCGTCCGCAACACGACGGCCAACTATCAAGACCTCGCGCTCGTGCGCGCACTCGAGCGCGCACACGGCGACACGCTGCGGTTCGCGGGGCTGATCCTCGCGCCCGGCTATCTGGACACCGCCGCGGCGAAGCGGCGCGGCGCCGAGGCTTCGGCAGCGCTGGCGACCGAACTCGGCGCGGCCGGCGCGATCTGCACGACCTTCTCTTCGGGGAACTCGCACACCGACACGATGCTCACCGTGCGCGCGCTGGAGTCGCGCGGCATCGCGACCACGGCGCTCGTGTGCGAAACGAACGGCGGCCTGACCGACCACGTCGCAGAGGCGGACTGCCTCGTCAGCACCGGGAACGAGGACGAGCTCGTGCCCGCCTGGACCCCGGATCGGATCGTCGGCGGTGGCGACGGCGAGGCCGGTCGCGCGATCGCGATGGTGCATTACCTCGGCAGCTGCGTGGAGACGGGGGACGGATCCTGGACGGCGGTGCCGGCATGACGGTCATCCACTACGTCAACCAGTTCTTCGCGGGGCTCGGCGGGGAAGAGGCCGCCGATCACGAGCCCGTCCGGTTCGATGGTCCGCAAGGGCCGGGGAGGGCGCTCGTCGCCGCGGGGCTGCCGATCGATCTGACTGTGGCGTGCGGCGACGACCGGTTCGCGCTGCACGAAGCGGATTGTCTCGCGACGCTGCTCACCTGGATCGAGGACGCCGGCGCGGACGTCGTGGTCTGCGGCCCCTCGTTCGGCTCGGGTCGGTACGGATACGCGTGCGGCGTCCTCGCGCGCGAGCTCGGCCGGCGTGGGACGGCGGTCGTCGCAGCGATGACGCCCGACTCGCCCGGCGTGCTCGCGAGCGAAGGCGCCGCGTACATCGTCCCGACCACAGCCAACGTGGCAGGGATGCGCGACGCCGTCCCGCTCGTCGCCTCACTCGCCTCGCGGCTTGCCTCGGGTGAACCCGTCGGCTCGCCGGAAGAGGAGGGCTACCTGCCGCGTGGTCTCCGCGTGAACATCCGTTCCGACGAGCTCGGGGCCGAGCGTGCGATCGGCTTGGTGCTCGCGAAGCTCGCCGGCGACGTGCGCACCGAGATCGCGCCGCCGACCGACCGCGTCGCGCCGCCCGATCCGTTGCCCGATCCATCGACGGCGCTCGTCGCGCTCGTGACCGAGGCGGGCTGCGTTCCGCAAGGTAACCCCGATCGCCTCCCGACGCGGCACGCGAACGTCTGGCTGCGCTACCCGATCGGCGATCGCGCCGAGCTTGCGCCCGAGGATTACCTCTCGGTGCACGCGGGCTTCGACACGACCGAGGCGAACCGCGACCCCGACCGTCTCGTGCCGTTGGACGCTGCGCGCGCCCTCGTTGCGGCGGGGCGGATCGGGCAGATCTACGACGAGTTCTTCACCACGACGGGGGTCGATACACCCGTGGCGGTGTCGACCCGGATGGGCCAGGAGATCGGGGTCGAGCTCCGGAACGCGGGGGTCGACGCGGTCATCTTGACCGGCACCTGAGGCACAGGAACGCGTTGCGGGGCAACGCTTACGAAGGAGTTGGAGCGGATGGGCATCCCGACCGTGTTCATCACGGCGCTCCCGACCATCGCGCAGATGGTCGGGGCGAACCGGGTCGTGCGCGGCGTCGCGATCACGTACCCAACCGGCGACCCCTCGCTCGCCGCAGGCGACGAGCGCGCGCTTCGCGTCCGCATCCTCGACCGAGCCGTCGACATGCTGGCGACCGACGTCGCGCCTCGCTCCGTCTGGGAGATCGACGGATGAGCGCGCGCGCCGCCGTCGTCGCGACCTCGCTCGTGCTCGATCACGCCCCCGACCTCGTGCGCTACGGATCGAAACCGCGCCGCGAAACGCACCGGTGGCCGGAGATCGCGACGTCGCTCCGGACCTTCGACGACGCCGTCGCCTATCCGCCGAACCAGGTCGTGATCGGCAATCTCCGCCCCGAGGACCTGTGGGATCGCGAGCGCCCGTGGTGGAAGCAGCCGGTCGACGACGCGCCCCACGAGGGCACGTTCGGCGACATCGGAACGCAGACCGACTTCTATCGAGCACTCCGCGAGGCGGACCAGTTCGACCTGATGAACAACGACGGCGCGGTGCCAAAAGGGGCCCTGGCGCTCACCGACGGCGGTCGCGACGTCGGCTGGATCCGTGCCGACCACGAGGCCGACCCGTCACTCGCCGCCGACGTCTTGCTCGAGAACCTCGCGATCAAAGCAAGCGGCGTGCGCGCGCTCCGCGATCTTCTCCGGCGCACGGGCGTCGATCCGGCGACGATCACGCACGCGATCGGCTGTGGCGAGGAAGCCGTGGGCGATCGCTATCAGCGTGGGGGCGGCAACGTCGCGAAGGCGATCGCCGAGTCGTGCGACCTGACCGCCGCGAGCGCGATCGACGTGAAGTCGTTCTGCGCAGCGCCCGTCCACGCGATCGCCGTCGCGGCCGCGCTGATCGAAGCTGGGATCGAACAGCGCGTCCTCGTCGTGGCGGGTGGCTCGCTCGCGAAGCTCGGCATGAAGTTCGAGGGCGCGCTGTCGGCGGGCTATCCGATCCTCGAGGATGTGCTCGCGGGCATCGCGATCCTCCTCGAGCCGGCCGACGGATCGAACGGACCGGTCGTCCGCGCCGACGCGATCGGCAAGATGCCGGTGGGCGCCGGTGCCGCGCCGCAAGCGCAGCTCACGGCCCTCGTGGGCGATCCCCTCGACGCGCTCGGCATCGCGATCACCGACATCGGCACGTACGCCACCGAGATCCACAACCCCGAGATCACCGAGCCGCAGGGCGGCGGCGACGTCGCCGACCGCAACTACCGGATGCTCGCCGGCCTCGGCGTCGTGCGGGGCGAGCTCGACCGGAGCGCCATCCTCACCTTCGCGCGCGAGCACGGCATGCCCGGCTTCGCGCCGACGCAAGGACACATCGCGAGCGCGGTTCCGTGGCTTCCGCATGCGCTCGCACGCATGGCGAGCGGCGACCTGCACCGAACGATGCTCATCGCGAAGGGCTCGCTGTTCCTCGGCCGGCTCACTCGGTTGTGGGACGGCGCGTCCGTCACGTTGGAGGTCTGAGAGGAGATACGGAGACCGTGATCGAAGCGACCGTCGACACGTTCGAGGAGCTCGCGGCCAGCGGCCATGTGCTCGTCGACATCTGGGGACCGCAGTGCCAACCGTGCCTCGCGCTGATGCCGGCGGTGGAGACGCTCGCGGAGCGCTACGGCGACCGCGTGCGCTTCATCTCGGTCAACGCGCCCGAGAACCGGAAGGTGTGCCGCGACCTCCGGGTCGCCGGCCTGCCCGCGTATCTCACGATGCGCGACGGGGTCGAGGTGGAGCGGCTGACGAGCAACGGCACGACGCCCGACCAGATCGAACACGCGATCCGACGGCTGCTCGATGGCGCGCCGGCGGTCGGCCCGCCGGTCCCGGAGCACCTGCGGCAAGCAACGTGACACGCAGGCAGCAGACCCGAAGGAGGTGAGACGACGGATGCAGCTCGAAGGCAGATGGGTGATCGCGCTCGGCGAACGCGACAGCGTTCCCGGCGAGGCGATAGCCGCGGTGGCGCGCAGTGCGGGCGCCGAGGTGATCGAGACGCGCACGGAGTGCTTCGTCTGAACGGCCTCGGGCGCCATGGACCCGGATAACCAGGCGTTGATCAAGCGGATCGTCGAGGAGCGCGGTGCCGAGGGCATCGTCGTGATCCTCGGGGCGGCCGACGCGGAAGCGGTCGAGGTGGCCGCCGCGACGGTCCGCGACGGCGATCCGGCCTGGGTGGGTCCGTTGGCGGGGGTCCAGTTGGGACTCCCGGTGCTGCACGTGTTCGAGGACGAGGTGAAGGCGCAAGCCGACCCGGCCGTGTACGAGGCTGAGATCGGGTTCTTCGCGATGACCTTGGACGTCGATGAGGTCAACGCGGCGATGAAGCGTGCCCGCGGCGAGGGCTAGGACCAGGACCGGTCGTCGGTCGACTGTCGACATCGCGCTATGCTTCGCGCCGAGATGGACGACCGCACGACCCTCGAGCCCTTGACCGCGCCGCGCTCGCTCGCCGAGGACGCGGCCGACCGGATCCGCGAGCAGATCCTGTCCGGCGGGTTCAGCCAAGGCGAGCACCTGGTCGAGGCGAAGATCGCCGAGCAGCTCGCGATCAGCCGCGGCCCGGTGCGCGAGGCGTTCAAGTTGCTCCGCGCCGAAGGGCTGCTGAAGGAGGAGCCGCGACGCGGCACGTTCGTGGTGAGCATGTCGGCCGACGACGTGCGCGATATCTACGGGCTGCGCGCGGCGCTCGAGAGCCGCGCCGCCCGCACGCTCGCGCGCGACCCCGACCCCGGCGCGCTCACCACGCTCGGCACGCTCGCGGACGGCATCGACGCGGCGGTCGCAACCGGCGATCCGGCCGCGGTCTCCCGCGCCGACCTGGCGTTCCATCAGGGCCTCTGCGAACTGTCGGGCAACGCCAGGATCGTGGAGGTCTTCGACCGATACGTCCCGACCCTGCGCGCCCTGCTCCGCCTCGACGGCGACGTCTTGGGTTCGCTTGATGAGGTGTCGCGACAGCACCGACCCTTGGTCGACGCGATCGCATCCGGCGACGAGGACAAGGCTGCGCGCCTGTTCGCAGAGCATGCGGAGGAGGCGGGCGACCTGATCGCGGGCGTCGTCTCGTCCGCGGACGCCGGGTGACCGACCCGTATTCTTGTCAACCGTTGACAATCTACCCCGCCTGACCTAGGTTCGCCCCGGTCGCGGACGCCCTGCGATGCGCGACGGTGGAACGATGCACGAGGAGGGGTCTGCGATGGGACGGTGGGTGCGTGCGGGTGCGGCTGCGATCGCGATCGCCCTCGTGGGTGTGGCGTGCGGCGGCGGTTCCTCGGCGCCGCCGAGCGGGCCGCACGGCTCGGTCGACCCGTCGTCGATCACCGGCACGATCCGGCTACTGAGCTACTCCGATGGGTTCGATCCCGGCTATCTGGCCGCCTTCCAGCAGCAGTACCCGAACATCACCCTTGAGACCTCATCGATGGGCTCGAACGAGGAGGCGATCGCGAAGATCCAGGCGGGCTTCGACGCAGACGTCGTGAACAGCTGCGTCGACGAGGCGACCCTCGAGATGGATGAGAAAGGGATCTACGCACCGCTCGACCAGAGCCGCCTGACGAACTGGAACGACCTGTTCCCGTCGATGCAGCAACTGCCGGGCGTGCAGTACAACGGCGGGATCTACATGGTGCCCGTCGACGCGGGGACCTCGGGCATCGTCTACAACGCCGACGTCGTCACGACGCCGCCGACCTCCTGGGCGGACCTGTTCGACCCACAGTGGCAGGGCCGCGCCGGCATGGAGGACATCGCCGTCACCGCGTTCATGATCGGCGCCCTCACGCTCGGGATCCAGGACCCCATCAACATGGATCAGACCCAGATCGATCAGGTGAAGCAGTTCCTGATCGACCACAAGTCGCAGTTCCGCACCTTCTGGAAGGGCGACGCCGAGGTGAAGTCGCTGTTCAAGTCCGGCGAGATCGTGATCAGCTCCGGCTACCCGGACACCGCTAAGGCCCTGCAGCAAGAAGGGGTCAACGCGAAGTTCGCGGTCGCGAAGGAAGGCCAGTTCCTGTGGGCATGCGGCTACGGGATGACGCCGAACGTCGCTCCCCAGAACCTCGACGCGGTCTACGCGCTGCTCAACTACTACTCCAGCCCCGAGGCGGAGCTGTACGAAGCGCAGCACTGGAACTACCAGATCGCGAACGAGAAGACGCTCAAACTCGCATCGCCGCAGCTGATCCAGGAGGCCTCGCTCGACGCGCCGTTCCACCTGCAGAACGCGATCCCCGCGAGCCCGCCCGAGAACCGTGATGCGTGGGTCGCGGCCTGGACCGAAGTGAAGGCGAGCTAGGTCCGGGAGGGGCCATGGCGACCAACGTCGCGGAGCGCGCGACCGCCCCTGTGGTGACCGCCATCCCGCCGACCGCGGGCGTGCGGTTCCGCTCGCACGCCGTCACCTGGTCGTGGCGCGCGTTCCTCTTCGTCGTCTACCTCGTCCTGTTCGGCCCGCTCGTGATCTTGATGCTCTTCAGCATCAACGACTCGAACGTGCTCGCGTTCCCGCTCGAGGGCGTGACGTTCCATTGGTACACCGACGCGTTCCACGACCAGCTGCTGCACGACGCGCTCGTGAACTCGATCGTCGTGGCATGCATCGTCGCGCCGATCTGCCTCGTGCTCGGCACGCTGACCGCGTTCGGTCTCACCCGGTTCCGGTTCCGCGCGCGTCCGGCCGTGGCCGGTCTGGTCGGCGCCCCGTTGATCCTGCCGTGGTTGATCATCGGGATCGCCGCGCTGATGTTCTACGTGCGGTTCAAGGTCGATCTATCGCTGAACACGGTGATCGCGACGCAGGTCGTTTGCACGTTCCCGCTGGTCACGGCCATCGTGGGCGCGCAGCTGTTCCGGTTCCAGCGCGTGCAGGAGGAGGCGGCGATCGACCTCGGTTGCTCGCGGATGCAGGTGCTCCGCTACATCATCCTGCCCCACATCGCGCCCGCGTTGGCCGCGAGCGCGATCTTCGCGTTCACCTGGTCGTTCAACAACTACGAGATCAGCGCGTTCACGCTCGGCTTCCAGCAGACGTT